>NZ_CP117430.1:3138558-3452413 GCF_030687395.1 Pseudomonas wuhanensis | reverse complement strand
AGGCAAGGATTGTTGTCGGGTGATTGCCTGCGAGATCAACGTGGCTCTTTGCAAGTTGGTGTCGATAACCCTTTGCGTCATTTTTTTCAACGCTTTGATCTGCTGCGCACCGTCCAGCTTCAGGCTGCGCAGGTGTTCGCAACGGGCCAGGAAGTGGTCAATGGAGGATTGCGCAAGGTGCTGCAACACATGGCCTTCAATCAGTCGCAAGGAGTTGAGCTTGTAGCGCTGGTTGAATGTGCGTTGGGCCGGGCTGAGGTTTTCCAGCAGTTCCAGACGTTTGTTGGCGTCGAGCAGACGCCGGTTCAGTTCCGTCGTTGCGCTGTTGATCGTCGCAAAAACTTCCAGCCCGGCCGCAGGCGTCCACAGAATCGCCCGGCCCGAATGCCGGACATCGAGCCCGCCACGTTCGGTCAACAGTACGCAATGGGCCAGGGGGAGAACATTTCTCTGCCCGGTACGCTCAAGAATCAGTGAATAGGCATCAGGCTTGAAACCATTGAGGGCAATGCGCGTTTTTCGATCCGGTTGATCTGGATTGAGCACCGTATCGACAATGGCGCGGTCGCTACCCCGCAGCGTTGCGTTGAGTACCCGCAGGCTGGCTTCGCCGCGCAAACCCACGGAAAATGCGTGGGCCAGCCGGGGTTTCAGTTTGTCCAGATAAACGCTCTGTAGCGCCAGAGAGGCGATTGGCTGGGAGGCGAACTCCGTGCTGATCAGCGATTCGACAGCGCTGAAGGTTTTTACCAAAGCCGCTGTCTTGTCTGCCAGCACCATGGACGGCAGTTGGTTGCCAGACAACACTGGCCGGGTAGTCCAGCGTTCCTGAACATTGAGCGTCAGCAATTGATCGCTGATCATTGAGCGTATATCCAGTGCCTTGTCGAACAGGGCATGGAGGTCCACGGTGCCGTCGCTGTGGCGGTAAACCTGCAGAACGTATTCCATGTTTTGCAGTTGCTTGGTAATGATCGCCTCAAACAGCTTTTTGAATACCGACCCCGAAATCACCTCGCCGCAGACCTGTGGGTGGTTGAAACCGATGAACCGATTCCGTTCGTCCAGATTCAGGAGACCGTAGAGCTCGTCTTCGTGACCGACCGCGCTGAATTTTCTCAGCAAGGTGTCTTTGAGATCTTGATCGTCTTTCAGAACTTGAAGGCCCTGAGTGGGGGTGTAGAGGAAGGCATTGGACGAGGAATGACTGATCATCAGCGACCCCGCCAGCTCTACATAGTTGGCCTCGTGTTCCCAAAGACGCACGGTTTCAAGGCTGAGTGTCGAGGACGTGCCGGCTGTCGGCTGAATCAGCTGGTGCAAGGCCTGGCTCTGTTCAGGGTTGATGATGTCGGCTTCGCGTTTGATCAGGAACTCTGCGCGCGCCTTCTCCCGGATGGCCCGGCTGAAAAAGTCGCGACGGAGTGCGCCGTCGGCCGCTGCCGTGTCCCAGTAGTGCTGCAGTTTCCCGGACAGCAGGCTTATCAGTTTGCTGGAGGCGGTCTTTACAGCGGTTTCCCAGTGGCGCTGGTCGGTGCTCGCCGGCGCTTTTTCCGGATGAGAAAACTCGTGAAGCTGCCCGCTCGGCCATCGCTGATGGCGGTAGTACGACAGCACGGCGTCACTCAAGGACATGGAGTTGATCCAGCGGCGGCTCGGGGCACTTTCCTGGTTACCGTCATGGGGCGGTGCAACGGAGTAAAAGTTGAGTCGGGTCTGGCGTTGATCAACGCCCGGGAATGGCGACTGCAGCAACTCATCAAGCAGCGTAGTGAGGAGCGAGGTGAGCGTCGGCAGCTTGATCAACTCGTCCAGCATGGCCTGCTCGTTCATTCGCTGGTTATTGGCGATGACGGTGCGCTGGTCTTCGAATACGTCGCCCTCGATGGCCTGAAAGCTCACTTGAATACGGGGTGCGGCCGCCAGCGTTTTACGCGCAGACAACGACATGAAGGCCAGCAGGTCGTGGTCCTCGGTCGCGTTGTCCAGCTGACGTTTAAGCTGTTCGGTCAAGGCTGCGCGGCTGTCGAACTTCTTTATGCCGGCGTACGGGGTGTAGAGAATCTCCCCTTTGTCATCCGGAGTGAGGCTGAGCACGAAGCTGCCGGCCAAGGGAATGGGGCCCAGAGCGTCCGACTTGAGCAGAATTTTTTCGGCGAACATCGATGGGGTCTGTTGACTGCGTAATCTTTGGCTGGCCAGTTCCAGATGACTGAGCCATTCGAAATCCTTGCGCGTCAGCCCATGGGTTTTACCCAGATCATTCCAGTGGCTGGGAGCGCGCAGGGCCTCGGGGAAAAACAGTGGGGCGGGAGGTGTGGGCATTGTCGAGTCTCGTTCAGGGCGCTGCGGGGTGCGCCTGTGGATTGAGGCTCAAGACTAAAAGTCGCGGGTGAGTCGAAGGTGGTAGATAGTTACCGCACGGCCACCCGATGTTCGTGCAAACAGGCGCCAAAGCAGCTTTTCGGCTCAATCGGTTCTGATCAGGTGCACCGGTTCAAGCGAAAGGTTGACAGGCTGCTGGTCGCCCGTTGTTAATCGGTTGGTTTTCGTACGCTGTTGCCCCCTCCAATAATTACTCTGGAGCTTCAGATGTCTGCGCCACACGATCATGTCTCTACTGCGGTTTCGCAAAACCTGTCCTTCGAAGCGCTGACGGCGTTGCTCGAGCAGATCTTCCTGCGCCACGGCACCTCAGCCGATGTCGCCAAAACCCTGGCCCTCAATTGTGCCGGCGCCGAGCGCGACGGTGCACACAGCCACGGTGTGTTCCGCATTCCCGGTTATGTGTCGACATTACAAAGCGGTTGGGTCAATGGTCAGGCGGTGCCGGTGGTCGAGGACGTGGCCTCCGGTTTCGTCCGGGTCGACGCCGCTAATGGTTTTGCCCAACCGGCCCTCGCGGCCGCGCGGTCATTGTTGGTGGAAAAAGCCCGCAGTGCCGGCATTGCGGTGCTGGCCATTCGTAATTCCCACCATTTCGCCGCCTTGTGGCCAGACGTCGAGCCGTTTGCCGATGAAGGGCTGGTGGCACTGAGCGTGGTCAACAGCATGACCTGCGTCGTGCCGCACGGTGCCGATCGTCCTCTGTTCGGGACCAACCCGATTGCCTTCGCCGCGCCCAGGGCCAACGGTGATCCGATTGTCTTCGACCTGGCGACCAGCGCTATCGCTCATGGCGACGTACAGATCGCTGCCCGTAAAGGCGAGCGTTTGCCGGCGGGCATTGGGGTGGACAGCCTCGGCCAGCCGACCCAGGACCCGAAAGCGATCCTTGAAGGCGGCGCGTTGCTGCCGTTTGGCGGGCATAAGGGCTCGGCGTTGTCGATGATGGTCGAGTTGCTGGCGGCGGCGTTGACCGGAGGCCATTTCTCTTTCGAGTTCGACTGGTCGAACCATCCGGGGGCGAAAACACCCTGGACCGGTCAACTGCTGATCGTGATCGACCCGAGCAAATCGGCGGGACAGAACTTTGCCGAGCGCAGTCAGGAGCTGGTCCGGCAGATGCACGGCGTGGGGCTCAAGCGGTTACCGGGTGATCGACGTCACCGGCAGCGTGCCAAAGCCAAGGCCGAAGGCATTGCGCTCGACGCTCAGACGCTGGCGAATCTGCGAGAGCTGGCAGGGCTCTGAGGTCCACCGCAATCCCTAATGTGGGAGCGGGCTTGCTCGCGAAAGCGGTGTGTCAGGCAACATCAATGTTGACTGTACCGCCGCCTTCGCGAGCAAGCCCGCTCCCACAGGTTCCGTACTGTTGCTCAATGGCTTAACGCCGGCCCAACAACAGCCCCACCACCAAACCGAATCCGGCGGAGATGGCTACGGTTTGCCAGGGATGACCCCCGATGTAGATTTCGCTGGCCTCGACTGCGGGCTTGGTCCGGTCACGCATACTGGAGACTGAACCCCGGGCCTGCTGGAGTTTCTGGGCGATTTGACCACGAAGGGTGTCCGCTTCTTCACCGACCAGTGAAGCACTACTCTTCAGCAGTTTTTCCGACTCTTCGATCAGGGCCTGAAGTTCGCTGAAGACCTGATCCTTGATTTGATCCTCGGCGACTTGATCGATGATTTTGCGGGCCATTGGAGTACTCCTTGCAGGTGAAAAGGCAGTGAACAATGGAGTCTGGCGCCATGGCAAAAGTTGCACAATTTTGCGTGGCGACTCCACCCTGAAAAAAAATCCAGGGCAGGACATTTCTTTCTACAGTGTAAGATGTCGCCTATTTTACGCAGCAGGTAATTCCCATGAGCTTCAATCTGGCCGACAAACCCCTTGCCGAGCGCGCGGCGCTGGAAGATGAAAAATCCCGTCTGTTCGAACTCTGGCAAAACAACCTGGGTAAATCCAAGGGCGAAGCCGCACGGTTGTTCGGTGAGCGTGCCAAGCGCAAAGGCAAATGGGCCGAGTGGGTCCGCGCCGAACTCGACGGCATGTCGCCGCCGGAATTCGCGAACATGGTGCGCAGTGAAGTCAATCGCCTGATGGCCGCTAAATAGGCTTCCAGCACGGACAGTTTCGAAATTGCCTGCGCCAGCGCCTACAGATGGGAAAAGGTCGCGATAATCGCCTCGCGCACTTTCAGCACCACCGGATCGAGCTGCGTGCTGGTGCGCCAGCCCAGTTCGATCGGGTAGCGTGGCAGCGCCAAAGGGCAGGGCAGCAACGCCAGTCCGCTGAGCGCGGCGATACTTCGAGCCGCATGGGCTGGAATAGTCGCCACCGCCTGGCTGCCCTTGAGCAGATACGGCAACGCCGCAAAATGCGTGGTCGACGCGCAGACCCGCCGACTCAGCCCCAACGCTGCCAGGCCTTCATCGGTAATCCCGATAAAACCGCCCGATGACACCAGAATGTGCTCGCGGGCGACGAACGCCTCAAGGCTGAGAGTCTCTTGTCCTTCGGCCAGACTGAGGGGATCCACCAGACACCGATAATCGCCTTCACCCAGCACCTGACGACTGAGCAAACGCTCGGCAAACCCGCCTGCCGTGATCGCCAGATCGATGCTGCGTTCCATCAAGGCCCGGGCGACGATCTGGCTATGGGTCTGGCGAAAGATCAATCGCAGTTTCGGCGCGCGATCAGCGATTTCTTCAATCAATCGTCGCCCGTAGGCAATTTCGAAATCATCCGACAAACCCACCGTCACCGAGCGCCCGTCGTATTGATGCGCAGCCGGATCGACCATCGCCAGGCTCTGGCGGCATTTATTCAGCGCATCACTGACCACCGGTTTCAACTGGTTGGCCTTGAGCGTCGGCGCAAGGCCTCGACCCGTGCGCACGAACAACTGATCGCCATACACCTCACGCAATCGACGCAACGCCGCGCTGACCGCCGATTGCGTCACGCCCAGACGCAGCGCGGCACGGCTGGCGCTGGACTCTTCATGCAGGGCTTCGAAGACTTTGAGCAAGTTGAGATCGACGGTCGCGATATTCATTTGGTTCATATCATTCAGCAGTGAGTCGGGCTTTATTCATGATCCTGTGGCGCCGCAGAATGAGCAACACCTCATTACTGACGGAGTTACCACGATGCCCAAGTCCATCGTTGCTGCGCTGCAAATCGGCGCGTTGCCCGGCGGCAAGGCCGACACCCTCGATCAAATCCTCTCCTGGGAAACCGCCATTATCGAATCCGGTGCGGCACTGGTGGTCATGCCGGAGGCATTGCTCGGCGGCTACCCCAAAGGCGAGGGCTTCGGCACGCAATTGGGCTATCGACTGCCAGAGGGGCGGGAAGCGTTTGCGCGGTATTTCGACAACGCCATCGACGTGCCCGGTGCCGAGACAGAAGCCCTGGCCGGATTGTCCTCGCGCACTGGCGCCAACCTGGTGATCGGCGTGATCGAGCGCACGGGCAGCACCTTATATTGCACCGCGCTGTATTTCGATCCGCAGGCCGGGCTGGTCGCCAAGCACCGCAAACTGATGCCCACCGGCACCGAACGACTGATCTGGGGCAAGGGCGATGGCTCGACCTTGCCGGTGATCGACAGCCAGGTCGGGCGGATTGGCGCGGTGGTGTGCTGGGAAAACATGATGCCGCTGCTGCGCACCGCGATGTACGCCAAAGGCGTGGAGGTCTGGTGCGCGCCGACGGTGGACGAGCGGGAAATGTGGCAAGTCAGCATGCGCCACATCGCCCATGAAGGACGCTGCTTTGTGGTCAGTGCCTGTCAGGTCCAGGCCTCACCGCAAGCCTTGGGCGTGGAAATCGCCAACTGGCCGGCGCAGCGTCCGTTGATTGCTGGCGGCAGCGTGATTGTTGGGCCCATGGGCGACATTCTCGCCGGACCGCTGCGCGACGAGGCGGGTTTGCTCACCGCCGAAATCGACACCGCCGACCTGATCCGCGCCCGTTACGACTACGACGTGGTCGGGCACTACGCGCGCCCGGACGTGTTTGAGTTGACGGTGGATGAGCGGGCCAAGCCGGGTGTGCGGTTCAACGCATAACAAATGTGTGGGCTTGCTCGCGAAGGCGGTGTGTCAGCTGATATTAATGTCGACTGACACGCCCTCTTCGCGAGCAAGCCCCACACACATTGGATCTTCAGCGCAGTTGAAGCCACTCTTCACGGGTGATCTCCCACAGTTCCTTCGGGAATCGCCCGCTGACGAAGTCGCCCTCTTCGATGTGTATCAAGCGCATGCCAGTACGTTCCGAGAGTTTGCGCGAGCCGATATTCGGCGCCGCTTTCGGCACGCGCAGCAACGGCCGGCCGAGTGTTTCGAACCAGTACTCGGTCACCGCTGCACTGGCTTCACCCATCAACCCCTGTCCTTGCCATTGCGGGGCCAGCCAGAAGCCGCGGTTATTGTCCTGTTCATTCATCAGGCTGACATTACCAATCAGTTGATCGGGCGCTGACTTCAGGCGGATCGACCAGTGCCATTCTTCGTCACGGGCCATCGCCGGCAGGGCAATATCACGCAGGTAAGTCATCGCGCCATCGGCGGGATAAGGCCACGGCACCAGGACATTCAGATAACGCACCACGTCCCAGTGAGGGAATTGTTGCTGGATGGCCTCGGCATCGGCCAGTTCCAGCGGGTGCAAAATCAGTCGTTCGGTGTAGAGCGTTGGAGCAGGGTGCATCGTGGGTGACTTCCTTGTACGGGCGGGCGATGCGCTTCATGCGCAGCATCGATTGTCGTCTAATCTTTAGGCGTTCACACCCCTGTCAATGGATGGACTACCCATGAGTTTGTTACTAGGCCCGATTCTGCAATTTCGTGGTATCAACAGTAATGTCTATAACGTGTCTGCTCTAGTGGTTTTACCTTTGGGCGGGTTATCGCCCAGCGTAAAAGTACCCAGCGGTGTCACCGCCGGCAAACCGTTGGCCACCGCCGATATCCCGTTGCTCAACCCTCAGTACCGCGTCTGGCGCATCGATTTCAAAGCGGTGCAAGACCAGAGCGTTGCCATTACCTACACGATCAAGATAGAGGGTACGGAGACCAATTTCGTCGTTCCTGCCGAGGGCCAGACGCCGCGCATCGCGTATGTGTCGTGCAACGGCTTCTCGGACCCCAAGGATATGGAGAAGGTGGACAGGAATAACGAGCGCTGGGAGCACATGTGGGGCGTTCATCAAGGCGAGCCTTATCACCTGCTGTTGATGGGGGGCGATCAGGTTTACAGCGACGACATGCGCAGCAATGTGTCGTCCATGAAAACATGGTTCGCCAAACCCTTCGCCGACCGTAAAAAGGCGGTCTACAGTAAGGTGATCGAAGCCGATCTGGATAGGTTTTTCACCCGGCTCTACCTGGAACGCTGGAAACAGCCTGAGGTGGCGAAAGTGTTCAGCGTCATCCCGACGGTGATGATGTGGGATGACCATGACATCATCGATGGCTGGGGCTCCTACGACGAGATACTGCATTCGAGTCCGGTGTTTCAGGGGCTGTTTGCCATGGCCAAACGCTATTTCAGGATTTTCCAGCAGCAACTGATCCAGACTCATCCTCACCTCAAGCCTTCCGCTGATACTCATCCCTGCGCGATTCCCGACACCGCTGACGGCTTTCACCTGGGGTTCACCGGTCTGGGCGAGTTGGCATTGCTGGTTCCCGACCTGCGCAGCGAACGTGCGCCGGATTTGACGGCCCCACGGGTTCAACAAACTCGGGTCATTTCGCCAGTCAGTTGGGATGCGATCTACGCTTGGCTAGGCAAGGTCAAGGCGCATAAGCACCTGCTGCTGATGTCGAGTATTCCCGTGGGTTACCTTGACTTGCAATCTGCCGAAAAGGCGTTGGATCTGCTTTCGGGGCAGCAGGAGCTCGAGGACGATTTGCGCGACCACTGGCGAAGCCTGCCCCACCGGGACGAACGCAAGCGGCTGATCATGCGCCTGCTGGATTTTGCCAATGCCGAATCATGCAAGGTCACGCTGGTGTCCGGCGATGTTCATGTGGCTGGGGTCTGCGTAATCGAATCGAAGTTGGCCCGGCATGGCAGCGACGGATCAGGGAAGATCTATCAATTGATTTCCACCGGCGTCGTCCATCCTTCGCCACCGGCCCTGGCGGTGCACTTTCTGGAGTCCATCGGCGGGAACCAGGAGCAGATCGACTACGCCATCACCGGAACCATGTTGCCCATCGGCGCAAGGGGGCGTTACCTGATTGCTGCTCGAAACTGGCTGGCGATAGAGCCTGATGAAGGCAGCAACGGCAAAACCCGGCTATGGGCCAACTGGCACATAGAAGGGCTCAAGCATTGTGTGACGCAGGTGATCGACCCCGTTATGTAGCGGCCGATGAACGTTACCAGGTCCCGGAGGTAGAACCCGGCAGGCTGAGTTTGCCGCGATCGACAAAACGCATAGTGCCGAACGCGCCGCCAGCCAATTTGCCCCGAAGCACGTACGGCAGATTATCCAGTGTTTGTGTCTGACTCAGGCCGAGGGTCTGACGCAGCACGGTGAACGCCGAAATGCTCACCGGCACCACTACCACCGCTTCGGAGAAACGGGGGATCGAGCCCGATTGGTCGCTGACGCCGGAGGCAAGTTGTCGGCCATTCACTTCCAGATTCAGCGCCACGCCGTTGTAGTCGATTGCCGTTTCATTGGGGTTTTGCACGCGCAGTTTTACCGCAAAACGCACTTCCAGTTCCTGGCTTGGCAGCGGCTCGATACCGACCACGTTGATGTTCAGCGGGTCGCGACTGGGAAACAGGGCACATGCACTGAGAGAGAGCAGCAGGAGGGACAGGGCAATTAATCTGCGCATGGACAGGCTCTCGTAAAGTAAAAGGCCGAACCGTGCATGGCTCGGCCTTCGAGCATTACGGACGGTTCAACTGTGCGACAACCACGGGAGGCACGGGTTCACCCTTGGCCGCAACATCCGGGTTCTGCATCACCTGAAGCACCGAGGCTTCCGGATCGAACTCGTCTTCTTCCAGCTCGATGAACTCTTCGGGCAAGAAGATATTCAGCACGATAGCGCACAACGCACCGACAGTGATCGGTGATTCGAAGATGTTGTGCAGCGCCTTCGGCAACTCGCGCAATACGTCAGGCACTGCCGCGACGCCCAGGCCCATGCCGAGGGAAATCGCCACGATCAGCATGTTGCGTCGATGCAGGCCGGCCTCGGCGAGAATCTTGATCCCGGCCACTGCCACGGTGCCGAACATCACCAGTTCAGCGCCGCCGAGCACCGGTTTCGGCATCAGTTGCAGCACCGCGCCGATCATCGGGAACAACCCCAGCACCACCAACAGGCCGGCGATGAAAAACGCCACATAACGGCTGGCCACACCAGTGAGCTGAATCACCCCATTGTTCTGGGCGAAGGTCACCATCGGCATGCTGTTGAACACCGCCGCCATCGCCGAATTGAGACCGTCGGCCAGCAGGCCGGATTTAATCCGGCGGATATAAAGGGGGCCTTTGACTGGCTGCCGGGAAATCATCGAATTGGCGGTCAGGTCACCGGCGGCTTCCAGGGGCGACACCAGGAAAATCACCGCCACCGGCACGAACGCGACCCAATCGAAGGAGAAACCGTACTTGAACGGTACGGGCACACTCATCAGCGGCACGGCGGGCAGGCTGGCGAAATCGACCTGGCCCATGAACCAGGCGACCGCGTAACCGAGGGCCAGGCCGATGACGATCGCGCCCAGGCGCAGGAACGGCACATCCACCCGGTTCAACACCACGATGGTTCCCAGCACCAGTGCCGCCAGCGCCAGATGGCTGGCGGCGCCGAGATCCGTCGCACCGAAACCGCCGGCGATGTCGGTCATGGCGACCTTGATCAGCGACAGGCCCATGAGGGTGATGATGGTGCCGGTTACCACCGGGGTGATCAGCATCCGCAGCTTGCCGATGAACTGGCTCAGCACCACCTCGATGAACGCGGCGAAAAAGCACACGCCGAAAATCGTCGAGAGGATTTCATCGGTGCCGCCGCCACGTGCTTTGACCATGAACCCGGCGCTGAGAATCACGCTGATAAACGAGAAGCTGGTGCCTTGCAGGCACAACAGGCCGGAGCCGACCGGGCCGAACCGTCGCGCCTGCACAAACGTGCCCAGCCCCGAAACGAACAGTGCCATGCTGATGAGGTAAGGCACTTCACTTTGCAGGCCCAGGGCGCTGCCCATGATCAGCGTCGGGGTAATGATGCCGACGAAACTTGCCAGCACGTGTTGCAGGGCGGCGAAGACCGTGGCGGTCAGATGGGGGCGATCGTCGAGGCCGTAAATCAGGTCGTTGTGGCGTGGGGCAGGGGCTTTTTCAGAGGCGGTCATGGTGGTTTGCGTGCCGAAAGGCGGGGCCGGGTCAGAAAATGGAGGCGCAGGATGCCAGCCGCGAGCAGCGAGGGCAACGCTAAACGGTACAGAGGGGCATACACAAAACCTGTGGCGAGGGAGCTTGCTCCCGCTCGGCTGCGCAGCAGTCGCAAACCCGGCACACGCGGTTTAACTGGAATATCGCGATAGCCGATTTTTGGGGCCGCTTCGCAGCCCAGCGGGAGCAAGCTCCCTCGCCACAGTGTGCGCCGGGGATTAAACGGGCGCCGCAAACGCCGCGAGCAAATCCTCTTCAAACGCCTTCTGCGCATCCCCCGGCACCTGAGCACGATGGCGCGCCAGGTGAAATGCCACCTCAAAACTCATATCGCCCTGGCGCACGGCGCGCAGCAATCCTTTGTCTTCCCAGCTGCGGGCGAAGTGATCGGGCAGGTAGCCAACGTGCTTGCCGGAAAGAATGAAGGCGAGGGTGCCTTCGACCTGCTCGGAACGCGCCGAACACCTCTTCCCCTGAAACGGCTCGTCGCTGCGCAGGAAGCGGTAGGGGTGATCGACCCGGTCGCAGGCCTGAAGTGCTTGATCGTCAGGCGCCTCATCGGTGAACAACGGATGCCCGGGGGCGCAATACAAATGCTGGGTTTCCGTGAACAACTCGCGGTAGTCAAAAGCGCTCTGCGCCTGTGAGAAATAACCGATCGCCAGGTCCAGCCGTTGTTGCAGCAACAACCGCTCCATCTCGCCGGGCATGGCGCTGATCAGCTCGATACGCACTGATTCATCCCGTTCGCGAAAGCGCCGGATCGCCTCGGCAACCCGTTGCAGCACCGACTGATCAAGCGCTTCGGACAAGCCCAGGCGCACTTCACCGATCAAGCGTCCGGCCACGCCGTTGGATTGATGTCGGAACGCTTCGATCGACTCGAACAAGGCGCGAATGGCAAGGAGCAGTTGTTCGCCCTTGGGGGTGACTTTGAACCCGCCCTTGCCGCGACTGCACAGGCGATAACCGAGCCGGGTTTCGAGCCTGGCCATCTGCTGGCTGATGCTCGACTGGCTCAGCCCCAGGTCACCCTGGGCCGCGCTGAAGCCACCGCATTCCACCACGCTGACAAACAGGCGCAGAAGGTGCAGGTCCAGGTCGTGAAGTTGACCGAGCATCAAACATTACTCCGCACTAAAGTCAGGATAACTAACTTGGTATTTTTCCAATGTAACTGACGACGCATTCTGCAACCACTTCCTCCGGTCAGGTGTTTGTCATGGCTCCGCTCTTCAAGCTGTGTTTACCCGCGCTGTTCCTCGCCATGGCCGTGCCGGCCCAGGCAGAGGAAAAAGTCCTCAATCTCTACAGTTGGGCCGATTACGTGGCGCCCGAGACCTTGCAACGGTTCGAAAAGGAAACCGGCATCCATGTGCGCTACGACACGTTCGATGCGCCGGAAGTCCTGGAAACCAAGCTGCTCACCGGCGGCAGCGGCTATGACGTGGTGGTGCCGTCGTCCAGTGTGCTGGCCCGTGGGCTGGCGGCGGGCGCGCTGAAGGAAATTCCTCACGATGGCCTCAAGGGTTACGCCAACCTCGACCCGGACATGCTGGAAAAACTGGCGGCGGTCGACCCCGGCAATCGGTATGGCGTGCCTTATACCTGGGGCACCCTCGGGTTGGGAATGAATGTCGAAGCAGTGCAGCAGCGCTTGCCCAACGTACCGCTCAACAGCCTGGACCTGCTGTTCAAACCCGAATACGCCAGCAAGTTGAAAGACTGCGGCATTGCGGTTCTCGACTCGCCGCAAGAGGTGATCGGCCTGGCACTGCATTATCTGGGTAAAGATCCCTACAGCACCGACAAGGCTGATCTGACAGCCGCCGACGCGCTGTTGCGTCAGTTGCAGCCATCGGTGCTGTACGTCGCCACCGGACGCCAGATCAACGATCTGGCCAATGGCAGCGTCTGCCTGGTATTGACCTACAACGGTGACGCGAGCATGGCTGCCGATCAGGCGCGCAAGGCCAACAAGCCATTCGAGGTGGCGTACCGCATTCCGCGGGAGGGCACGCTGGTGTGGCAGGACAATTTGGCGATTCCCAAGGATGCGCCGCACCCCGAAGCCGCCCGGGCCTTCATCGAGTTCATGTTGCGTCCCGAATCCGTCGCCGCGCTGACCAATACGCTGTTCTTCGCCACGGCCAATCGGGCGGCGACGCCATTGGTGGATGAGGCGGTGCGCAGCGATCCCGACATCTACCCGCAGAGCGAGGTGCGTGAGCGGCTGTATGCCGACCGCAGCATGAGCCTCAAGGACATGCGTCAGCGCACCCGTCTGTGGGCCACTTTCCGTAGCCGCCAATAAGCCCACAATAAGGAACACACTCATGGACGTCCCTGCACAGAACGATCAGGCCATGACCCGCGACAGTCTTTACGGGACTGCCGCCGAAAGCACCTACGCCGGTATCACCAGTTTCATGCGCCGTCGCTACAGCCGCGACTTGCGTGGTGTCGACGTCGTGGTCAGTGGCGTGCCGTTCGACACCGCCACCAGCAACCGCCCCGGCGCGCGTTTCGGACCGCGCGGCATTCGGGCGGCATCCACCGGGATCGCCTGGGAACGCCACTGGCCGTGGACGTTCGACCCGTTCGATCACTTGGCGGTGATCGACTACGGCGATTGCGCCTTCGATTACGGCACGCCGCAATCGGTGCCGGAAAGCATCGAAGCTCACGCCGGGCACATCCTGAGCGGCGGTTGCGCGATGCTGACGTTTGGCGGCGATCACTTCATCAGTTATCCGCTGCTCAAGGCGCATGCCCGCCAGCATGGCCCGTTGTCATTGATTCACTTCGATGCCCACAGCGACACCTGGCCGGATGAGGAGGGCAAACGCGTCGATCACGGCACGATGTTCTGGCATGCGGCCAAAGAAGGGTTGGTGGATCCATCGCGCTCGGTGCAGATTGGATTGCGCACCACCAATGACGATCATCAGGGCTTTCAGGTACTGGATGCGCGGCAGGTGCATCGGCAAGGGTGCGAGGCGATTGTCGAGGCGATTCGTGCGCGGGTCGGTGACCACCCGGTGTATCTGACCTTCGACATCGATTGCCTCGACCCGGCCTTTGCGCCGGGCACCGGAACGCCGGTGTGCGGCGGTTTGAGCACGGTGCAGGCGCTGGAGATTCTCGGCGGGTTGCGCGGGATCAACCTGGTGGGGATGGACGTGGTGGAAGTGGCACCGGCCTACGACTGCGCGGACATTACCTCACTGGCGGCGGCGACGTTGGCCATGGAGATGCTGTGTTTGTATGCGGCCAGGCATAAGGTTGATCGGTAACACACAAACCAATGTGGGAGCGGGCTTGCTCGCGAAGGGGCGTGTCAGTCGACATTAATGTGTCTGATCCACCGCATTCGCGAGCAAGCCCGCTCCCACAGGAGATTTACGGCAGGCTTAGGCCATTGCGCGGTGTTTCAGTAATAAGGTCAAACCGAGCCCGGTCACCGACAACAACGCCGCACTAAAGAAAATCCACGAATACCCCAGGTTCAACGCCACCGTGCCCATCAGCGGTCCGGCAATCGCCAGTGCCAGATCAAAAAACACCGCATAAGCACTCAAACCCGCTCCGCGACTGGCATTGGGCACTTGCTTGATTGCTTCCACCCCCAGCGCCGGATACACCAGCGACAGGCCGAACCCGGTCAGGCCGGCGCCGATCAAGGCATAACCCGTCGAGGGCGCCAGCCACAGCAGGACCAACCCGACGGTTTCAATGGTCATGCACGCGATGGCGGAGGTGAAGCCGCCGAAACGGCTGATGCTGGATATGAACAACAACCGCGCCAGAATGAAGCAGACCCCGAATACCGTCAGGCAGTAAGCCGCGCCGCTCCAGCCACGGCTGACGTAATACAGGGTAATAAAAGTGGTGAGCGTGCCGTAACCGATGGACGCCAGGCTCAGGCTCGCGCCGAAGGGGGCAATGCGCCCGAACACCGCCCAGAACGGCAAACGCTCGCCGCGGATCACCGGCACCGAAGGTTTGTTGCGGATCAACAGCAGCGCTAGCAGGGCCAGTAACGACAGCGCGATCCCGAGGCTTGTGAACCCCAGTTCAGCGACCATCACCACGCCCAATGGCGCGCCGATGGCGATGGCGCCGTACGAAGCGATGCCGTTCCAGGAAATCGAACGCGCCGTGTGCTCGACACCGACCTGGCCCATGCACCAGCTGATCGTGCCGACCCCGATCAACCCTTGAGCGATGCCCAGCAATAACCGGCCAGCGATCAGGATGATCAGGCTCAACCACGGCACACTTTGCAGCAGGGTCGACAGCAATGTCAGCCCGCCGCTCAACGCAATCCCCGACAAGCCGTAAACAATCGCCCGTTTGGTACCGATGCTGTCCGACAGACGCCCGGCCATGGGCCGACTGAGCAGGGTGGCCAGGTACTGAGAACCAATGGTCAGCCCCGCCACGATGGCGCTGAACCCCAACTGCTCATGGACATACCCCGGCAACACGGCAATCGGCAGGCCGATACAGAGGAAGGCAATAAAGGTATAGAAAACGATGGAGACGATCTGCAGGGTGATCGCTATTGAGCTTTGCGGGGGCAGTTGCTGCACAGACATGAGAGCTCGTTCGCGGGCGGCGGCAGGAGAACTGCATCATGGCGTGGGTGGGGAATAAAAGGAAGCAGGCTAACTATATTGGCCTTTGAATTTTGCAGCGTTATCGAGGGCCTCTTCGCGGGCAAGCCTCGCTCCTAGAGGTCCCGAGTTGTTCGCATTACGCGCGAACGACACAAAACCGTAGGAGCCAGGCTTGCCCGCGAAGGTGTCAGCACCAAAGCATCCCTTGGCCTTGAAATGCAAAAAGCCCCGTCACCAGGACAGGGCTTTTCAATTGAGGCTAGAAGCCGTCTTACATCAAAACACCCTGACTGCGCAGGTAGTCGTCATAGGTGCCGCTGAAGTCGATCACGCCGTCGGCGCTCAACTCGATGATGCGGGTGGCCAGGGACGATACGAACTCACGGTCGTGGCTGACGAAGATCAACGTGCCCGGATAGTTCTCCAGCGCCAGGTTCAGCGACTCGATGGATTCCATGTCCAAGTGGTTGGTCGGTTCGTCCATGATCAGCACGTTCGGCTTTTGCAGGATCAGCTTGCCGAACAGCATGCGGCCTTGCTCACCACCGGAGATGACCTTGACCGACTTGAGGATCTCGTCGTTGGAGAACAGCATACGGCCGAGGGTGCCGCGAACCAGTTGCTCGCCGCCCTGGGTCCACTGGCCCATCCAGTCGAACAGGTTGCAGTCATCTTCGAAGTCGTGAGCGTGGTCCTGGGCGTAATAGCCCAATTCCGCGGCGTCGGTCCACTTCACAGTACCGGCATCCGGAGTCAATTCGTTGACCAGGGTGCGCAGCAGGGTGGTTTTACCGATACCGTTCGGGCCGATGATCGCCACGCGCTCGCCGGCTTCAACCTGGAAGCTGAAGTCCTTGAACAGCGGCTTGCCGTCGAAGCCTTTAGCCATGCGCTCGACGATGACCGCCTGACGGTGCAGCTTCTTGGTCTGTTCGAAACGGATGAACGGGCTCACACGGCTCGAAGGCTTGACCTCGGCCAGCTGGATCTTGTCGATCGCCTTGGCGCGGGAAGTGGCCTGCTTGGCTTTCGAGGCGTTGGCCGAGAAGCGGCTGACGAACGATTGCAGTTCCGAGATCTGCGCTTTCTTCTTGGCGTTGTCCGACAGCAGTTGCTCGCGGGACTGGGTCGCTACGGTCATGTACTCGTCGTAGTTGCCCGGGAACAGGCGCAGCTCGCCGTAGTCCAGGTCAGCCATGTGGGTGCACACGCTGTTCAGGAAGTGACGGTCGTGGGAGATGATGATCATCAGGCTGGAGCGCTGGGTCAGAATGTTTTCCAGCCAGCGGATGGTGTTGATGTCCAGGTGGTTGGTCGGTTCGTCGAGCAACAGCACTTCAGGATCGGAGAACAGTGCCTGCGCCAACAATACGCGCAGTTTCCAGCCCGGGGACACTTCGCTCATCGGGCCAAAGTGCTGCTCAATGCCGATACCCAGGCCCAGCAACAGCTCGCCGGCACGGGATTCAGCGGTGTAGCCATCCATTTCGGCGAATTCGGTTTCCAGCTCGGCCACGGCCATGCCGTCTTCTTCGGTCATTTCCGGCAGCGAGTAGATGCGATCGCGCTCGGCCTTGACCTTCCACAGCTCTTCGTGACCCATGATCACGGTGTCGATCACGGTGAATTCTTCGTAGGCGAACTGGTCCTGACGCAATTTACCCAGACGCACGTTCGGCTCAAGCATGACCTGGCCGCCGGACGGCTCGAGGTCGCCACCGAGGATTTTCATGAAGGTCGACTTGCCGCAACCGTTGGCGCCGATCAGGCCGTAGCGGTTACCGGCGCCGAATTTGACCGAGACGTTTTCGAATAGCGGCTTGGCGCCGAACTGCATCGTGATGTTAGCTGTGGAGATCAATTACTTTACCTATCAATGGGTTGCGAGCTGCGCAATTGGCGCTTAGGCCATTCCTGGGGCGTTCTGGAGTTTCTTTCCATCTCTCCCCAGTCACCGCTAGAGTTCAACCAGCGCGCATAAGTCGAGAGCAGCATCTGGACGCTGTGTCCAAGCTGTTGGGCAATAAAGGCGGGATTCATGCCAGACATTGTGCATATTGTCGCATAAGTGTGACGGCAGTTGTACGGTGGGCGATAACGTGTCGCACGCTTCTTCAAGGTTCGGCGCTGGTTTATGCAGAACCGGGATCTGTCTGATGGTTTGGCTCATTCAGGGGGCGGGCACACGTAGGGGAACTCCTTGATCACACGTCGATGTTATTTTTGTTCAGCGTTGTGTTCGGGACACCGGGCGTGGCTCTGGGTAAAGTCAGCACCGCTTGCCCGGCCTGGTGTGTTTCAGATGGATTACTGAATGGCCAGCACTTGGTCAGGGTGGGCACCTATTCAGATTCGTCTCCCTTATGTCGCGCAGGGCGGTGCAGAGGGGTCTATTCTTCTTCGTCAGGGGCCGGGTTTCCGGGCGCGCTGGCGCTTCGTTGTCATCACCGCTGACCATCACCTGATCGATAGCGGGAGCGCAAATGGTCTCTCATCATGGATGGGATCAAAATGAAACTGATTTTGGTGATGCTTGTTGTTGGTCTGTTGGCTTGGAAGCTTTCCCCTGAACTACAGTCCTGGGCTGCGGCTCAACTATCGAATCCCAAACAAATCGCTACAGTCGTGACTGCGCCAAAGCCTGTTTCAGCTCCTTTCAAATGTGATGGACGCAAGTATTGTTCGCAGATGACCTCGTGTGCAGAGGCCAAGAACTTTCTGCAAAATTGCCCAGGAATGAAAATGGACGGCGACAACGACGCAATACCCTGTGAGTCGCAGTGGTGCCAATGACTATTTGCCGCTGAGCAACAGCAGTTGAAACTCTGGCTTTGCCGCACGCTGAACCGCGCGCGACAAACCGGTGACTGACCAGATCGAGACTCAGAGCAAGTAGCCAGTGGCTTGTCCGAGGTGGTTGTCCTGCCCTCCGGTGATGAGGTGCAGTGGAATGTGTTGTTGTTCATCAATGGATGGGATTTCAAAACTTCCCACTATTTGAAGGTGTCGCTCACTCAGCCCGGTCGACTCTTCTTCTTTTGCCTTAGCCATTCTCGCGTGGTTCGCTGCGATTTCATTGAGAGTTGACACGTTACATCTCCCGGTGACTGACCAAGCGTATCGCTGGAGTCCTAAACGTTAATTTAATTGCCGCCGCGTCAGAATTACGTCGCTCTGGGGCTGCTAGGTCCGGGCTTTGCAAAGCCTAAGCCAGACAGGGCCTCGTATTGAGTGTCGTGTTTACATATGCGACGGATGGTGGTATGGCAGGAGGCTACTATCGGGAGAGCGGTTCGCATTACGGCCGACCCGCGCTAACAATAACGTGGACACATTTTCACAGTTGAAGGTTAACTATTAATTACAAAGTATGGCTAAAATGCCATCTTTCGACCCTGTGCCGACCGTCGGCATGGCTCAAGAACGCGCCATTGGGACGCAGTTTGTTCACTTCTGACGTGTGACGATTTTCGTGAAACTTATTATTGCCGCTATTTATGTCATCTCCATCGCATATGTTCACTTGCGTGGAAAAGTGCGCCACAAATTAGGCCGCCAACTGAGCGACCACTCGACGTTTCTGGCGCCGATCAATTGCTTCCTTTATCTGTTCTCGAAAACACCCAATAAGCCTTATCTCAATCCGGCAGACTTTCCCGACTTGAGCCCTTTGCAGGCTCATTGGGAAGAGATTCGCGCCGAAGGCCAGAATCTGCTCAAGGCCGGGGAGATCAAGCGTTCGAATCAGTACGACGACGTTGGTTTCAACTCGTTTTTCAAAAGTGGCTGGAAACGTTTCTATCTGAAATGGTACGGCGACAGTCACCCATCGGCCGCAAAGCTCTGCCCGCGCACGACTGAGCTGGTGCAAAGCATCGGCTCGATCAAGGCCGCGATGTTTGCTGAATTGCCGCCGGGTTCGAAACTGGTGCGTCACCGCGATCCGTATGCCGGCTCCTACCGTTATCACTTGGGACTGGAAACGCCGAACAATGCCGGTTGCTACATCAACGTCGACGGTGAGAACTACCATTGGCGCGACGGCGAAGCGGTGATGTTCGATGAGACTTTCATTCATTACGCCGAAAACACCACCGCGCAGAACCGCATCATCCTGTTCTGTGACATTGAGCGGCCGATGAAGTATCGCTGGGCGGCGGCGTTCAACCGCTGGTTCAGCCGTACGGTGATGGCGGCGGCGGGGGCGCCGAACGATGCCGGCGACAAGGTCGGTGGTATCAACCGCTTGTTCGCCAAAATCTACAAGATTCGCCTGCGCGGCAAAGCGCTCAAGAAACGTAACCGCACTCGCTACTACCTGGAGAAGTGGGCGGTTTTTGGTGGGTTGCTGGTGATTTTTGTTTTGATCTGAATTTTGCGTTGTGGCGCATGACGCCATCGCGGGCAAGCCCGCTCCCGCAGTATCCACGCGCCCGCCGAACCTGTGGGAGCGGTCAGCCACGAGAATGCTTCGTGGCTTTTTTGTCTGTAGTCGTTTTGGCTTTTGCTGTCGTTTTACCGCCACCCTTGCCACCTAGGCTCCGCTTGAGCAGCTCGGTCAGATCGATAACATCGGCGGTTTTACGCACCTCTTCCCCTGTCGCCGTTTCGACATCTTCGATCTTGCCTTCATTCGCTTTCTTCTCGACCAGCGCCATTATCTTGTCTTCGAAGCTGTCGCGGTACTCCTCGGGCGTCCAGTCGGCACTCATGTCCTCCACCAGTCGTTTGGCCATCTCCAGCTCACCTTTGGCCAGATCCGGCTTGGTCACTTCACTGCCCAGTTCCAGTTGATCAAGGCTGCGCACTTCGGCGGGCCATCGCAGCATCACCAGCACCATGGCTGATTCCAGCGGCATGAGCGCCGCCAAGTGCTGGCGCGAATGCAACACAACGCGGGCCAGCGCGACCTTGTCGGTTTTGCTGAGGGTTTCGCGCAACAGCGCATAGACCTTGCCGCCGCGCTTGTCCGGCGCCAGGTAGTAGGGCGTGTCGATGTTTTGCAGAGGGATCTGCTTGCTGGCGACAAAGGCAAAAATATCGATGGTTTGGGTCGACACTGGATGGGCCGAACGAATCTCCTCTTCACTGAGCACCACGTAACGTCCCTTTTCGTACTCGACCCCTTTGACGATGTGCTCTTGGCTGACTTCCTTGCCGGTGACCTTGTTGATGCGCTTGTAGCCGACCGGGTCCATGCTGCGGCTGTCGAGCCAGTTGAAATCAATCCCGCGCGAAGACGTCGCCGAAACCAGCGCCACGGGGATGTGCACCAGACCGAAACTGATTGCGCCTTTCCAGATTGCCCGTGCCATCGTCGTGATCTCGTCGTTGATGTTCTGGTGACCTGTGGTCAAGGGCAAAAGTTTCAGTCGGCAGCGGCCCGGTCCTGCGGGCGGATCGGCGGTGCCGTTAACTCGTGTTACATCTTGTGGGGGAGGTTTCAGTTAACAAATTCGAACCCTGGGCGTAGCGTGGCTTCATTCATCCATGAAATGTGGCACGCTCATTTAGAGAGGTCCCCATGAACCGATGTGTGCTCGGCGTCATCGCGCTGGCATTGAGTGGCCTGCTAAGCCCTTTGGCTCTGGCAGACGCCGCATCGCCGTCCTCGTCCTTGCTGATGGCGCAGAACCTGCCGGGCAGCACCAATAACAATCCCTACAACAGCCCGATCCGTCGGGCCAATCCCAACAGCATGCAAGGCACCCAGCCAAGCATCCCGGTGATCCGCGGTCCAAACACGGTGCCTGTGCCACGACCCCCAACGCTCGATAACGGCGGTATCGGCAACCGCTATCCGCAAGATCGATCGGCTCCCAGCAGCCCACCGAAATTCATTCCCAATCCACCGCCCCGGGACTCGGGCCGCAACTACCGTTGAACGGCAGGACAGAAGTCTTGCCAGCCATTTTGACGACAAAAGGAATCGTGCATGTTGGGTAAAACCCTCTTGGCCACTTTCTGTGCCAGCGCGTTATTGACAGTCACGGCGCCCGTCTTCGCGGCGCCAACACAGGATTTTAAAAGCGAGCAGGGCACCGTTGAGCTCACGCCAATCGTTAAAGGCCTGGAGCACCCTTGGGCGCTGGCGTTTCTGCCCGACCGCCAAGGGATGCTGGTGACCGAGCGGCCCGGCAACCTGCGGGTGGTCAGCGCCGACGGCAAACTTTCGGGCCCGCTCAGTGGCGTGCCTCAGGTCTGGGCCAAGGGGCAAGGCGGGTTGCTCGATGTGGTGTTGTCGCCCGATTTCAAGCAAGACCGCATGGTCTATCTGTCTTACGCCGAAGGGGGCGGTGAAGGCGGCAAGGCCGGCACGGCGGTCGGTCGCGGACGGTTGTCGGAAGACCTGACGGCGATCAAGGATTTCAATGTGATCTTCCGTCAGGAGCCCAAACTCTCGGTCGGCAATCATTTCGGCTCGCGGCTGGTGTTCGACCGCGACGGTTATCTGTTCATCACCCTGGGCGAGAATAACGACCGGCCCACGGCGCAGGACCTCGACAAGCTCCAAGGCAAGGTCGTGCGGCTCTACCCGGATGGCAAGGTGCCGAAGGACAACCCCTTTGTCGGGCAAAAAGGCGTTCGCCCGGAAATCTGGTCCTACGGCCAACGCAACCCGCAAGGCGCGGCACTCAACCCCTGGAGCGGCACACTCTGGGAAAATGAGCACGGCCCCCGAGGCGGTGACGAGATCAACATCATCGAACGAGGCAAGAACTACGGCTGGCCGCTGGCAACCCACGGCATCAACTATTCCGGCCTGCCGATCCCGGAAGCCAAGGGCGAAACCGCCGAAGGCACCGTGGCCCCGCACCATGTCTGGGAAAAGTCCCCGGGCCTGAGCGGCATGGCCTTCTACGACGGCGATCGCTTCAAGGCCTGGCAGCACAACGTATTTATCGGGGCGCTGGTGAGTCAGGAACTGATTCGCCTGCAGTTCGAAGGCGACAAAGTCGTTCACGAAGAGCGGTTGCTCGGTGAACTCAATAAACGGATTCGCGATGTACGGCAGGGGCCGGATGGGTATTTGTATTTGCTGACCGATGAGGACGATGGTGTGTTGTACAAGGTTGGGTTGAAGTAAAACGCATAACCTGTGGCGAGGGAGCTTGCTCCCGCTGGGGTGCCAAGCGCCCCCCATGCAATCGACTGCTTCGCACTCGAACGGGAGCAAGCTCCCTCGCCACAGGTTTACTCACGCCGGTAGAGAATCACCGCAGCCCGCAGCTTGCCTCGTCCGAAACTGCACATTTTGTCGAATTCCCCATGGCTGACCGGCAAGTGCTGGCAGTCCATCGGCTGACGATGCTGGCTGTGATCCACATCCGGATCATGCAGGTAGACGAACTCTTCATCGCAATCGGTGACGATCACCCAGTGCGGCGCCTTGGAACGGGTCAGGCGATAGCTGCTGATCAATACCAGCGGCTGTCCACCATCGTGCAGTAACCGTGGCAGATCCAGTGGTCCGCCGATCATTCGTTCCACGTCGGTGGCTTGCAGCTGCGCCGTGAACTCCTCGTGTACCAGGCGCATTACATCCTTTTTATGAGCATCGCGCACACCGTCGAGAAACAGCGGCCCGGCCATGCTCAGTTGCAGCCGCACCCGAAAGCCACGCCGCCATGCTGCCAGCGCCAGACCTTGAGGGCTGCAGCCACCGTGACCAGACGTCATGAACACCGTGGTCGCCTCACGCCAGATTTGCAGTTCTTCGCCGCGCTCCAACGCTCGATCGTCTTGCAGCGCGCCCATGGCCATCAGCAGGCAGGCCGGGCCACAGGTGAACTCGGTGGTCTGCGGGTAGTAAGGCACCTTGATGTTGCGTGAATCGTGGTGGTGGAGGATACGTTTTTCCAATCGCAGCGCGTCGGCATGGTCTTGGTAATAGTCGTGAATCAGCGCGAAACGCCGGTAGCCGTTGCGCTCATACAGAGCAATCGCCGTCGGATTGTCGATACGCACTTCCAGCCTCAGGTAGGCGCAGTCATGCTCAACGGCGCAGGCCTCGACACGTTCGAGCAATTGCTTGCCCAGTCCACTGCCGCGAGCATCAAGGGCTATCGCAATCGAGTACAGGCGCGCCAATGAAGTGCCCCGGTGAAACAGCACCACCGCATAGCCCACTAATTGCTCGCCACGTTGGGCCACCAGCAGTTGCCCGTGAGCCCGACTAATCATCCATTGAAAACTGCGACTGTTGAGCCGGTCCGTGGTGAAACATTGCTGTTCGAGTGCCAGCAGTGCCGGTATGTCTTCAACTACCGCCAAGCGAAAAACAGGATTCATATGACCGCCGTAAAAGTTGCGTAACGAAACGGGACTTTCGAAAAAGTTCGTGCTTAATAGGAAAGGTCTTGTTCTTCAATGGATCAATCACTATGTCAGCGGTACAAGGTCATTGGCGCGAAGTATCTGAGCAAAAGTTGCCGACAGCAATAACTTCTGCAAATTATTTAAATGGCTCGATCAGAACTTCCAGCCAGTTGATGATCATCGTCGAACGCAAGGAAGACTGGGCCTCCTACTTTCCCAGTGAAGACATCGTCACTGCCCAGGAATACCTCGAACAGACCCGCGACAACGAGCAGGGCAAGCGGGTTCAGGTGATCAACCTGTGCCGCAGCTACAAGTACCTCGGGCACGGTTATTACTGCTCGCTGCTGGCCGAAGCGCGGGGGCACAAGGTTATTCCATCGGTGCGAACCATCAGCGAACTGACCCGTAAATCCCTGTATGGCCTGGCCCTGGATGATCTGGATAAAACCCTGGAAAAAGCCCTCAGCAATCACCTTTACAGCGATACCGAAGGGTTTACCCTGACACTGTACTTCGGCAAAACTTCTATCGAACCATTACAGGATCTGGCTCGACAGTTGTTCGAGGTTTTTCCTTGTCCGATATTGCTGGTTGAGTTTCGTCGAACTAACGGTTGGCATATCGAAGGTGTAAAGTTTGGTGCCTTGCATAAGTTGCGTGGAGATCAGGAAGATCAGTTCGCTCATGCGCTCGACAGTTTCAGTCGCAAGATCTGGCGCATGCCGCGCTCCAGGCGATTGGCCCGTTATGACCTGGCCATTCTGCACGATCCGCTAGAAGCATTACCGCCCTCTAATCCCAAGGCTTTGGACAACTTTGTCAGGGTCGGCAAGACACTAGGCATCGACGTCGAGCTGATTGAACGCAAGGACTACGCCCGAATCGCCGAATACGACGGGCTCCTGATCCGCGAGACAACGAGCGTCGACAACCACACCTACCGCTTCGCCAAAAAAGCCGAGAGCGAAGGTTTGGTGGTGATGGATGACCCGGCGTCGATCCTGCGCTGCACCAACAAGGTGTACCTGACTGATTTGCTCAAAAGCCATCAGCTGGGTATGCCCGCCACTGAAATCCTCTACAAGGAACGACCGGAAGATTTCGAGCGGGTAGGCGAGCGTCTGGGGTTTCCACTGGTGCTGAAGATACCCGACGGTTGTTTCTCAAAGGGCGTTATCAAGGTTGAAAGCCAGCAAGCCTTGCTTGAAGCCACCGCCGAACTGTTCGAACACTCGGTATTGCTGCTGGCCCAGGAATTCTTCTACACCGAATACGACTGGCGCATTGGCGTGCTCAACCGCAAACCAATCTTTGCCTGCCAGTACTTTATGTCCAAGGGCCATTGGCAGATCTACAACCACAAAGCCAAAGGCCAGGACATCAACGGCGAATGCCGCACCCTGGCGGTTCACGAAGCGCCGCGAGCGGTGGTTGAACTGGCGGTAAAAACCGCGAATCTCATTGGCGACGGCCTCTACGGCGTTGACCTGAAACAGTCCGGCGACAAAGTGGTGGTGATCGAAGTCAACGACAACCCGAACATGGACGCAGGCATCGAAGACGCCTACTTGCAGGACGATTTGTATTCCTTGGTGCTGGAAGAGTTTGTCCGTCGGCTGGAGCTCAAACGCCGCGGCCAAGCCTGGTGAGCGGCCGATGATCAAGAGTTTTGAGCTGAGCCACGGCGCCCTGCACGCGATTGAGCGGCTAGACGCCGACGTGATGCTATTCAGTAACCCCGACGCGGCCGAACGGGATCTGTTGCACAGCCATTTCAAACTCGACGAACACGCTCTGGCCTCAGCCCTGGACCCCGACGAGGTGTCGCGCATCGAGTTCCACCCCGACAACCTGTTCCTGATCTGGAAGCGCCCGGAAAACTACTCCGGTGGCGGCAGCCTGGCCTTCGAAGTGTCGTCCTGCGGCTTGCTGTTTTCCCCGGGGCGTCTGCTGGTGATCGCCACCGACGACTCGCCGCTCAGCGGCCTCGGCACGCGGCAGTCACTGAACACGCCACTGGATGTGTTGCTCGACCTGTTGTTCAACAACATTCACCACTATCTGGGGCACCTCAAGGTGATCAAGATGGTTGCCCGGGAGTTGCAACAAAAATTCAATGCCTCGATGCAGAACCAGCACCTGATTCAGATGTTCAACCTCAGCGAAAGCCTGATCTATTACATCAACGCTATTCACAGCAACGGCGCGGTCCTGACCCGGCTGCGTAATCATGCGGCGAAGGAACACTTCAGCGCTGAAGCCATTGGTTTGATCGACGACCTGATTATCGAAAACAACCAGTGCTACAAACAGGCGGAAATCTACTCCACGGTGTTTTCCGGGCTGATCGATGCGCGGGGCAACCTGATGAACAACAGTATGAACAACCTGCTGCGCAAACTGACGTTGATCAACGTGGTGTTTCTGCCGTTGAACCTGATTGCGAGCATTGGCGGTATGTCCGAGTTCAGCATGATGACCGCCGGCACGCCGTGGTGGCTTTCCTATCCGTTGTTTCTGACGGCGATGATGCTCGGGGCGGGGGGGATGGTGATTGGCCTCAAGCGCCTGGCGAAGTGATTCCGGCGGCTGTCAGATCGCCTTCGCGAGCGGGCTTGCTCGCGAAAGCCATCGAAAAATCACAACAATCCTGAATCATGCTTGTTGAGTGGTATCGATGGAGTTTTCCCACTTTGAAGCCCCCGCACCACCAGATACAACAACGGCCCGACAGACACAAAAATCGCCGTCACCAACAGATAGGGAACCACTGACAATCCCGACTGCCCACGCTTGCGCGCATCCTGGTACATCCAGATACCGGCAAGGGTCGCCAATAGGTATAGATCGATCACCACCTGCGCGGTATCCGGCCGCGACATCAGGCTGATGCCGAAGTCGAGCAACGACTGCTCGGCTTGTAGCATTACTGAAATGGTGTAGCCGGCGAAAACGATCAGGGCGATGAGGGGCAGGGCGACAGACTTCATGGTTTCCTTCCTTGGGACAATGAGCAGAATCGCCAGCCTACAGCGACCCTCGAAAATTGGCCATTGACTTGCCATTAGCGTCCGGCTAATTTCCAGCCATGACTTCCACCGTATTGCGCTGCCAGCCAAGCATTATTACCGCCATTCCTTATTTGGCGGGCTAGCTCACGACTGCAGCACCCAACCCGCCCTAGAGGCGGGTTTTTACTTTCTGTCTCTGGGCTCCGATCAAAGTCAGGAGACGACCATGAACAGCACCCCCGCCCAGCAGAGCTTGCTAGAGCACTACGTGAAAAAGATCCTCGCCGCGCCGGTTTACGAACTCGCCGTGCGCACGCCGTTGCAAACCGCACCGGCCTTGTCCGAGGCGTTGGGCAATCAGATCCTGCTCAAGCGCGAAGACTTGCAACCGACGTTTTCCTTCAAGATCCGCGGTGCCTACAACAAACTGGTGAACCTGAGCGACGAACAGAAAGCCCGTGGCGTGATCACGGCCTCGGCGGGCAACCATGCCCAAGGCGTAGCATTGGCGGCCCGCGAGTTGGGTATCGCCGCAACCATCGTCATGCCCTGCACGACGCCGGAATTGAAGGTGACGGGTGTCCGCAGCCGAGGCGCCAATGCGGTGTTGCACGGCGAGAGTTTTCCGTTTGCCCTGGAGTACGCACTGAGCCTGGCAAGGCAAACCGGTCGCACCTTTGTCTCGCCCTTCGATGACCCGGACGTGATCGCGGGGCAGGGCACCGTCGCCATGGAAATCCTTCGCCAGCACCAAGGGGCGCTAGACGCGATTTTCATTCCGGTGGGCGGTGGTGGCTTGATCGCCGGCATTGCCGCGTACGTCAAATACCTGCGCCCTGAAGTCCGCATCATCGGCGTCGAGTCGGAACATTCCGCCTGCTTGCAGGCTGCATTACAGGCTGGCGAACGGGTTGTGCTGCCAACCGTCGGCACCTTCGCCGATGGCGTGGCCGTTGCAGAGATTGGTGCCTATGGTTTTGAGGTCTGCCGGTTTTGTGTCGATGAGGTGATGACCGTCAGCAACGACGAACTCTGCGCCGCCATCAAGAATATCTACGACGATACCCGCTCGATCACCGAGCCTTCCGGCGCCTTGGCCGTGGCCGGGATCAAACAGTACGTGGCACGAACCGGCGCCAAGGGTCAGACCCTGGTGGCCATCGATTCGGGAGCGAACATCAATTTCGACAGTTTGCGACATGTGGCCGAGCGCGCCGCGTTGAGCGGCGTGTCGGCGTGAGGGACAGGCCGTTTACTCCTGAACGGCTTTCTCGACATGGCTCGACGCCGACCAGATCCGGTAGCGCACTTCGACGTCCTTGGGCACGTAGAGCACGATCGGCAACTTGCTGTTGTAACGCAGCCTGAAACCGTCACCGACCACCGGCACGAAGTCCTTTTTGCTCTTGCCATCCGGGCAGGCCATCATCGTGCTCATCGGGCCGGTGACTTTTTCCAGTCGGTAAAACGGGTAGCCCCAGCCCTCAAGGTTCTTTTCCTCAAGCATGCCGCCCAGGCGCTGACGGTTGCAGTCGACGGTCAGGGTCTTGCCGGCCAGGATTTCGACCTGATAGCCGTCTTCTTGTTTTTGCGGGGTGAGATGAATGACCTGGCGGGTAAAACCGTTCTCCGGCTTGGGGTATGGAGCGACATCTTCGAGGGTTGCGGCGTGGGTTACGGACGACAGAATGGCAACTATCAGCCCGGCGGTCGTGTTAAGCGGCAAAGCACCCATGATGCCTCCTTGCGTGTGTGTGGGGTCAGCGGATACTAATTGGATGGGCCGCATTCTTACTGCCGTCCTCGCCCAATGCAAACCCGCCATCGGGGTGTTTGCAAAATGCAGGGCTTGAAACAGTCCTTTCTTGCATATTGCACGACTCGCTTTATTGCCACCCCCGCCCAACCCTTGATTTGCCGACGAGTCGCAGGGCGAAATTCTGGGCATGTTTTATGCTGAAGCTGTCTTGAGTTGACCACGGTCTCGTTGAGTCGGCGCTGAAACAAAAAAACGGTCGGACGTTGGAACGATGAAGCCCGCCAGGAAGAAAAGAACGGGTGATCTGAGCTCCGACCGACATTGATTCTTGATTGGCAATCTCACAATACCGAGAGGGTGGCCATGTTTCTTTCTGCCTTGGAACTACGCAATATCGTTGAAAGCAGTTTTCTCCCGAAGCGCTGCCAATGCACGCTGTCGCCGGACCTGTCGATGACCGTCAAAGTGTATTCGGACAACGAGACTGACCATCTCGACCTGTGCGTCACCGGTATAGACGCCCATCGCCTCAACGGGTGTCGGGAGATCAATAATCTGATCGCCGAGTTACGCACCGACCTTGAGCACAACAGCCATGGCCAGTTGTTCAGCGCTAAGTCGAAAGCCCATTAACCGGCCGTTTCACCCAGTTCGACCGACACGCGCCGGGTCTGGATAAACCCCAGGCCCAGCGCCAATTCCACCAGGATCGCCAGCAAAATACCCGGCCCGGCATGACCATTGAGCCATTCGCCGAAGCCCAGTGCTGCCAAACCGAAACACCCCACCATAAAGCCGCTGCACATCGCGCTTCGCGCCGCCGAGGGCGGTGCCTGCCGCACGAAATAAAACATCACCCCCAATGCGCCGAACAGCACCGCACTGCGCCTGGCGATAAAGCCCGCCGCTGACGAATACTCGATACTCCAGATTGCCAACAACCCTTGCGGCATCAAACCCCAGACCAGTGCCAGCAGAAAACAAAGCGCGGCGGTGAACGTCGACAGAGTGCGAAATGAGAACTGCATGGCAAATCCGTTCGGCAGTGAGGGAGACGCCAAAGCATAGCGTCAGAACCCTCACTGGCCTACTGCCAAGCACCGAATCAGAATCTTCTGTCAGTTCTGATAACTGCACGCGTCAGAAAGTTTTAGGTAGGTGATTGCCGCAGGCTTGCCCGAGGCGCTATCGATGTACTTCATCTCAGCGGTGACCACCTTGCAGTCCAATGTCGACGGTTCGATCATGGAAATGACCTTGCCCACATGCAGCGGCATGCCGTAGTGGTAGGGCACGGCCTGGGAGGACGACGTATCGTTGGCCTGAGCGAAACCTGCGAGCGCGGTGCAGGCGAGGGCGGTGGTCATCAGTAGTGTTCGCATGTTCATGATGGGTCTCCAGTGCAGAGGAAGTCAGTTCGACTGAAGAACGTCGAACCTGCCGCACTGGGCGTCAGAGGTAGCTGAGGGCGTGCGGTCCATTAAAGTTTGGACCGTGGAGTTAAGCGATGGTTAACTGCGTGAATGCCGTTTGTCGTGAGGCGTTTTCTGTCAGAGGTTTCATTTAGGTAAAAAAGCTGCGGGAGCTTCGGCCCGTTCCTACAAGTTAGGGCGCTTTGTCGCCTTTCGCCGGCCGGCTGCCAGCGGTTATTGTTTGGCTTCGCTGCAAAATCAGCGAACAGGTTTGGTCACCTGACTAACACTGCACATATATGTGCCATCATTCGCTCTGCGGACTTCTACGTCTCGTAGTGCGTTGTAATGGTGGCTGTGTGCAGGACGCTTTCGGGCGAGCCGTTTTGAGTGTTAGCGGTTGACCAAGCCTGTACGCAGCCGCCTCCCATCGTTTGGTCACGGTGCTGGCGATTACTAATTAATACTTGAGTAATTACTATGCCAACGATAAATCCGTTCCCCGAACGCTACCGTTCAATCAAAAGCAGTGTCACCGACTCAAATCCTTTGGTGATCGACACAGAAGCCAATCCCCAAGATATTCTCGAAGCCGCGTTGCAGCGCATCCGAGCCTCCAGCCAGTTACTTGAAACACTCCACTGCCAATGCTTCAAGCACGGCGATGTTCAGGACATTCCGCACATTACCCATGCGCTTTATCTGCTGACGCAGGATGGTTACGACCTGCTGCAGGTCGCGCAGCAGCGGATGATGGGCTGGAAAGCGCCGGTCTGACGCCACAGCATGACAAACAAGCCAGTCTCTTATGAAGGCTGGCTTGTTTGCGGGACGCACTGAAAACTAAGCCGTCCTCAGTTCACTGCCACTCGCTTGAGGAATCATTGCGAGCTGAACCTCGACAGTGTTTTCTTTTTTCGCCATCCAGCGATCGACGTTGATTTTATGTTCCGGCGCCTGGGCGGCAGAGCCGTAAATGTCTTCGGGCGTCAGTTTAAGGAAGCTCAAGGCGTGCAGCCGTTGCCGGGCTGTATTCAACCGACCTATTTCCGCTCTCAGTAAACTCGCTTCTCGCTGGTTTGCCTGACGGTCGTATTGGAAGGCGTTGTTCAGTTCAACTTCCTTTGCCTTCAAACGGTCCTGCATCTCTTGCAATTGGTAGTAGACCTGATCGTACTCAGTCTTGGTCACCACCGTGGTTCCGCTTTCCTGGGTTTGCTGCCAGCGGCGCAATGTTGCCCAGGCGTACGGAATGTACGAGGGCACCATGTAGTGATCACTCATGTGGAACAGTTGCTGCACAAAAGCGGCACGGTCGGGTAAGTCTCCAAACTTCTTCAATGCTTTGGTACAGGCGGCCTCTTCGATGGAATCGCAACCTGGATCCCAGAGAACGGCGGATTGCTCACGTCCTTTAAAGTGGACGGGCATGAAGTGGTGCAAATTGCCGTGGTGCTCGTATGGCGCGCCGCCGGTTCGCGACAGGCCTACAGCGAAAATCAGAGCGCCTAACGGGGCGGTGACAAAACTGATGATTACACCGGGCACCCAGATACGTTTACGAGTGTTCATCCATGGCGCGGGAACACTTGGGATCGGGTCGTTATTGTTGACCATTCGGTGATGGGCCAGTTCTGCGGCGCCGTTGACGAAGTCGGCGTCGCCGGCTCTTGGGGAGCCGTAGGTGTAAAGCAATATGTCGTACGCATTTGGACTACGTCGTAACGCTTCTGCGAGCAATGTCGCGATTGCCCCGCCCAGGCTATGCCCGCAAATAATGATTTTTTGCCCCGTGTGGAACTGGTCGAGGTAAACCTGAACAAATTTACTCATCGCCTTATAGGCCTTGTAGAAGCCTTGGTGCGTTTTACCTACACCCTCTTCAAATGGAACTTGCTCTGCATCGGTGTCTCGCACAAAGTCCACGAGTTCTTTCGTTCCACGGACGGAAATCAGAATGACTTCGTCATGGTGGGTTATGAAAGCCTGAGTATTACTACCACCTTTTACTTGGCCATCATCAAAGAAATGCCATTTTGCAGGCCATTCCTGCTCTTCGCCTAATTCAGGTTTGTTTTTTTCGTAGAGCGTCGGATCAAACGGCAGGACTTCGAAACGCTTCGAGTAGGGCACATCTTCATAAAGCGGGTAGTAAGGGATCGTCTGGGCTGAATTGATTTTCCAGATTTCTTTGAAACTAGCCAGTCCATTTCCAAACAAGTATCCGACGCTCGGATCGAGAGGTAATTTGACAGTGTCGGTTGGCTGTTCGGCCGGTTCTTGACCAAAGTCGCAGTAGCTAAGACTGGCAAACAAAGAAAGCTGATACAAATTCAAGGCGCTGAATTTATTGTCTTTTGAAAGCATAGGGCGATAAGAGCGTAACGGGCGAATTTCAAGAGCAGTGTGCTTGTTCGGAAGTAAGACAACTCCCCATAGGTCCATTTTTTCTTGGCCGAATCCAAGGTCGCCCATTAAATTTAGAAGATTATGATTCGGTGGGTATTTGCTTTTTGATTCAGGAGGAAGATGGGTGTGTTTTTGAACTAAGTGTTTAACTTCGATGTGAAAAAAATGGTCGGCTTTCGCTTTTGCAGGATTATTTTCAACCCGTAGACCATCCTTGCGGATGAAACGGGTTGTTTCGGCTCGCACCTGTAATTCGGTGATTTTTAGAGGGTAGCTCGGCCGTGTCATTAGAGATTTATAGAACTTGTCGTCTCCTTTGTAGGTGCTATCCACTGTGAGAATGACGGGGCCTTCGTAATTGTCGCAAACCTTGGCGAAACCTTCAGAATCTAAAATCCCTTCATGAGACTGCTCGGTACTATCAACAAGTTTGTAGGCTAAGCCGGCATAGGGTTTACCATCCCCTGACTCATCCACTAGTTGAAAACTAACCCAAGTGCCTCTGAGCGGGCAGGCTTGTTTAGTATCAGTCAGTAGCGGTTGTACTGGTTTCTTTGCTGGCATGTGTGAATTTCCTTATTCGTTGCAAGCCGGATAGACGGTGCAGTCACGTCCATCTGGCATTTTGAAGGGTTTAAAGTCAGTTTTATTGTCTCCGCAGAACGCATAAGGGTCCTCAAGGCTGTCACCCATGCAACGCTTCCAGCCAGACGGGAACTTCACCCAATTATCACCTACGGCCGGCCTTTCTTCGCTTGAAATAGCGAAGACTACTTTAACCGTCTTCCCTACCAATTGAGCACGTTGCAGCGGACCTTTTGCAACTGCGCCACTTTCCTGTTCAGGTGTTGCCACAGATTTACATTTCAAAATTTTAGCTATGTAACGATTGGGTCCTACTGTACGAAACAACCATTCGCACTGTTTCTGTAGTGTCGTGGGTGAAGGAGGATTGAGACTGTCTGCAACTCCATCCTGAAACGAAATCCCCGCGTAATCCCTACCTAAATTGAGGCGGGCAGCTCCGTACTTTGCGTCGACCTCATATCCGAAACTTTTAAGTACCAAAGGGCAGCCTCCTTCGTTACTTGTCAGTGGGACTTCGAAATGTGCCGTCTGCGCTTCGTTATTAAGTTCTTGCTCAAAAAATTTTTTGCCAGGGTAGTTTCTCCCATTGCGAGGCGGGATCGTACAAGTCTCTCCCATTCTAGGCACATAAGACGCTTCGCCTTTAATGCTGAATCCGGGTGGCAGTTCAGTTACCAGCGTGAAGCTATCCTGTTGCGCGACTGAGCATCCTGTAGCCCCGAGTACCCCTAACCCGATGGCAGCAGCTCGAACAAGTCCAGTGAAAAAGTCTCGAGAAAACATTTTATTGTCCTTATTCGGTGCAGTTTGGGTAGACGGTGCAATCACGTCCATCCGGCATTTTAAAGGGCTTGAAGTCGGTAGTGTTACCGCGACAAAACGCATAAGGGTCTTCGAGGCTCTTTCCCATACACCGCTTCCAGCCTTCAGGGAACTTAACCCACGTATCCCCCATATATGGGGTTTCTTCCTTTGCAATTGAAAATACTATTTTTAACGTCTTTCCGGCGAATTGAGTACGTTGCAGTGGACCTTTTGCAACTGAACCGCTTGCTTGTTCGGGAGTAGCCACCGATTTGCATTTCAGAATTTTAACGATGTAACGATCAGGCCCAGCCGTGCGAAACAACCATTCACACTGTTTGCGTAATGCTGTGGGTGAAGGATAATTTTGACTGTCTGCCGTTCCATCCTGAAAGGCAATACCCGTGTAATCCCTACCTAAATCGAGCCGTGCAGCTCCGTACTTCGCGTCGACCTCATATCCGAAACTTTTAAGTACTAAAGGGCAGCCTCCTTCATTGCTTATCAGTGGGACTTCGAAATGTGCCGTCTGCGCTTCGTTACTCAGGTCTTGCTCAAAAAACTTTTTGCTCGGATAGTTCCTGCCTTTGCCAGGAGGGACCGTACAAATCTCTCCCGTCCTAGGCACATAAGACGCCTCACCTTTAATGCTGAACCCCGGCGGCAATTCGGTCACCAGCGTAAAGCTGTCAGCAGATCTAACCGAACAACCAGAAGCTGCCATAACACCCGCAACAGCGAACAACCAAAAAAAACGCCCCAAAAAGGTTGCGCCAGACGCCTCAATCTCACCCACGCTCTGACTCACCTAACTGCGCATCAAACACCCGCTGACACCGCGCAAAGTGTTGCTCCGGCGTTTCACCCGGCAACGGTTGCCAAGCCACATCGTCCGCGCATTGAGGATCAAGTCTGAGGCTGAGCATGAACTCGCGTTGTTCCGGCGTGTTCCATTGCCAGGCCTCAAGCAGGTCCATCTGTTCTTCCAGCCATTCGCGCACGTTGCGGGTTTCGGAGAGTTTGGCGGCGGCTTCGACGTGGTACACCAGCAACCAGCGTTTCAGGTTTTCGCGCAAGATGCTGCGCGTACGCTCCGGCGAGTTTGGAATTCGCAACCACGGCGCGGGGTTTGGCACCGGGTACAGACCGGGTCTGGCGTTGTCCGCGCTTTTCCACTGCTCTTCATCCCAATACAGCACGCTGCTGATCGGGCCTAGCAGCAAGGGGCGTTCGGTCTCGCTCAGGTTGGCAAGGCAGCGAGCAATCACGCGGTTGTCCTGAAAACGGAACAATGAACGCTCACCATCTTCCTCAATCACCATTCGGGCCTGCCAGTGTTGGGTCAGGCCATCGAGGTCGGCCTTGTCCATGCTGCCGATCCAGCCCCAGTTGCGTTGTGGGTCGTCGAGCAGTTTGCGGAAGGCATCGGCGCCGGGGTTGTGCAGTTCGGTCAGCCAAGGGCTGATGGCGGCGAACTCAACGTATTGGGTGCGTCGATAGAGTTGCACCGAGCGCTGCATCAGGCCTGCGCTGTAGAGCGAGGTGACGGGGTTCGGTTCGGCGAGGCTGTCGAGGGCCAGGATCAGGACGCGATTGAGCCGGGCTTGTTCGCCGAGCCAGTTGTTCAGTGCGTCGCTCATGCTGTTGCCCCCAAATCACATTTGCCTTCACGGCAGGCTTCGCAAATCGGGCAGCGGATGTCGCCGGCCGCACGGGCAGCCTTGGCCATGGCCATTTGCACGGCGGCCGGGACGAGCAGGGCGCCGGCCTTGTCTTTGGCGGCGGCCCACGGGATTACCGGGTCGAGAATCTGAATTCCTGTACCTGCGCCGGGAGCACCTCCGGAATTAACCTTCACCTCAGCCCCGCTAATCGTCACCCCACCCGCATCAATCTTCACAAAGCTCCCACCAGCCTTGGCCGTCAGCTCCATGCCACCCTCAACCACCACCTTCTCCCCAGCGTGGTAGTGAATCTCCTGACCCGCCTCGACAAACTGCGCCGTCCCGACCTTCACATGCTGGGTCACACCGACGGTGAGGTGATCATCCGCCCGCGCCTCGGTCTTGCGGTCCAGGTGGGTAACCCGGTGCTCTTCCACCTTGAACTCACTAAAAGCATTCGCTTCAACGGTGTCATGCCTTTCATTGCCGACGCGAATTTTCTGGTCGTGCTCGATGTTTTCATCCCAGTCGCGCTGGGCGTGCAGGTAGATCTGTTCCGCGCCTTTCTTATCTTCGATGCGAAACTCGTTGTAGCCCTTGCCGCCCGGTGAGCTGAGGGTCTTGAAGGTGCTGCGGGTTTTGTTCGCTGGCAGGTCGTAGGGGACGACGTTTTCCTTGTGGTACAGGCAGCCGGTAATCAGTGGTTGGTCGGGGTCGCCTTCGAGGAAGGTGACGAGCACTTCCATGCCGACTCGCGGAATGGCGATGCCGCCGTAGGCGTTGCCGGCCCAGCCGGTGGCGACGCGCAGCCAGCAGCTGCTGGTGTCGTTGCCCTGGCCGTCGCGGTCCCAATGGAATTGCACTTTGACGCGGCCGTATTCGTCGCAGTGGATTTCTTCGCCCGGCGGGCCAGTGACGATGGCGGTCTGGCTGCCCAGCACTTTGGGTTTCGGGTGCTCCAGGGCAGGGCGGAAGTGCGCGTCCCACGGCGTGGCGAGGAAGCGGTTGCGGTAGCCCTGGTGGAAGTCGTCCTTGTTATGGGTGACGTCGCTGGTGATGTTCTCGCCGAGCACTTGCGGCTGTTTGCCTTCGTGGACGATTTCCAGCAGCAGCCAGAGGTCGTTCCACTCGGCGCGCGGGTGTTCGCTGAGGGCCATGAAGTGGCCAGTGACCAGGGTCGGTTCGTCGCCTTTGCCTTCGGCGAGTTGGTAGTCGCTGCGATGGCGTTCCAGGGCACGGGTCGCCAGTTGCTTGCCGCGCGCGCGGTCGGTGAAGCGGCCGGGGTAGTCGTAGTCTTCGAGGTCCGGGGCGAATTCGCTTTTAGCCGCGCCTTCGGGCAGCAATCGTGGTTTTTCGAAGTCGTAGTCGCGGCGGCTGACGCGGGTGGTGCGGGTTTCCAGGCGCAGGTTGAAGCGCTTGATCACCGGTTTTTTGGCGGCCATGCCGGAGTCTTGCTGGTAGCTCACTGGCGCGAGTTTGCGGAACACCGTCTGGTCATCGCCGAACACCAGTTTGTGGCCGCTGGCACTGTGCTGGAAGTGGAAGTGAATGCCTTCCTCTTCGCACAGGCGCTGGATGAAGTGCAGGTCGGATTCGTCGTACTGCACGCAGTACACGCGCTCGGGGTAGATCGCGCCGAGCTGGAAGCTGTAGGCGTCGGCCAGAATGCCCCGGGCTTCGAGCACCTGGGCGATGATCTTTGGCACAGTTAAATGCTGGAAAATCTGCTGGTCGTGGTTGTGCCGCAGGTAGGCGAGTTGCGGCACCAGGCTGATGCTGTAACGGGTCAGGCTCTTGCCGGAATCGCCTTGCTCGATGCGGTAGACCAGGCCATGGATTTTGCCTTGGCCAGTGGCGCCGAAGGTCAGGCAACCGGGCTTGTGCAGCAGCTCTTCGAGTTTCAGGTCGGGGCGGGCGCTGACCAGTTCGATGTCGAAACAGAACGGCTGGTTGAGGGCTTCGCGACCGACGAAGCTGAGGACCTGCAGGTCGACGGAAATGCCTTCGAGCGTGAGGGAAATATGGATTGCGTTTGCGTCCAGCATGCCTTGAGTTCCGTCCTTTGAAAAAGCAGGGGCGGATGGTGCAGCATTAAAGTGCCATGTTCAAGGTTGAAATGCCGTAGGTCCGGGGCCTGACGGCTATCGGGCTTTCCCCTATAGCCGAGCTTTTGCGCAATGAATACTGGCATTTTTTGAAGCGATTGGCCGTCACGCCAAATAAAGGAAGGCCCCACTGGGTGGGGCCTTCCGTATTACTCAGCCAAGAAATTCAAAGCGATTGCAAGGAAATGGTCGCGCTCTGAGAGTCTTGCTGACTGTCAGCATCCATCCACACCCATTGCGTACCGTCGCCTTGCAGATTATTGGTGATGCTCTGGATCTGCGAGTAAACGATCTTGACGTTCCCAGACGCACTGGCAGTAGGCCCAATGTTGGTAACCTGATTGGCAAGGAGGCCGTTCGAAGTCTCATTAACGACGAACACGGTCGCTTGTGCCTCACGGAACTGGCAGGAGAGGAACTGTGTAATGGTGCTGGTGATCGTCAGGTTCATCCATTTCGAGGGGGGGACCGCATAGTAACGGGTGTACTTGTTGAACGGGTGCTGCTCACCATCGGCCGGCAGCGGATAATTGGTCAGCCCCGATGTATTGGTCGGCATGCTGACACTTCCCAACCAGATTTCCACCTGTGACTTACCGGCATTGCTGGGCAGTGAAACCGAAACGGTTTGAGTATCGGTGCCCGAGACAAAACCCAACGATGCCAGGCCTGCATTCGCCGTGGTGCCAGGCACCGTGATCGGTACGGGCGGCTGGCTGTTGCTCCAGTTCACGGAGACAGTCGAGTTGTTGTCATTCTGAGCGGAGTTGTAGATAAAGATGCCATAAAGCTGGCCGGGGCTAAGCGCGGTACAGGTGGCTGTATCTCCTGCGGTGAGCGTAATGCGTTGTCCGCCGTTCCAGTTAATTTGGGCAGCTGAGATAGCGACACTTTCCATGTTGGAGTTCCTTTTCCTGTTGTGGGGGTATAAGGATGAACGCACAGCAATAATCCTTACCTGCGCTGTGCGTGGAAAAGATATTAGTTGAAGGCATGTAGTGGTCAAGTAACTGGCTGGTTATTTTTAATTAAACCAACATCATTTTCAGCGGTAGTCTGGTTTATTGATTTAATTCAATAGGATGGGGTTGTTGTATGAGGACTGATCCAGTGCTGTCTTACAGGTGGGGAGGTTAAAAGCTTACAGAATTAATATGTCACTGGTGTTGTGTGGTTATTTTGTTTTGAACTAGTTGAAAGCGTGAATTGCTATAACTATTCTTGTTGGGGTGAGAGTATTAAGCTGTCAATAGCCGCTTGTCTTTTGGTCGGACTATTGCAACTTTAAATCGAAATAAAAATATATCTAAAAAATATAAGAGGCGAAGAGATGTAGCGCCGATGAAGAAAGTTATGCGTCAGTGCGTTCTTGTAAGCATCAAGAAGGCAAAGCTATTGCGATCGCCCCTTGTCAAAAATACGTTGAGCGGTTCAGAAGACTGTCTATTGTTCAGGTCCACCGGCAGGCCCTGAAATCAGGACCTGCCATAGTAGAGGCGGCATGGGGGGGCGCCGATGTCAGCCCAACTGCCGCCGATACGGCAAATCCGGCCCGGTCTTGCTGCAGGTCAGGGCGGCGGCGCTAACGGCGAACCTGAGCATGGTATCGATCTGCTCCTTGCTCAGCTGTTGCAAACCGTCGACCGAATCCAGCTGCTGCTCGGTCAACCAGGTAATCAACGCCGCCTGGAAGGTATCGCCAGCCCCCACCGTGTCGGCAATCTTCACCGAACAGGCCGGCACCGACCACGAGCCGTGGGCACGGCTGAACACCGTTGCGCCTTCGCCGCCACGGGTCAGGAACACCAACTGACAGCGATGCTCCAGCCAGCCTTCGATCACGCGCTGAGGATCCTGCTCGGGGTACAGCAAGCTCAAGTCTTCGTCGCTGACCTTGATCAGGTCGGCCAGCTCCACCAGCGTGGCAATCCGCGAGCGCCACAACTCGATGTTCGGTTCGGGATTCAGGCGTACGTTCGGGTCGAGGCTGATCAGGCGCTTGCCGCTTTCCCGTTGCACCAGCGCCAGCAAGGTATCGGCAATCGGTTGCACCACCAGCGAAAACGAGCCGACGTGCAAACCGCGCACTTCTGGCCCCAGTTGCGGCAGATGCGCCAGGCTCAATTGCCGATCAGCGCAGCCTTCGCCACGAAAGCTGTAATGGGGTGAACCATTGGCACCGACCGCGACCATCGCCAGGGTGGTCGGCGCGGCAAAGTCCACGAGGTAGTCCGAGCGCACACCTTCGTCCTGCAGCACTTGCTGCAAACGTCGGCCCAGGTAGTCGGTCGACAGCCCGCCAAACAGCGCGGCATCCACGCCCAAGCGGCGTAAACCTACGGCCACGTTGAACGGTGAGCCGCCGGCAATTGCCTTGAAATTCACTTTGGATGCCACACCGCTGGCATCGTCTTCGCTGAAGAAATCGAACAGCGCTTCGCCACACACCAGATACATAATTGCTCGCTCTTTAAAGGGTTGCGACATGCTGTTGATAGCGTTCGTAGGCCTGCTGACAGGCCACCACATTTTCTGCATTCGGTAAGGTTTCACTGGCCAGATCGAGCTTTACGCAACGCTCACACAAGTCCGCCAAGCTGTCTTCGTGACCGTTTGCCCAGGACGTACACCACGCCGCCTGAATCGCTGCGCCGAGGGCTGCGGCCTCGCTTTGTTCGGTACAAATCACTGGCGTATTCATGATGTCTGCGACGATCTGTCGCCACACCGGGCTCTTCGAGCCGCCGCCGATCAGGCAGATGCTGCGGCTTTGTAAGCCATTCTGGCGCAGCAGGTCCAGCCCGTAACGCAAACCGAAGGTGGTGCCTTCCACCACGGCGCGGCACAGGTTGGCCCGGGTCAGGTTGGTCATGGTCAGCCCCAGCAGGCTGCCGCTGGCATGGGGCAGGGCGGGGACGCGTTCGCCATTGAAGAACGGCAGCATGCACACGCCGTCGGCACCAATCGGCGCTTGCTCGACCAAGGCGTTGAACGCCTCGATATCCAGTTCGAACAACTCGCGAATCGCGCCGGTCGCGTTGGTCAGGTTCATCGTGCAGATCAGCGGCAGCCAGCCGCCGCTGGAGGAGCAGAACGTCGCGACCGAGGCATCCGGGCTGACGTTCGCTTGCTCGGCATAGGCGTAGACCGTTCCCGAGGAGCCGAGGCTCATGGTGATCGCGCCGGGCTGTATATTGGCGGTGCCGATCGCGCCCATCATGTTGTCACCGCCGCCGCTGGAGACCAGGGCCTGCGGGTTGATGCCCAGATGTTCGGCGATACTCGGCAGGATCGTACCGACCGGTTGGTGGGCATCGATCAACTCCGGGAGCGCGGCTTGCAGACGTCCGGTGGGGTCGATGTCGCGCAGCAGTTGCAAGTCCCACTGGCGGGTGCGCACATTGAAATAGCCGGTGCCCGAGGCATCGCCATACTCGCTGCAACTGCGGCCGGTGAGCCAGTAGTTGAGGTAGTCATGGGGCAGCAAAATGCGGGCGATTCGGGCGAATACTTCCGGGTGCTGTTCTTTGGTCCAAAGCAGTTTTGACACGGTGTAGCCCGGTGCAATGACCACGCCGAGGCGTTCCAGTGAGCCTTCATCGCCGCCCAGATGGGTGAGCAAGCGGTCGTTCTCCGCTGTGGACTCGGTGTCGCACCAGAGCTTGGCCGGGCGCAGCACCTGGCCGCGATCGTCGAGCAGCACCAGGCCATGCTGCTGGCCGGAAACACCGATGCCGAGGATCGCCTGACCCTCCACATCCGCTGCGAGCAGCGCGCGCTGGGTGGCCAGGGTAAAGGCTTCCAGCCATTGGGCAGTGTCTTGCTCGCGACGACCATTGGCGCCGCTGATGAGGCTGTGGGCAGCGGCGCCCTGACCGAGGACCTGTCCGCTGTGCGCGTCGAGGATGACGGCTTTCGTGCCTTGGGTGCCGCAGTCGATGCCGAGGAATAATTGTTGGTTTGCCATGGAAGGTCCTTGGATCGTCAGGTCGATATCAATGCCTATTCAACATTTATGTTGTTTGTCAGTCAGCCATCGCGGGCAAGCCCGCTCCCACAGTGGTCTGGGGTGAAACGCAGATTTGGGACCAACCTCGATTCCTGTGGGAGCGGGCTTGCCCGCGATGGCGACAGAAGATTCACCACCGCACTTAAGCCAAAACCCGCTCCAGCGTCCGCGTCACCCCAACCTCCCGCAAGCTGTTACAGCACCACTCAAACGCCGCGACAAACTCCCGAGAACGCGGAATCGCTGTCCCGAAAATCTCCTCAACCTCCAACAATCGTTGGGTGATCAACACATCATCGGCCACCAGCGCCTGGCAGAACGCCGCCCGCGGATCCGCAATTGCAAAGGTCTGGCCATTCTCATCCACGCCTTTGAGGTACAGCGCCCAGGCTGCGACCACCAGCGCCGCGCGCTTGGTCTCCTGTCCATCGGCAATCAAGCGGTTGATCGTCGGCACGGTGAACTTCGGAAACTTCGACGAACCATCCGAACACACCCGCTCCAGCTGATCGGCAATCGCCTGGTTGGAGAAGCGCGCCACCAGGGTGTTTTTGTACTCGGTCAGGTCGATCCCCGGCACCGGCGCCAGTTGCGGCGTCACGTCCAGGTCCATGTAGGCGCGCATGTAGCGCACGAACAGCGGGTCGTTCATGGTTTCGTGAACGAAGCGGTAACCCTTCAAAAAGCCCAGATAGGTCAGTGCCAGATGGCTGCCGTTGAGCAGCTTGAGCTTCATCTCTTCGTAAGGCGTGACATCGTCGGTGAACTGCACACCAACCTTTTCCCACGCCGGGCGACCGTTGACGAATTTGTCCTCCAGCACCCACTGCACAAACGGTTCGCAGACCACCGGCCAAGCGTCATCGACCGCATGTTTGTCGGCCAGTTGCAGACGATGCTCGGTGCTGGTCATTGGCGTAATGCGGTCGACCATCGCATTAGGGAAGCTGACATGGCGCTCGATCCAGTCGCGCAGATCGGCATCGCGCAGGGCGGCGAATGCCAGCAGGGCTTTACGGGTCACGGCGCCGTTGTGCGGCAGGTTATCGCAAGACATCAGCGTGAACGCGGGCGTACCGGCTGCACGACGTTTGGCCAGCGCGGCGCAGAGGAAACCGAATACAGTCTTTGGCGCGTTCGGGTGAGTCAGGTCGTGCTGGATCTGGGGCAGGTGCGCCATGAACTCGCCGTTGCTGTCGTCGATGCAATAGCCGCCTTCGGTGATGGTCAGCGAGACGATGCGAATGTCTGGATCGGCGAGTTTGTCGATCAGCACCTCGGCGCTGTCTTCGGCCAGCAGCATGTCGCGGATGGCACCGATAACCCGGACTTCGGCGTCGTCGGCGTCGCCCAGTTCGAACAGGGTAAACAGATAATCCTGCTCTTTGAGATCGTCCCGGGCGCGGCGGTCTTCGGCGCGCAGGCCGACCCCGCAAATGGCCCAGTCCAGTGCTTCGCCGGTATTCATCAAGGCATCGGTGTAGTACGCCTGATGCGCGCGGTGGAAACCGCCGACGCCAATGTGCGCGATGCCTTGGCGGGTATCGCTCAGGGTGTAGGCGGGCAGGGCTACCTCGGGGGCGAGGCGGTTGAGGTTCTGTTTATTCAGTTTCATCGCATGCTCTCGAATCAGGCTGCGGCGCGCAGTGGGCGGGTCAGCGCCACGCCGTCAGCATCGAATAAATGGCAGTGTTCAGCATCCAGGTGCAGGCTCAGGGTTTCACCATAACGGCTGGCCAGATCGCCGCGAACCCGCATGGTCAGCGCTTCGCCGGAAGACGTCAGGACGTGGCAGAAGGTGTCGCTGCCCAAGCGTTCGCTGACGTCGGCAGTGACTTGCAGGGTGCAGTCACCGGGTTGCGCCAGCTGCAGATGTTCTGGACGAATCCCTAAGGTCACGGCGCCGCCGACACTCAGGCTGGCACTGCTCAACGGCAGGCTGATGCGAGTGCCGGCGTCCAGCAGCACTTCGCAGCTTTGGCCGTTAACGCGGGTGACTTTGCCCTTGAGGAAGCCCATTTTCGGCGTGCCGAGGAAGCCTGCGACAAACAGGTTGGCCGGCTGGTGATACAGGTCCAATGGTGAACCGACTTGCTCGATCTTGCCGCCATTGAGGACGACGACTTTGTCGGCCATGGTCATGGCTTCGACCTGGTCGTGGGTCACGTAGATCATCGTGGCTTGAAGTTCTTTGTGCAGGCGCAACAATTCCAGGCGCATCTGCACCCGCAGGGCGGCGTCGAGGTTGGACAGCGGTTCGTCGAACAGGAAGATTTTCGGGTTGCGCACGATCGCCCGGCCGATGGCCACGCGTTGACGCTGACCACCGGACAGTTGCTTCGGCTTGCGCTCCAGCATCGGCCCGAGTTCAAGGATACGCGCCGCTTCGCCGACTTTTTTCTCGACTTCGGCTTTCGCTACACCGGCCAGGTCCAGAGCGAACGACATGTTTTTGCGTACGCTCATGTGCGGGTAGAGGGCGTAGGTCTGGAACACCATCGCCAGGTCGCGCTTGGCCGGGCTGACTTCGGTGATGTCGCGGCCATCCAGTTCGATGGTGCCGCCGCTGACTTCTTCCAGTCCGGCGATCAGTCGCAGCAGGGTAGATTTACCGCAGCCCGACGGGCCGACGAACACCACGAATTCCTTGTCATTCACTTCAAGGTCGATGCCTTTGATGATGGAAAAACCTTCGAAGCCTTTTTGCAGATTCTTGATTTTCAGGTTGGCCATGATGGCGCTCCTTTGTGCTTATTCTTTGAGGGCTATTTCACGGCACCGAACGATAGGCCGCGGACCAATTGTTTCTGGCTGATCCAGCCGAAGATCAGGATCGGTGCACAGGCCAGGGTCGACACTGCCGACAACTTGGCCCAGAACAGACCTTCAGGGCTTGAGTACGAGGCGATCAACGCGGTCAGTGGCGCGGCCTGCGATGAGGTCAGGTTCAGCGACCAGAACGCCTCGTTCCAGCACAGGATCAGCGACAGCAAAACCGTGGAAGCGAGGCCGCCCTTGGCAATCGGCAGCAACACCCGGACCATTTCCTGCCACAGCGTCGCGCCGTCCAGGCGTGCGGCTTCGAGGATGTCTTTGGGGATGTCTTTGAAGTAGGTGTAAATCATCCAGACCACGATCGGCAGGTTGATCAGCGTGTAGATCACGATCAGCGCAATCCGTGTGTCCAGCAGGCCGAAACTCTTGGCCAGCAGGTAGATCGGCATCAACACGCCCACCGGCGGCAGCATCTTGGTCGAGAGCATCCACAGCAGCGTGCCTTTGGTGCGCTGGGTTTCGTAGAACGCCATGGAGTAGGCTGCCGGCACCGCAATCAGCAGGCACAATGCCGTGGCGCTGAAGGAAATCACCACCGAGTTCCAGGCGAAGCTGAAGTAATCGCTACGCTCGTTGATGTGCAGGTAGTTCTCCAGCGTCGGCGTGAAGATGAACTGCGGCGGCGTGGCGAACGCGTCGATTTCGGTTTTGAAACTGGTCATCACCATCCAGAAGATCGGGAAGAAGATCAGGATCGCGATGGCCCAGGCCAGGGTGCCGAGCAGCAGGCTTTGCAGGTGGCGAGATTGTTGAAGAGTCATGGCGCAGGCCTCAGGCTTTGTCTGTCAGGTTTTTGCCGATCATTCGCACCAGCACGATGGCCGCGACGTTGGCAATCAACACCGCGATCAACCCACCGGCGGAGGCCATGCCGACGTCGAACTGCACCAGCGCCTGGTTGTAGATCAGGTAGGCGAGGTTGGTCGAGGCGTAGCCGGGGCCACCGTTGGTGGTGGTGAAGATTTCGGCGAACACCGACAGCAGGAAGATGGTTTCAATCATCACTACCACCGCAATCGGCCGGGCCAGGTGCGGCAGGGTCAGGTGCCAGAAAATCGCGATAGGACCGGCACCGTCCAGGCGTGCGGCTTCTTTCTGTTCCTGATCGAGGGACTGCATGGCGGTCATCAGGATCAGGATCGCGAAGGGCAGCCATTGCCACGAGACAATGATGATGATCGACAGCAGCGGGTAATGCGCCAGCCAGTCCACCGGCTGCGCGCCGAACAGTTTCCAGATGTAGGCGAGAATCCCCGAGACCGGGTGAAAGATCAGGTTTTTCCAGATCAGCGCACCGACGGTGGGCATGATGAAGAACGGCGAGATCAACATCACCCGCACGATGCCGCGACCGAGAAACTCACTGGCCTCCAGCAACGCGCTGATCAACACCCCGAATACCACGCTGATCAGCAACACGCTGCCCACTAGCAACAGGGTGTTGGTGGCACCGGGCAGGAAGCCCGAGTCGCTCAGAAAGTAGCTGAAGTTCTCTAGCCCCACGAACTGGTTTTCGCCGGGGTAGAGCAGGTTGTAGCGAATCATTGAAAAGTAAACGGTCATGCCCAGCGGCACGATCATCCACAGCAGCAACAACGCAACCGAGGGGCTGACCAGAAACCAGCCGGGGTTGGTCAACCGGCTTTTGCGCACCGGTTGGGAGATGTCCATGTGAGTTTTGACAGTTGAAATATTCATGGCGATAGAACCGATTGAGAACAGACGACGCGGAACCTGTGGGAGCGGGCTTGCCCGCGAAGAGGCCGGTACATCCGGCACATCTTCGTGACTGATCCATTGCTATCGCGGGCAAGCCCGCTCCCACAGGGAAAGGTGCTGGTTACTTGGGATAACCGGCGCGCTTCATTTCACGTTCGGTGGTTGACTGGGCGGCGGTCAGGGCCTGGTCGACCGTGGTCTGGCCGATCAGCGCTGCCGAAAACAGCTTGCCGACCTGGGTGCCCACGGCCTGGAACTCAGGGATGGTCACCAACTGGATGCCGATATAGGGCACGGGTTTGAGGGACGGTTTGCTCGGGTCCGCAGCCTTCAGCGATTCCAGCGTCACCTTGGCGAACGGTGCGGCATTCAGGTAGGCCTCGGTGTAGGTCGAGGCGCGAGTGCCTGGCGGCACGTTGGCGATGCCGTCTTTTTCCGCGACCAGCGCACCATATTCCTTGGAAGTGGCCCAGGCGCTGAACGTTTTCGCCGCATCCTTGGCCTTGGAACTGGTCGGAATGGCCAGCGCCCAGGAATACAACCAGGCCGAACCTTTGTCGGTGGTTTCATGCGGTGCGTAGGTGAAGCCGACGTGATCGCTGACCTTGCTTTGGGTCTTGTCGGTGACGAACGAGCCGGCCACGCTGGCATCGACCCAGATCGCACACTTGCCGCTGTTGAACAGCGCCAGGTTTTCGTTGAAGCCGTTGCTCGACGCGCCAGGAGGGCCGGACTTCTTCATGGTGTCGACATAGAAGTTCAGCGCATTCTTCCACTCGGGGCCGGTGAATTCCGGCTGCCATTTCTCATCAAACCAGCGTGCGCCGTAAGCATTGGCGAGGGTGGTGATCAGCGCCATGTTCTCGCCCCAGCCAGCCTTGCCGCGTAGGCAGATACCGTACTGTTCTTTATCTTTATTGGTGAGTTTGCCGGCAAATTCGCTGATCTGAGTCCAGGTCGGGCGTTCGGGCATGGTCAGACCGGCGTCCTTGAACAGGTCGGTGCGGTAATAGGTGATGGAGCTTTCAGCGTAGAACGGCAGGGCATAGAGCGTACCCTTGACTGAAAGGCCTTCACGGACCGAAGGGAAGACGTCGTCGAGGGCGTAGCTGGCCGGCAAGTCCTTCATCGGTTCCAGCCAACCCTTGGCGCCCCAGAGTGCGGCTTCGTACATGCCAATGGTCAACACATCGAACTGTCCGCCCTGGGTGGCGATGTCGGTGGTCAGGCGTTGACGCAGAACGTTTTCTTCAAGCACCACCCAATTGAGCTTGATGTCCGGATGCTCGGCCTCGAAGGTTTTCGAGTGTTTTTGCATGCGAATCATGTCGCTGTTGTTGACGGTGGCAATGGTCAGGGTCTGTGCACCGAGGCTGACGCTACTGAGGGTCATGCAGGTGAGAGCAAGCAGAGCTTTTACAGAGGGTTGCATCGTGCACTCCTTTTCTGCACCCGGCGGGTTACAGAAGGACAGTTATTGTTTTTGTGTCTTCCGAGGCAGGAAGAATGTGCACTGATTACAGCGTTCAATCGATGGGCTGACAAATCATCCATCGCACTGTCATCGATACTTTTTTGCACTGGGGTTTGGAGCGGGAGATGCAAGGGCAGGCTTTGCAGGGACGAGGGGGCATCGAATTTGTACAGGTTTTACCCGCCCCTTCGCGGGTAAGCCTCGCTCTTGTAGGCGTGAGGTTTGCTCGCGAAGGCGATCTGAAAATCACCCTATGACCAAGGCATTCAGCCCAGGTTTTGCTCAGTCAAACGCTGCACCGCCAACCGCCGGTAGTGCGACGGCGTCATGCCTTTGAGTTGTTGGAAACGCCGGTTGAAGTTGGAAATATTATTGAAGCCCGACTCGAAACACACATCGGTCACCGTTTTGTCGCCATCTGCCAGCAGCTCACAGGATTTACTGATGCGCAGGCGATTGACGAATTCGATGAAGCAGCGCCCGGTGGCCTGTTTGAACACTCGGCTGAAGTAGGTCGGCTTCAGACCCAGATGCTCGGCGACTTCTTCCAGCGGCAGTTCCCGGGCGTAATGGGCAAAGATGTAATCCACCGCCCGGTTGGTGCGGTCGATATTGTGTTCATCAGCCAATTGTGGCGTCGTGGCACCGGACAGCAACTGATAGTCATCGGACGCCGCCAGCAACTCCAGCAGAATGAAAAAGTACCCGAGCCGGGTCATGCCCTTGGTGTCGGCGATGCGCTGCATCAAGGTCATGGCCTGGTGGATCGTGCGCTTGCAGCGGAACTCGATGCCGTATTGCGCGCGCTCCAGCAACGGGGCGAGCGTCTTGAGTTCGGCGAACACCTGATGGCCGCTTTCAAACAGTTCGTCAGTGAAATTGACCAGCATGTCGCGCTTGGACACTACTTCGTCTTCGGCGACCTGGCTGATCCAGTTGTGGGGCAGGTTGGGGCCGGTCAGGAACAGCGTTTCCGGGTAGAAGTTGCCGATGTAGTCACCGATGAACACCTTGCCGGAGCTGGCGACGATCAGGTGCAGTTCGTATTCCTTGTGGAAATGCCAGCGCACCAAAGGGCAGGGGAAGCCGTGCTGACGATAGATGATGGACAACCCGTTATGGTCGTCCATCAATTCGTAGGAAGGATCGGTAACTCTGGCTGGTCGGCTCATGTCAGGACACTTTTATTGTTATCGCCCGTTGATCATGCCTCTTTCCAGGCTCTCTGTGCCAGCCCGCGACGTTGACCGTTCAGGTCCGTTCATGCAACGAGCGGCCATACACGGCTTTCATGCTGGAGGCGATCCAGCAGTAGCGGACAATCTCGCACTCGTCGAAAAAGTCGATGTTAATGATGCTGCAACGGGTTACCCAGTCGCGCGTTGTACTGAACCAGTCATTGATTTGGCTTTTTATGTGCTGTGGGCCACCCAATAGCGAATAGGTGGTCGCCGACAGCGACCAGAGAAATGTTTCGTAGGGCGCGTCTTCAAGGGTCGTAGCGATATGGCTACGCAGCTCGCTGGCATCAGTGAATGCCTGGTCGCGCCACTTGTGCGGTATGCGCGGCCAGAAGTAATTGCTGTCCAGCCCCGACGCGCCTTGGGCCGCCATGACGATGCGGCGCAGTGAACTGGTGCGCTTGAGTTCGCCCACGGTTTTCAATGCGTCGCTGTGCGGGATGATTCGCAGCCCAAGGCGACGCACCAGCACATCGTTGAGTTTCCGATAATCGAAGGGTTTGCCCGCGATTCCCAGCTGATGAAAGTCCAGCACGATGAATTCATCCGGATTTCGATCCAGAAAGGCCGATACCGCATCGATCAGTTCATCGAGGATTCGGTGGGACTGAAACCCATTGTGATGAAAGTAAAACACCGGCTCTACGGGGCCGAATGTGTAGCCGAGCCGCAGATCGAAAGCTCGCGCGCCATTGGCCAGTTGCCAGGCAAATGAATCGTTCTGGCAGGTTGTCCAGTTGCCGAACACCACTTCATAGTTTGGCGCTTTTTTGTCCATGCCAGCATTGTGCGTGCCGGGCCAGACAATGTCGGTCAGCTTCAACTGATCGATATCCAGTACGTTGCTCATCCATTTCTGTTTGTCGAGCGTCCCTGTTGCACTGTGAGTCATGATTATTCCTTGTGCGTTAACTTCGCCCCATCCGTGGGGCGAATCGGTTCGTGAACCAGAGGCGGCGAAGGGCCGCGTCCGGATTGTCAGGCTGTCATAAAGACAAGTTCAGAAACCAGCATAGGAGTGCTCGGCAGTATTGCCAGCGATAGAAATATCTCCACAAATATAGCTAACTGATGGCGCGTTGGTGTGGGGCTATTTGATTTGATTGTTCGCTTTTATCAAACTCGCGGTTCGGCAATAAGAAACTATTTTTGACTCTTCAATGAAGTCGACATTGATAATGTTGCACTTGGTTGCCCAGTCGCGCTTGGCGAGGTCGAACCACCCAGTAAGATGTCCTTTGATGTCGACAGGGCCGCCGAGAAGACTGTAGCTCGTTGCGGAAAGAGACCAAGGCGCCCATGTGCCAGGAGGGTTTTTCAGTACTTCGATGATGTGTTTTTCCAGTTCAGCGGCATTCGTGTCGGCGATGCCACTCCATTTGTGCTCGATTTTTTCGCAAAACCAGGTTCGATCAAGCTCCCAATACCCTTCGGCAGCGACTAGGACTCTTTGAACTTTGCTGAGCTTCTTGAGTTGCCCGAGGCTAAGGTACAAGTTGTTGGAGGGAATCATTCTTTGGCCGAGAAACCTGAGCATCATCGCGTTGAAAAAATGATAGTCAAAGGGTTGTTGGCCGCCCTTCAGTTCGTGGAAGTCCAAGACGATAAACTCGTCCGGGTTTTCCTGAAGAAAACGCTCCACGTCTGTAACAAGGTCCCCCAAGGTGCGGGAAGAGCGGTAACCGTTGTGCTGAAAACGAAATTTGCCAAGCCCCGGTTCGTCGAAGACAAAATCCAGTCGAACATCCAGTGCCCGCGCACCGTTGTTCAGTTGGGCATAAAACGAGTCGTGCTGGCACGCCAGCCAGTGAGCGCCTGGAATTAGTGGGTAGGACGCTTTCCAGTCGCACCCCGCGTTGTGAGTGCCTGGCAGCGTCAACTCGCAGAGCGATAAAGTGTCGATGGCCGGTGTCGCGGCCATCCAGTTGTTGAGTGCGTAATTGTTTAAAGTGTCGTTGTTCATTAATGCATCCTTGCATTGATTAAATAGAAAAAGTCACACCTTCGAGTATCGAAGTAATTGAGGGCGGCTTTTCCGTACTTATAACGATGAACGTATAAATGGCCAATCATTGGATTGATGCAAAGTATGTGGTTTTTATATCCGCTAGTTAGAAATAATTGAAAGCTTGGTCATTAATGACGGTTCTTTGCCTCGATCCACTGCGCCATGTACTGAGTGCTTTTGTGATGATGATGGCGCAACATGCTGCCGGTAAAGTTATCCCTTCTAAGTTGAGCCAGGTGTTGCTGGCAATATAATAATTTCTCGATCAGAGCCGGGCCATGTATCGACGGCTGATAGCGCTCGGCTAATAATATCTGTCCATGGGATTGGGCACTCATCCACAGGTCTTTGTCTTTATAAAGACGAACCGCACAATCGGCGAACTCACGCGCGGTTTGGGTCACGGCGCCCGGCCACGGCTGTTCGCGGTGCATCGCTTCTGCACCGATCGGGGTGGTGACATTGGGTGTGCCGCACAGCATGGCGTCGACGATTTTGCCTTTGATACCCGCACCGAAGCGTAACGGCGCCAGACAGACCCGGGCCGCGGACATGACTTGCAAGGCATCTTCTGCCCAGTTCATCACATGAAACCCTTGGGCCGCATTGTGCAGGGCGGTGGCTTTGGGCGGCGTATAGGCGCCATAGATATGCAGTTGCGCCTCTGGCAATTGCGCACGGATCAGCGGCCAGATCATGGTTTTCATCCAGAGCACGGCATCCCAGTTCGGCGCGTGACGGAAGTTACCGATGCTCAGGAAATGCGCACGATCTTCAAAGGCTGGTGACGGCGCACTCGGCGCATCGACCATCAGCGGACACCAGTGCAGCAAGTTGCGCGGCAGTTTGAACTGCTCGACCAGCAATTCGATCTCCACTTCGGAGATCATCAGGTTCAAGTCGCAGCGATACAGCGCGGCGATCTCCCGTTTCGCCAAGTCGGTATCGGCCATGAACTCGAACTCTTCACGCAATGCCGGGGCGAATAACTCACTGAAATCGTTGGCGTCGTCACTGGCTTTCAAGCGCTCCTTGAGGCGCTGATACCGGGCATGTCGCAAGCTTTGCAGATCGGAGGTCTCCAGCACGCGCAAGGCGTCGGGGCAGTGTTTTTCTACTCGCCAGCCGAACTGTTCCTCCATCATGAACTGGTCGAATAACACAATATCCGGGGCCAGTTCGCTGACAAAGGTGTCGAAACTGCTGTTATTCAACTCGATCGGCACTTCGCGAATGCCCAGCGAGGTCAGGTCCGCACGGTGCTCACCGGTGCCGGCCGGGCTGCTGAAGGTGATGTCCCAGCCTTGCTGCAGGAACGTATCGAGAATTTGCATCACATGCCCACTGGCCGCAGAAGAGCGGGGCTCGGGCCAGACGTAGCCAATGACCAGGACTTTAGTGGCGGGCGGCTGAGTCATGAACAGTGATCCTTTGCAGCAAGCGAGGGGCAGAAAAGGGCGCAATTAAACCACAGTACAGTAGTGGTCGCATGCGTCCTGTTGCAGTAACTCGGCATTGCATGCATGTCGGAAAATATACCTAAGGTTTTTGGTTGTGTTGTAAATATTAATAACATTTCCACGGTGTATTGTTTGCTTGGGGGTGATTACGCTTGTGCCTAGCGTGCAGTAATGGAAAAGTGCAGTTCGTGCTTTGTTGCTGCTCGCAGGAATAAGTTATGAAAATGGAATTGCCTGGTATTTACGACGATGCCGAAGATCAATATTCGCTTTTATGGCTGCTGGACCCCCTAAGTGATCTGGAGGAGGAAGAGCCTGTGCCAATGGTGAAAGCCAGAACATTAATCAGTTCGGTCGATGAAGAAGATGTTGAGGGTGTTAATATAAAAAATCTGAGTGATGAGATATTGCATGGCTGTTCGGTCGTCGCTGACCCAGCCAGCTTTGATCCTGCATATTTTATTCGTCATCGCATTGATGAAACTGTCCAGGCGCTAGTGCCTGACGAAAAAAACAGGTCGCGGATAAAGTATGATTCAAAAGTGCTGATTAAATATATAGAGGTTAAACAACCCAATCGCAGCGACATGCTTGAAGCTGAAAAAGATCCCGCCAACTGGAAGGAGAGAGAATTTACATTGGCAGAAATATGCACCGGCTATCATTATCGTGTACTGAAAGACAGGGGGTACTCTGAAATACAATGGCCTTCCTACTATCCTGCCAAGCTTGTAAAGACTTTGGAGGGGGCCGACTATCAAGCTGATTTCAAGAAGTATGTTGCCGATAGCTTACAACATTCTGCAGCGTACGCTTTTGGGCAACTGCTAAAAAAAGCCGAACTCAACAAGCTGGTCGTAGAGTTCATCAAGAGTGACGCTCGCTCAATGGAAGACAAGATGATTGCCTTTGAGTATCTCAAAGGCTTGATCCCTGCGCGCGTTCTTAACTTGCACAGCGACCCGGATCTTGAGGTCGATAACGCCGTATTTATCGGGCGCAACAATTTGGATCGAGGCGTATTGTTTTTTCTGGGCGAAGACAGTGCTGCCATCGAATTTCCCGCCGGGCATGACGAGCGTGGAAGGTTTCTGGAAAACCATCCGCAACTGCAAAAGCGTCTGCTGAAGCGTGTTCCATTGAGCGCCCAACAAAAACCTTACGTCCGTGATTTCAAATATAGGGGATTGGAATTCCCCCTGTTCGCGACGCGCCCAAACTATCGAGAGATTGTATTTCGATCCAGCACTGACCTTGGTAAAGCCCTTTTCGACCGGCAGATCAAGCGAGCGTTGGCGGATATCGATACATTGGTATCAACCCACACCGAGCGTATGACCGATATTGCGTTGGAAGTCGCCGGGTATTTGCTTCAGTGCATTGCGTTCGCGGTTTCGATCCCTACCGGAGGAACGGCGGCCTGGGTGTCTGCACCGATTCGTATGCTGATTCCCTTCCTGTTGGGAATTGGGGCATCGGCGACTGATTTGATCCGTGCCGAAATCTCTGATGACCCTTCCGAGGCGGAGCGTTTGAGGATCAACGCAGCGATCGGAGTTCTATCTGAACTCGCCGGCCCCATTGCGGAAAAACTTTTGGGTAAAGCCCTTTCCATTGTGGCCAAGAAGAACATCAGCCGCCGAGTGCTAGAAACGCTTATGCGCAGCAACAGACCCTCGTTGGTGCGCAGACCCGCAGGCAGCATCAGCCATCAGTTGGCGAGTACTGCTGGCAAAGAAATACCTGAGGCCGGCAAGGGGGTGCTTGTCGCAGGCTACCTGTCAGAGTTGGCGGGCGGGCCTAATGTGGCGCAGTCCGTCGCGACGAGCTCACAGGTGGTGAGGCTTTCCGGGCCGGAAAAAGGTTTTGTCTATCAAGGTTTCGTGTTTCGCGGGGACATGCGCGATCCGATAGTAATCTTTGAAAAAGGGTTTACCCAACGCACGCCAATCAGGGATCTCAACCAGGTCAACGGCTTCAAAGGTGGCTATGGTGGTGCTCACGATGCACTCGATCTTGATGGCGCAGGTATTTCGACCTCGTCTTTTTACAAGAAAGACGGCGCAGGGGCCTTTGTCTATGGTGGCGAAAAAGGCGGCTACACCTATTTCGTCGATGCTCGTCAGTTGGAGGGATTCCATTTGTATGCCAATACCGAACTAGCATTTCGCCCCAACTCCGGGTTGAAACAACTGCCTCCTTTGGAAATCAACTATGCCGTCGATCTACCGCCTGCCTTGATTCTCGGCGCCTACGACAAGACCGGGAGGTTCATTCCCAATCCCAAAGCGATCGAACGAGCAATCAGGGCGAGTGAGGTCAATCCATTGAAAGGCAGTGGTCGAGAAGTGGGGAATAAATTCCGCCAGCCGCTGACTGATATCAACGGACTTGCTGGCGTCGATTTTGGTAACGAGGCGGTTGCCGAGCAGGAAGCAGTGCTGTCTGTACCAGAAACTACTCCGACGCCTGCACGACCACTGGCTGAAGTGGGCATCAATGACATCATCGCTTTCCGAGAGCGGCAGGAGGCTAAGCGCAAACGCCTGAGTGCTTGAGTTGCGTCATTGCCCAGGCGTGGATAAAGGGAGAGAGGACAAAATATTCTTGACCTTGTCCCGCAGTTGATCAATGGAAAACGGCTTGCCGATCACCTGCATGTCATCAGGCACCTCAATGTTTTCGGCATAACCGCTGGCGAACAGAATTGGCAATTTGGGACGCAGCATGCGCGCCTGCTTGGCCAGTTCACGACCGTCCATGACCGGTAACCCCACATCCGTCATCAGCAAGTCGATGTCCTGGTCCTCATCGTTGATGAAATCCAGCGCCTCTTCACAGCCATCGGCCTCAAGCACCCGGAACTCCAGTTCCTCCAGCACATCGACGATCAGCGTGCGCACGATGGCATCGTCTTCGACGACTAGAATGGTGGAGGTTTTAGCGGACATAGTGGGCTCTCAAAGATTGAATTCGCGGTTGCCGGACGATCGAAATCGTCGGGCTCTTGCATCAGTAAGTGACGAATCACGACAAGTTCCCGACGCGCTACAAAAACAATAGCCGCACAAGAGCCGCAGAGAATAACCGCTCCTTTGTCCCAGAGCAGATAAATGCGGGATTTTGCCGTAAAACATGTCAGAAAAATGGATCGGCTCGGCCGTTTTGGGGCAGACTCGATGGTTTTCAACAGTACGACAAGGCTTCCCCATGACCTCTGCGTCCTCGGTTGATGAGCAACGATTCCGTAAACTTCTGAGCCGCAACGTCAGCCTGCCATTGGGTGTCGGCGTCATCAGCGCGGTTTTCTTCGTTTCGCTGATCACCTACCTGTTGTCGGTGTTCCAGTGGGTCCAGCACACCGACCGGGTGATCAATAATGCCAATGAGGCGATAAAGCTGACCGTCGATCTGGAAACCGGCATGCGCGGGTTCCTGCTCAGCGGCGACGAACATTTCCTTGATCCCTACGAGACGGCCAAGCCGAGAATCGCCGTCGCTCTCACTACCTTGCTCGAATTGACAGGCGACAATCCGGTCCAGACGGATCGGCTGCGCCGGCTTCAAGCCTTGCAGGCAGAATGGGCCAGTTACGCGCAGTCGATGATTGATTTGCAGCGTGCCAGTGGTGACTACCGCGGCGCCGTCAAGGCCGGACGCGGCAAGCGGCTGACCGATGAGATCCGCAAGCAATTCGAAGACCTTATCGACATGGAGCAGCAGTTGCGCACCACTCGTAACGAGGAAGTGCGCCGCACCACGATCTGGAGCATCGCTCTTTATCTGCTGTTCGTGGCCGGTATCAGCGGGATGCTGGCCTACATTGGCCGTCGGGACTTGCTCAACCTGTCCCAAAGCTACAGTGCCAACCTCGCCGGACAACAAGCCAGTGCCCGCCGCCTTGAACAGCAAGCCTGGTTACGCAACGGCCAGACAGAACTGGCCGAGCAAGTCCTGGGGCAGCTATCCCTCAATTTGTTGGGGCGCAACATTCTGCAGTTCTGCGCCCAATATTTAGGGACGGCTGTCGCGGCGATCTATGTCCGTGAGGATCATGGTGGCCTGAAGCGCATAGCGTCTTACGGTTTCTCCCGGGAACAGGAAGCGCTGGAACAGCAGATTTACAGTGGCGAAGGAATTGTCGGCCAGGTGGTGCAACAGGCGCGCTTGATCCGTCTCGACGACGTCCCGAGTGATTACTTCAAAATCAGCTCCGGTCTTGGCGAAGGCCTGCCGCATAGCGTGCTGGTGGTGCCGACCAGTGACGACGATCGGGTCAACGGCGTGATCGAGCTGGGCTTCTTGCGCCCCTTGAGCGACCGCGACGTCGAACTGCTCGAACTGATTGCCGGCAACATCGGCACGTCGATCGAGGCCGCTCGCTATCGCCAGCGCTTGCAGGAAGTACTGGCCGAAGCCCAGCAACTCAACGAAGAACTGCAAGTTCAGCAAGAAGAACTCAAGACCGCCAACGAAGAGCTGGAAGAGCAATCGCGGATTCTCAAGGAGTCCCAAGTCCATATGGAAACCCAGCGGACCGCGCTGGAGCAAACCAACGAACAACTCGCCGAACAGGCGCAGATCCTGGCGTTACAACGCGACGCCATGGACCTGAAGAACACTGAACTGAACCTGGCTCAGATTGAACTCGAAGCGCGGGCAGAAGAATTGCTGCGCTCAAGCAAGTACAAGTCCGAATTCCTTGCAAACATGTCCCACGAGCTGCGCACGCCGCTGAACAGTTCATTGATTCTGGCCAAACTGCTGGCGGAAAACCCGCAGGAAAACCTCAGCGCCGAGCAGGTCAAGTTCGCCGAGTCGATCTACTCCGCTGGCAATGACTTGCTTAACCTGATCAACGACATTCTCGACATTTCCAAGGTTGAGGCCGGCAAGCTTGAGGTGCGTCCAGAGAACACCAGTGTAGCGCGTCTGGTGGAAGGCCTGCGGGGCATGTTCCAGCCGCTGGCTGCGGAAAAGAACCTGGATTTCCAGATCAAATTGCAGGCCGATGCACCGCTGATGCTGTTCACCGACCGCCAGCGTCTGGAGCAAGTGATCAAGAACCTGCTGTCGAACGCGGTGAAATTCACCGAAAAGGGCTCCGTCAACCTGAGCGTCGCTGTTCAGCCGGGCGAGGGCATTGCCTTTATCGTCCGCGACTCCGGGATTGGCATTGCACCGGATCACCAGCAAAGCATTTTCGAAGCCTTCCGTCAGGCCGACGGCACCATCAATCGTCGTTACGGCGGCACCGGCCTGGGCTTGTCGATTTCTCGTGATCTGGCCACCTTGTTGGGCGGCTCGATCAGTGTGACCAGTACGCCTGGGCAGGGCAGTGTGTTCACACTGGTGCTGCCGCAGCAGTACGTCGAGCCAGGTGACGCGCCTGTCACGACGATGAAAGCCACGCCGGTTGCCGTGCAGAAAAGCGCCGTGGCTGCTGCGCTTGTGCCGCTGATTGCCGAAGTCGACATTCCGCGTTTCGACGATGATCGCAACAAGGCGCCATTCGCCACTCGCTGCATTCTGGTGGTGGAGGATGAGCCGAACTTTGCGCACATTCTCTACGACCTGGCCCATGAACTGGGTTATCAGTGCCTGGTGGCCCACGGCGCCGACGAAGGCTACGACCTGGCCAGGCAGTTCATCCCCGATGCGATTCTGTTGGACATGCGCCTGCCGGATCATTCCGGGCTGACGGTATTACAGCGTTTGAAAGAACATGCCGAAACCCGGCACATCCCGGTGCATGTGATTTCGGTCGAAGACCGCGTCGAGGCCGCCATGCACATGGGCGCGATCGGTTATGCGGTCAAGCCCACCACCCGCGAGGAACTCAAGGATGTGTTTGCCCGTCTCGAAGCCAAACTGACGCAGAAGGTCAAACGGGTCTTGCTGGTTGAAGACGACGATGTGCAACGCGACAGCATCGCCCGACTGATCGGCGACGAGGACATCGAAATCACCGCCGTCGGCCTGGCGCAGGATGCGCTCGACCTGCTGCGCACGACGATTTTCGACTGCATGATCATCGACCTGAAGCTGCCGGACATGCTCGGCAACGACTTGCTTAAACGCATGTCCACCGAAGATATCTGCTCGTTCCCGCCGGTAATCGTCTATACCGGACGTAACCTGACCCGGGACGAAGAGGCCGAGCTGCGCAAATATTCGCGCTCGATCATCATCAAGGGCGCGCGTTCGCCGGAGCGGTTGCTGGACGAAGTGACTCTTTTTCTGCACAAAGTCGAATCCCGGTTGTCCCAGGAACGCCAGACGATGCTCAAGACCGCCCGCAGTCGCGACAAGGTCTTCGAGGGACGTAAAGTGCTGCTGGTGGACGACGATGTACGCAACATTTTTGCCCTCACCAGCGCGCTGGAGCAAAAGGGCGCAATCGTGGTCATTGGTCGTAACGGTCGTGAAGCGATCGAGAAATTGAATCAAATCGAGGACATTGATCTGGTGCTGATGGACGTGATGATGCCGGAGATGGATGGTTTCGAAGCCACCCTCCAAATCCGCAAGGACCCGCGCTGGCGCAAGCTGCCGATCATTGCGGTGACGGCCAAGGCCATGAAGGACGATCAGGAGCGCTGCTTGCAGGCCGGTTCCAACGATTACCTGGCCAAGCCCATCGACCTGGATCGCCTGTTCTCGCTGATTCGTGTGTGGTTACCGAAGATGGAACGAATTTAGTGGAACGCAATACCGAAATCGAATTGCGCTTGTTGATCGAGGCGATCTACCTCAAGTACAGCTACGATTTTCGCGATTACTCCAGCGCGTCGATCAAACGCCGGGTCAATCACGCCTTGAGCCAGTTCGAGTGCAAAACCATCTCGGCGCTGCAAGAGAAGGTTCTGCACGATCCGACCGCGTTCATGCAACTGCTGCAATTGCTGACGATTCCGGTCAGTGAAATGTTCCGCGACCCTTCGCATTTCCTGGCACTGCGTCAGGAAGTGGTGCCACTGCTCAAGACCTGGCCGTCGATCAAGGTCTGGATCGCTGGTTGCAGCACCGGCGAAGAGGTCTATTCGATGGCGATTCTGCTGCGCGAAGAAGGCTTGCTGGATCGCACCATCCTCTATGCCACCGACATCAACCCGCGCTCGCTGGATAAAGCCAGGCAAGGGATTTTCTCCCTGGAGAATGTTCGGGCCTACACTCACAACTACCAGCAGGCCGGTGGTCAGCGTTCGTTCGCCGATTACTACACTGCGGCTTATGGCTACGCCATTTTTGACAAGAGCCTGTGCGACAACGTGACCTTCGCCGATCACAGCCTGGCTACCGACAGTGTGTTCTCGGAAACTCAATTGATTTCATGTCGTAATGTATTGATTTACTTTAATAAAAAGCTTCAGGACCGTGCCTTCGGCCTATTTCACGAATCCTTGTGTCATCGGGGTTTTCTGGCGCTGGGCAGTAAAGAAACCCTGGACTTCTCGGCCTATGGCAACCAGTTTGAAGCATTGGTCAAACCAGAACGGATCTATCGCAAATCATGAACAGTGCAGTGCTGGATACTCATCGGCTGGATCTTCGCGGCATCGACCGTTTGCTTGTCGAGCTGGAAGGAATCGCATGCTAAGTAATATCCAGGCCAAATTACTGATCGTCGACGACCTGCCGGAGAACCTTCTGGCGCTCGAAGCATTGATCAGGCGTGAGGACCGTATCGTCTACAAAGCCCTGTCCGCCGACGAAGCTTTATCGCTGTTGCTGCAACACGAATTTGCCATGGCCATTCTCGATGTGCAGATGCCCGGCATGAACGGCTTCGAACTGGCCGAGTTGATGCGCGGTACGGAAAAAACCAGAAACATCCCGATTGTGTTCGTCAGTGCCGCCGGCCGCGAGCTTAATTACGCGTTCAAGGGCTACGAAAGCGGTGCGGTGGATTTCTTGCACAAGCCGCTGGATGTTCACGCGGTCAAGAGCAAGGTCAATGTCTTCGTCGACCTGTATCGCCAGAGCAAAGCGATGAAGCACCAGGTCGAAGCGCTGGAGCAAAGTCGCCGTGAACAGGAGACGTTGCTCAAACAATTGCAGAACACCCAAAACGAGCTGGAGCAAGCGGTGCGCATGCGTGATGACTTCATGTCCATCGTGGCCCACGAAGTCCGTACGCCGCTCAATGGCCTGATTCTCGAAACCCAATTGCGCAAAATGCATCTGGCCCGGGATAACGCCGCGGCATTCACCCTGGACAAGATGCACGCCATGGTCGACCGTGATGAGCGGCAGATCAAAAGCCTGATCCGCCTGATCGAAGACATGCTCGATGTGTCGCGGATCCGCACGGGCAAGCTGTCGATCCGCTCCAGTCGGCTGGATCTGGTGCAGCTGGTAAAGAATCTTCTGCAAAACTTTGCACCGCAGACCGAGGCCGCAGAGTCGTCGGTGACCTTGACGGCCGACCAGCCCGTGGTGGGCAACTGGGACGAGTTCCGTATCGAACAAGTGATTTCCAACTTGTTGACCAATGCGCTGCGTTATGGCGCCAAGAGCCCGATCGACGTACGCGTGTACAATCACGACGGGCAAGCGCGAGTTGAGGTTCAGGATCGCGGTATCGGGATCAGTGAAGATAATCAGCAGCGCATTTTTCAGCAGTTCGAACGGGTTTCCGCCAAGGCCGTTGTAGCGGGGCTGGGCCTGGGGCTGTTTATTTCGGAGCAGATTGTCGCCGCCCATGGTGGCTCCATCACCGTCGAGAGCCGGATTGGCGAAGGCGCCTTGTTTCGCGTTTGTCTGCCGCTGCAGGAAAACAGCCCGATAAACGCAACCTCTGAGTGACCGCACGGTCGTATCAGCAGCTATTGATCGAACAAAGGTTTTCCATGAGTGAAGATGCACAAGATGTGGTACTGATCGTCGAGGATGACCCTTCGATCTTGATGGTGCTGTCTGCTTATTTGTCGGGTGAGGGTTACCGGGTGCTGCAAGCCGAAAACGGCGAGCAGGCCTTTGAAATTCTGGCGAGCAAACCGCATCTGGACATGATGATCACCGACTTCCGCTTGCCGGGGGGAATCTCTGGCGTACAGATCGCCGAACCCGCCGTGAAGCTGCGACCGGAGCTCAAGGTGATCTTCATCAGCGGTTATCCGCAGGAAATTCGCGAGACAGACAGCCCGATCACCCGCAAAGCCCCGATCCTGGCCAAGCCGTTCGATCTGGATGTGTTGCAAAAGATCATGCAGGACCTGCTCTCCTGAAGCTGCGTCGGCGGTTGTTGACCGCACGGCAGCTCCTACGCAAGCATCCCTCAGGTTCTGATCATTTCCCGCACCTTCGCCGTCAACAAATCGAAGGTGAACGGCTTGGTGATCATCTGCATGCCGGGATCAAGAAAACCCCCGCGCACCGCTGCGTGTTCCGCATACCCGGTGATGAACAATACCTTGAGATCAGGCCGATACTGCCGACCGATTTCCGCCAGTTGCCGGCCGTTCATGCCCGGCAGGCCCACGTCGCTGATCAACAGGTCGATTCGCTGGTCGGAGTCGAGAATCGGCACGGCGCTGTCGGCATCGCTCGCTTCAACGAAGGCGTAGCCCAATTCACTCAATACGGTGCTGACCAGGACTCGCACGGCGGGGTCGTCCTCGACGATCAGCACGGTTTCGCCGTCCCGGGCGAAAGGGGTGTGTTGGGTATCGACTGGGGTGTCCTGGAGCAGTTCCCCGCTGAAACGCGGCAAAAACAGGCTGACCGTGGTGCCGTTCCCGACTTCACTGTCAATGCTGACGTGTCCGCCGGACTGTTTGCTGAAACCATAAATCATCGACAAACCCAGGCCTGTGCCCTGGCCGATGGGTTTGGTCGTGAAGAAAGGATCAAAGGCCCGGTTGATGGTGCTTTGCGGCATACCGTAACCGGTATCGGTGACGCTCAGGGCAATGTAATCGCCCGGTTGCAGATTGCTGTGGGCCTCGGTGAACCCCGTATCCAGATGCTGATTGGAGGTTTTGACCAGCAGCTTTCCGCCGTCGGGCATGGCATCCCGGGCGTTGAGCACCAGGTTGAGCAGGGCGCTTTCGAGTTGGTTGGGGTCGGCCTCGGCCACCCACAGTTGCTCGTCCAGTTGCATTTCCAGGTGAATGCTTTCGTTGATGCTGCGCTGCAACAGTTCACCCATGGATACCACCAGGGTATTCATTTGCACGGGTTTTGAATCCAGCGACTGGCGTCGGGAGAACGCCAGCAGACGATGCGTCAGGCCCGCTGCACGGTTGGCTGAGGTCACCCCAAGATCGATCAGGCTGTCCAGGTCCTCGGTGCGTCCCCGGGCCAGACGCCGGCGCAGAAGCTCGAGACTGCCGATAATACCGGTCAGCATGTTGTTGAAGTCGTGGGCAATACCGCCGGTGAGTTGACCGACCGCTTCCATTTTCTGCGACTGCCTGAGGACCTCTTCGTTGTGACGCAATTGCGCGGTGCGTTCCTCGACCTGTTGTTCGAGGGTTTCCAGGGTATTTTGCAGACGCAGTTCGCTTTGGCTCAGATCAATCAACCGGTCCCTGGCCTCATACTGGCGTCGTCGCCCACGTAACGCTGTGGTGACCAGACTGATCAGCGTGACCGGATGAAACGGCCGCTCGAGAAAGGTCACGTTGCCCAACTGCAAACCGAGCCGCGACGCAGGGTTCTGCTCCGGGCCACCGTGGTGGGTCAGCAGTACGATCGGCAGATCCGACCACGCCGGTTGCTGCTCGATCAGACCCAGCAGCGGTTCAAGGTTTGCGCCCAACAAGGCCTCGGAAGCAATCACCAGCAGGCCGGCACCCAGCGACAGTTCGTTGCACAACGCACCCAGATCGCGGGTGATGACCCCCTCGAACCCTGCCTCGTTGAGCATCATCAGAGCGATCTGGCTGTCGCGGCCCAGCGGCGCAAGAATAATCGCACGCTCGGACATTGCCTCCATGGCCGTCACTGGACATCTTCCTTAAGCAGCGGATTGCTCGCGCCCAAGTAAGTTGGCACGCCACGCAATACACCCTGAAAAGCATCCAGTGGTTCACCGATGGTCATGCCCTGGCTGCTGATGCGGTACTCGCGAATGGTCGATTCGTGGCTGCCGGTACGTTTCTTGATGATCGAGATCGCCCGGCGAACCTTGCCCAGGGCTTCGAAGTAGCGCAACAGAATGACGGTGTCGGCCAGATAGGTAATGTCGACGGGGGCCTGCATGTCACCGACCAGCCCATGTTGGGCGACGGTCATGAATGTCGCGGCACCTTGGCGATTGAGGTACAGCAGCAACTCATGCATGTGCAGCACCAGGGCATTTTCCTCGGGCATCGCCGCCTGATAGCCGTTGATACTGTCGATCACCACGGTTTTGATAGGGCCCTCATCGACACAACGGCGAACTCGGTGGGAGAACTCGCCCGGGGACAACTCGGCGGCATCCACTTGCTCGATCAGCAGGTTGCCGGTGTCTTCCAGGGCCTTCAGGTCGATGCCGATGTTTTTCATGCGCTCGAACAGCAACCCCAGCTCTTCATCGAAAATGAACAGCGCGGCCTTTTCGCCACGGGCCACCGCCGCAGCGGCGAAGACCATCGAGATCAGTGATTTGCCGGTACCGGCCGGGCCGAGGATCAGGGTGCTGGAGCCTGTCTCGATACCGCCACCGAGCAGGGCATCCATTTCCGGGATGCCACTGGTTAACTGCTGGCGTGTATAACGCCCGCGATGTTCGGCCGCCACCAGGCGTGGGAATACATGTACGCCGTCACCCATGATGGTGAAATCATGGAAACCGCCCCGGTACTTCTGACCGCGATACTTCACCACGCGGATGCGCCGGCGTTCGGCACCGTAGTTAGGCGTCAATTCTTCGAGACGAATCACCCCGTGGGCCACGCTGTGCACGGTTTTGTCGAGGGCTTCGGTGGTCAGGTCATCCAGCAGCAGTACCGTGGCCTGGTAGCGCACGAAGTAATGCTTGATGGCCAGAATCTGCCGGCGGTAGCGCAAAGAGCTTTGGGCCAACAGGCGGATTTCGGACAGGCTGTCGACCACTACGCGAGTCGGTTTGACCCGTTCGACCGCTTCGAAAATCTGTTTGGTGGCTTCGCCCAGCTCCAGGTCCGAGGAGTACAGCAGACTCTGTTGATGCTCGGCATTGAGCAGGCTTTCCGGCGGCGTCAGCTCGAAGATGTGGATGTTCTCATCCAGCTCCCACCCGTGGGACAACGCCCCTTGGCGCAGCTCGCGCTCGGTTTCCGACAAGGTGATGTACAACGAGCGCTCGCCAGCACGGGCGCCAGCCAACAGAAAATGCAAAGCGACGGTGGTTTTGCCGGTTCCGGGTTCACCCTCCAGCAAGAACACGTGGCCGCGGGACAATCCACCGGCCAGGATGTCATCCAGACCTTCAATGCCGGTGGCGGCTTTTGCACTGATCAACTCGTTAGACGTAGACAAGAAATGCCCTCTCGTGACTAAGGGAGGCGAGGCGGCAGGCTTGGAGCCTGAGTGGACTGCCTGATCACTTGACCTTTTGTCGAGACGGCGGTTCAACCTTTTCTTGCTCTGATTTGTAGCAGAGCGATCGTTTACAGACCTTGCTGCAACGCCGGATCATCCGGATTGAGCTGTTCCAGCTGTGCCAGCAATATCTGCACGTTCTGCAACTGTCCGCTTTCCTTCCAGTAGTTGATCAGCAGCACGCGCGCCTTGCGATCGGCCGGGTGGCGCTGAACGATTTCCTGCAGTTGGTTCTGCGCCGCTTCCAGCTCCTTCTCGCTATGCAGCGTAGTCGCCAGGTCGTAGCGGTAATCCTTGTTGTCCGGCTCAAGCTCCACGGCTTTGGACAGCCCGAGCAGGGCGAACTCACTTTGCCCGTGATGCAGCAACCAGAGCCCCAACGCATGTTGCAGGTAGGCCGAGTCAGGCTGGGCTTTTAACTGTTTCGCCAACAATTGCCTGGCGGCATCGCTTTGGCCCTGTTTATCCAGCACTTCGATTTGCATCACCAGTGCCGGCAGGTTGCCGGGCGCCAGTTGCAACGTGCGCTCCAAGGCCTGCTGCGCGTTCTTCAGCTCGGCATTGTGCAAGTGCAGGCGCGCCAATTGATACTGGGTTTCGGCGCTTTCCGGCTGACGCTTGAGGAGCTGTTCCCAGGCATCGATAGCTTGTTCCAAGGGGCCGAAGTACAACCCCAGTTCATCCGGCGTCAGACCCAATAAGGCATTGACCGCCGCAAACCGGACACTGGGGTCGCTGTCATCGAGCAAGGGCCCCAGCAACAGACTGCGCTGCCCACTGGGTACCAGCCCGCTGATGCTTTTGATCGCTGCAATGCGCACATCCGCCGAGGGATGTTGCAGGTCCGCATCCGCGAGCTTCAGGGCTTGGGGGCTCGGATAATTGGGCAGTTCGGCATGCAGCCAGACGCGGCGCTTGGCCGACAGATCAGGGCGGCCCAATTGCTGGTAAAGCACCCGCGCCGCCCCCGGTTGACCCGCGCGTGCCTGGGCCAGCGCTTCGCTGTAGCCATGCTTGATCGCCGCCGGCACCACAGGCGTCGTGCTGCGCAGAAAAAACCAGGCGAGAGCGAGGGCGAGCAATACGCAGAGGCTGATGAGCAAGTAGCGGCGGGACTGAGGCATGCAGGAATCCGGGGCTGGCAGGCTTTTGCAAAGCCACCAGCTTCGGTCAGGCCGGGCTGTGAGTCAAACCCAAGCTTGGTTCAGCACGTAGTCGACGGGCTCAAGGGCGGGTGGCAACTCGGTTTGCCCCAGCGCTGCCGGCACTTCGCGCTCCAGCATGCGCACAGATGTTGCCTACAGGTTTTGTCGACATTGAAACCTGTCGAGGCATTGAAGCAATGACTACGCTTGCTGGAGATGACTCAATGAGCGCTCCCATGCAATCACTGCTTCTATATTTCAAGGCGATACTCAACCCCGGAAGAGAGGTGCTGCTGTTCGCCCTGAGGACCATTGTGGCGGGGCTGCTGACATTGTATCTGGCCTTCCTGTTCGACCTCGAACAGCCCAAGTGGTCGATCATGGCGGTGATCATCGTCAGCCAGCCACTGGGTGGCATGGCCCTGGCCCGAAGTTTCGGCCAAGTCATCGGCACCACGTTCGGAGCAGTCGTGGCGGTATTGATCATGGCGATCTTTCCCCAGGCGCCCCAGCCTTTCATCCTCACTCTGGCCTTGTGGTTGGCATTCTGTACCGCCGGCGGCACGTTGTTGCGCTACACCAGTTCCCAGGCCTTTGTTCTGAGCGGGTACACGGCGGTGGTGGTGGCGCTGCTGGCGGTGCCCGATCAGGAAGGTACGTTCCTGCTGGCCGTCACTCGTGTGACCGAGACGCTTTTGGCGGTGGTTTGTGTGTGCGTGGTCAGCCTTCTCACGGCGCGGCCGGAAGCTGTGGCGCGGGATTACTTCGCCAAGATCGATCAGGTCATCAAGCTGCTCGCGACCCACGCTGCTGCCGTCATTCGAACCGAAGAAAGCGAGGTTGACTTCCATCGGCGGCAGATGCAGCTGCTCGGCGCAATCAGTGCTCTGGAGGGGGTACGTCGGCATTTATATTACGATGCGCCACGGTTGCGAAGCGCCAATAGTCTGGTGCAGCTGCTCGGCAATCAACTGGTGCTGCTGACTTCGCGGTTGACGGCTTTGCGCCATCAGCGACAACTGCTGACCGAGCGCTGGGAAGGCGCGTTGCCGGAAGAGATACAGCGTTTGCGCGCCGAAGAATTGGCGTTTCTCGATGAACTAGCCCTGCAAGGGCGTTCACTGTCGAGCGAGGAGCGGCACCATTTCGCCGCGCTGCAACAGCGTTTCGATGACCAGGCCTACAAGGCCGAACAACTCACCGAGACGATGCCTGCCACGCTGCGTTCATTGGCCTGGGCATTGCGTTGGGAGCAGGCACGGATGCTAGAGCAACTGGCGCAGATTCTGGAACTGAGCGACGCGATTCAGGAAGGGCGTGAAGCCAGTTGCGTGTTCCGTGGCCAGGAAAATCCGCTGCATCTGGACTTCACTTTGGCGGCAATGAATGCAATCCGGGCATTTACCGCGTTGCTGGTGGCCGGTCTGATCTGGATCGAGACCGCTTGGGACGGGGCCCGTGGCGGGATGATTGTGGTGGGGATTCTCTGTTCGCTGATGGCGACTTTTCCGCGGCCGTTGCTGGCCGCGCAAAGCTTTGCCAGGGGGCAGGCTCTGGCCTTGGTGGTGTCGGCGCTCTATCTGTTCTTGCTGATACCGATGATCAGTGACTTCGAGTTACTCGCCTTGTTGCTTGCCCCATTGCTGTATGCCGTTGCGGTGGGGCTGGCCAGTCCGGCAACGACTGGCACAGGCATCGGTCTTGGACTGACGACCATTCTGTTGCTGGGTCCGCAAAACACAGAAATCGGCCAAAACAGTGCCATTCAGTGGTTCGAGTTTGCCGGTGCGTACATCAGCGCTTCCGCGCTGGCGCTCAGTGTCTACGCCTTGATTTTCCCGTTCAGGCCCGTTTTACGGATGCGCCGGCTGTTCAATGAAAACTGCGAGCAGGTCTACGCTTTGCTGAAGACGCCGGCCACCGATGAACAGCAATTTACGTTTGAAAGCCGTATGGTCGATCGCCTGACCATGATGCTGGGACTATTGCCGGCTACCAACGACAAGCACTCCAGCGAGCTGTTCGAAGTCAGCCTTGGCTGCATGGCACTGGGTGTGGCCTTGAACCAGCTCAGGCAACAGGGGCAAAGCAACACATTGCTGAGTACAGAACAGCAAAACCGTTTGCTGGCTGCCGTCCGTGAGACAGGCCGATTGATCTCTGGGCGGCCCGGGATTGACCTTGAGCAGCTGCTCGGAAACTTGCGTGTCTTGGGCGATGAAATGGACGACTTGCATTTAGACGTTCATGAACACCTGTGGTCGGTATTCAGGATGCGAGTGGCGTTGTTGATCGTGGTGTCGTTTCTGGAGCGACATCGCAAATACTTTCAACCCGCCCAAACGGAAGGAGAGCCAGCCCTTGCCCATTGATTTTGAATTGGGTGGTGTCTACTTGCCGCCGATCGCCCAGGCTTTGCTACTGGCCCTGCCGATTTTCCTGCTGCTGGACTGGATCTTGCGCCGCGTTGGCGTGCTGCGTTTTGTCTGGCATGAGGCCTTGTTCGAAGGCGCGTTGTACGCCTGCGTTTGCGCGACGCTGATTCTGGTGATGGGAGCTTGATGCTTTGAGGAAGATCCTTGCTCGACTGGTGACCGTGGCGGTGGTATTGCTGGCCTTCGTGCTCGGCTGGTTCGCCTGGGAACATTACACTCGCGCGCCCTGGACTCGGGATGCGCGGGTTCGTGCCGATGTGGTGACATTGTCCGCCGATGTCTCGGGGCGCATCGTCAGCCTGAGTGTTCAAGACAACCAGCATGTCGAGAAAGGCCAGTTGCTGCTGGAGATCGACCCGGCTCGTTATGCGCTGGCAGTGGAGCATGCCAAGCGAGCGGTGGAAGTCTCAAAAGCCACACTGGGCCAGTCTGAAGCGACGATTGTCTCCAGCGAAGCGCTGCTCAGGCAGCGCCAAAGCGAAGAGCGTCGCCGTCGAACCCTCAAACAGGGTTTCGCGATCTCCGGCGAAGAATGGGAAAAATCCAGTACCGAAGTGGCGGTGGCGCAGGCGGAGCTGTTGCGCAATCAGGCCAATCTGGGCCTGGCACAAGCCAATGTGCAACTGGCGATCGCCGCATTGACCCAAGCCGAACTGGACTTGCAGCGCACTCGGGTCGTTGCGCCTGTCAGCGGTTACGTGACCAACCTGCTGACTCGCCAGGGCGATTACGCCACTGCCGGGGGGGCGTTGTTGGCGCTGGTGGATAGCGACTCGTTTTATGTCAGCGGCTACTTTGAAGAAACAAAGCTGCCGCGAATCGAGGAGGGCGACCGGGTCAGGGTCGAGTTGATGAGCGGCGAGACCTTCGGCGGCACCGTGCAAAGCATCGCTTTTGCTATCGCCGACCGCGAGAACTCCCCCGGCAGTCGCCTGCTGGCCAGCATCAACCCAAGTTACACCTGGGTGAAGCTGGCGCAACGGGTGCCCGTGCGGATTCAGATCGATGCTGACTATGTCGCTAAAAACCGTTTGCGTGCCGGGACCACGGCCACGGTGACCGTTGAGGAAAACCGGGAAAACAAGGTAACCCACTAACCCTGTGGGAGCGGGCTTGCCCGCGATTGCGTCGGTACATCCAACATCCATGTACCAGACAGACCGCTATCGCGGGCAAGCCCGCTCCCACAGGTTCTGTGAATGCTTCCAGCACCGTGCGCAGACAAAAAAAAGCCCCGCGACCGAATGAGGCGCGGGGCAAAAAAATTGGTTGGTTGCGGCCAACCAAAGGAGCGCTTTAACACATTACTTGCTGGCGACCGTCTCTGGTTGCCAGCCGCCGCCAAGGGCTTTGTAGATTGCGACAATGCCGCGATACAAATCGACTTCGGCCTGGGCCTGGGTGTCTTCGGCTGCCAGACGCTCACGCTGAGCATCGAGCAGCACGAGGAAGTCCACGGTACCTTCGCGGTAGCGAATGTCGGCGAGGTCTGCGGCGGCGCGGCTTGATTCGCTTTGACGAATCAGCGAGATCAGGCGCTGCTGACGTTTACCGTAATCGCTGAAGGCGTTTTCCGACTCTTCCAACGCCAGCAGTACTTGCTGCTCGTAGGTCGCCAGGGCGCCTTCGGCTTCAGCATCGGCGCCGCGCAAACGGGCGCGCACGCTGCCCAGGTCGAACGCCGCCCAGGTGATGCTCGGGCCCAGTGCCCAGGCATTGGCCGCCGACGAGCCGATCTGCGAACCGCGCCCGGCAGTCCAGCCAAGAAAACCGCTGAGGCTCACTCGAGGGAACAAATCAGCCTTGGCCACGCCGATACGCGCGGTGGCAGCCGCCAATTTGCGTTCGGCGCTGAGGATGTCCGGACGCCGTTGCAGCAGTTCGCCCGGATCACCGATCGGCAGGGCCTTGGCGATCGCCGGCAAGTCTTTAGGACTCAGGTCGACGGTCAGCTTGTCCGGACGCTCACCCAGCAGGGTGGCGATGCGGTTGCGCTGACGCACCTGTTCGGCTTGCAGTTGTGGCACGCTGGCTTCGACAGAGGCCAGGCGCGCATCGGCGCGAACCACGTCCAGCTGATCGCCGACACCGGCATCACGCAGGTTTTCGGTGATCTTGCGCGATTCCTGCTGGTTGTTCAGGTTGGCCAGGGCGATCTTTTCCCGCAGTTGTGCGCCGCGCAGTTGGCCATAGGCGTCCACCAGTTCGGCAATCATGGTGACTTGCAGTTGGTAAAGATCGGCTTCGGCCGCCTGCTGTTCAGCGTCGCTGGATTCCAGGTTGCGCTGGATGCGACCGAACAAGTCCAGTTCCCAGGCCATGTCCAGCCCCAGGTCATAGCGTTCACTGCTGACGCGTTTAGTGGTCTGGCCGGGAATTTGCCCCTTGGCCAGATCACTGCTCGCACGGCTGGTGATGGTCGGCATGGCGTCATTGCTGGCGTCATCGCGAATCGCCCGGGCCGCTTTCCAGCGGGCGAAGGCCACGCGCAAATCGCGGTTGCCTTGCAAGGATTGCGTCACCAACTGGTTGAGGGTCGGATCGTCGAACTGCTGCCACCAGATGCCTTCGAAACGGGCGCGGTCGAAGTTCTTCTGACCGGCGCTGCCATCGGTGGCGGCCGTGATGTTGGCCGCCTCGGTGGTTGGGGTTTTGTAGTCCGGGCCGACGGCACAGGCACTCAGGGCCAGTACCAGCAGGCTCGGCAGGAAGGCTTTCAGGCTCATTGTTGCGCCTCCAGTTGCTTTTCCAATTTCAGCGCCTTGGCCGCTTTGCGCGCTTCACCGCGTTCCACAAAGTTGCGAATCAGTACGTAGAACACCGGCGTCAGCAACAGCCCGAAGAAGGTCACCCCGAGCATCCCGGAGAACACCGCCACACCCATGGCATGACGCATTTCGGCACCCGCACCGCTGGAGAAGACCAGTGGCACAACACCCATGATGAACGCGAAGGAGGTCATCAGGATCGGCCGCAGACGCAGGCGGCAGGCTTCCAGCACCGCTGCCAGCGGGCCGAGGCCTTCTTCCTGTTTATCCTTGGCAAACTCGACGATCAGAATCGCGTTCTTACACGCAAGTCCCACCAGTACGATCAAGCCGATCTGGGTAAAGATGTTGTTGTCGCCGCCCGAGGCAATCACCCCGGTAATCGCCGACAGCAGGGTCATCGGTACGATCAGGATCACCGCCAGTGGCAAGCTCCAACTTTCGTACTGCGCCGCGAGCACCAGGAATGCCAGCAGTACGCAGAGCGGGAACACGAACAGCGCGGTGTTGCCGGACAGAATCTGCTGGTAGGTCAGGTCGGTCCACTCGTAGGTCATGCCGTTCGGAAGTTCATCCTTGAGCAGTTTCTCGATGGCTTTTTCGGCCTGGCCGGAGCTGTAGCCGGGGGCTGCCGCACCGTTGATTTCCGCGGTGATGAAGCCGTTGTAGTGCATTACACGATCCGGCCCCGAGGTGTCGCTGACCTTGATGAAGGTCGCCAGCGGGATCATCTCGCCGCGGTTGTTACGCACTTTCAGCTGACCGATCTGGTCCGATTCGAGACGGAACTGCTGCTCAGCCTGAACGTTGACCTGATAGGTGCGACCGAAGCGGTTGAAGTCGTTGGCATACAGCGAACCCAGATAGATCTGCAGGGTATCGAAGATGTCGCTGACGGCCACGCCGTGGGTCTTGGCTTTTTCCCGGTCGATGGCGGCATCGACCTGCGGCACGTTCACGGTGTAGCTGGTGAACAGGCCAGCCAGTTCCGGCACGCTGTGGCTTTTGGTGATGATGTTCATGGTTTCTTTGTACAGCTCGTCATAGCCCAGGTTGCCCCGGTCTTCGATCTGCAGGCGGAAACCGCCAATGGTCCCCAGGCCTTGTACCGGCGGCGGCGGGAAGATCGCCATATAGGCTTCCTGAATCCCGGCGTACTGGCCGTTCAATGCACCGGCAATCGCCCCGGCGGACATGCTCGGGTCCTTACGCTCGTCGAAAGGCTTCAGGGTGACGAACACGATGCCGGCGTTAGGGCTATTGGTGAAACCGTTGATCGACAGACCCGGGAAGGCCACGGCGCTTTCCACCCCAGGCTGTTTCAGGGCCAGGTCGGACATGCGCTTGATCACGTCTTCGGTACGGTCCAGGCTCGCGGCATCCGGCAGTTGCGCGAAGGCCACCAGGTATTGCTTGTCCTGGCCGGGTACGAAACCGGTCGGGGTGTTGGAGAAACCGAAGAACGTCAGCACCATCAGGCCGGCGTACACCAGCAGGGCGATACCGCTGCTGCGGATAACCCGGCCCACGGTGCCGACATAACCATGGCTGGCCTTGTCAAAGAAGCGGTTGAACGGACGGAACAACCAGCCACCAAAGATCTTGTCCAGAACCTTGGAGAAACGGTCTTTCGGCGCGTCATGGCTCTTGAGCAACACGGCGGCCAGCGCTGGCGACAAGGTCAGCGAGTTGAAGGCCGAGATGACGGTCGAAATCGCAATCGTCAGGGCGAACTGTTTATAGAACTGCCCGGTCAACCCGGAGATGAACGCCGCCGGGATAAACACCGCACACAGCACCAGCGCCGTCGCGATGATCGGACCGGTCACTTCACGCATCGCACGCTTGGTGGCTTCTATAGGGGTGAGTCCGAGCCCGATGTTTCGCTCGACGTTCTCCACCACCACAATCGCATCGTCGACCACGATACCGATGGCCAGTACCAGTCCGAACAGCGACAGGGCGTTCAACGAGAAGCCGAACAGGTGCATCACGGCAAATGTACCGATCAGCGAAACTGGCACCGCCACCAACGGAATGATCGAGGCGCGCCAGGTTTGCAGGAACAGGATCACCACGAGCACAACGAGGATCAGCGCTTCGAAGAGGGTATGAACCACCGCCTCGATGGAGCCGCGCACGAAGATCGTCGGGTCATAAACGATGCTGAAGTCCATGCCTTGCGGGAAGTTCTTCTTCAGCTCGGCCATTTTCTCCCGAACGTCGTTGGAGATCTGGATCGCGTTGGAACCAGGGCGTTGGAAGATCGGGATCGCTACCGCCGGCTGGTTGTTCAGCAAGGAGCGCAGGGCGTATTGGCTGGAGCCGAGTTCGACGCGAGCAATGTCTTTCAGGCGAGTGATTTCACCATTTTCGCCGGAGCGAATGATGATGTTCTCAAACTCTTCCTCGGAAACCAGACGGCCTTGCGTGTTGACCGACAGCTGGAACGCGGTGGCATTCGGCGCAGGCGGAGCGCCCAGGGCACCGGCCGCCACTTGACGGTTCTGTTCACGAATCGCAGTGACCACATCGGTCGCGGTCAGGTTGCGCGAAGCAGTCTTGTTCGGATCGAGCCACACCCGCAGCGAGTAATCGCCCATACCGAACAGCTGCACATCCCCGACACCGCCCAGACGCGCCAGCTCATCCTTGATGTTGAGCAAGGCGTAGTTGGACAGGTAAAGCATGTCGTAGCGTTTGTCCGGCGAGGTCAAGTGCACAACCATGGTCAGGTCGGGCGAAGCCTTGTCGACAGTGATACCGATGCGCGTCACTTCCTCGGGAAGTTTGGGCTCGGTCCGGGTCACGCGGTTCTGAACCTGCACCTGCGCGTTGTCCAGGTCAGTGCCCAGGGCGAAGGTGATGGTCAGGGTGATCTTGCCGTCAGCGGTGGACTGCGAGGACATGTACAGCATGTTCTCGACGCCGGTGATGGCTTGCTCCAAAGGAGCGGCCACGGTTTCACCGATGACTTTAGGGTTGGCGCCCGGGAAGTTGGCACGGACCACAACGGTCGGTGGCACGACTTCCGGGTATTCGCTGATCGGCAACTGGAACAGCGAGATGGCGCCAGCGATCAGGATCAGCAGCGAGAGTACCGCTGCAAAGATCGGCCGTGAAATGAAGAATTGGGAAAAATTCATCGGAGTAATTGTCCCTTAACCGCGTGGAGTCGCAGCAGCCACTTTCACAACCGTACCCGGCGCGACCTTGGCAGGTGCGACTTGGGGCAGGTTGCTGGCTTCCAGCGCTTGTCGTTGTTGTGCGAGAGCCGCGAGGGTTTCCTGGCTGGCCATCGGGATCACTTCAGGCGTGACCGGCGAACCAGGACGAACCCGCTGCAAACCCTTGACGATGATGGTGTCGTCTTTGTTCAGGCCGCTGCGCACGATGCGCAGACCTTCGATCTTCGGACCCAGCTCGACAGGGCGGTAAGCCGTTTTGTTGTCGGCATCCATCACCAGCACGAACTTTTTACCCAGGTCGGTACCGACTGCTTCGTCGTTAATCAACACCGCGGAGTAAGTGCCGCTGCCCACCAGTTTCAGGCGTGCGTAAAGACCCGGGGTGTAGGTGCCGTCGCTGTTGTCGAACACCGCGCGACCGCGGATGGTGCCGGTCTTCGGGTTGACCTGGTTGTCGACGAAGTTCATCTGGCCCTGGTGCGGGTTGCCGTCTTCATTGGACAGGCCGAGGTAAACCGGCGTGGTTGCACCGCGTTGTCCCTGGCGGGCGAGCTGGGTGTATTTAAGGAAGACACGCTCGTCGGCGTCGAAGTAGGCGTAGACCTTGTCGGTGGACACCACGCTGGTCAGCGCGGTGGTATCGGCGGTCACCAGGTTGCCGGCGGTGATTTCCGCACGGCTGACACGGCCGCTGATAGGCGCAGTGACGCGGGTGAAGCTCAGGTTCAGTTTGGCCAGGTCCAGTTGCGCCTGGAGGGCGCCAACGGCGGCGCGGGCTTCTTGAGCCGCGCTGGTGCGCGAGTCGGCGAGTTCGGCGGAAATCGCGTTGCTGGTGCGCAGACGTTCGCCGCGCTGGGATTCGTTTTCGCTGCGGGTGGCGGTGGCGCGAGCTTGCGCAACCAGGGCTTCGAGGCGGCGGACCTCAGCCTGGAACGGGCGCGGGTCGATCTGGAACAACAGATCGCCTTTCTTGACCAGCGCGCCTTCGGTGAAGGCGACGTCATCGATCTGGCCGGAAACCCGTGGACGAATCTCTACCGTTTCCGGCGCTTCAAGGCGCCCGGTGAATTCGTCCCACTCGTTGACCGGTTGTTCCAGCACCTTGGCCACGCTGACTTTGGCCGCGGGCATGGTGGCGGCAGCGTCCGGGGTCTTGCCGCAAGCGCTCATCACCAGCACGGCCAACAGGGCCAAGGGGAAGCGCAAATGTTTGAGTGACTGTTCCATGGATGCATCCGCCAATGTATTGAGATGGACGGATGATGCTTGGCGGGGTGGTATGGCACGAATCGAATGAAGCGAAGGTAACTATCATTCGGAATGATATAAGCTCAAAGCGAGCCCTCTAGCATGCACCTTCCATTAGTGGGCTATCAAATGAAATGATCACAATTCAGTGTTGCGGGGAGTGCAAAGGGCGGCTCGCGGGCAAGCCCTAATGCCGGCAAGTTAAGCCGCGACGTACTTTTTGTAGCAGCTGCCGAACGCAGGCTTCACCAGCTGCTACAGATCGCATTACAGCGTAACTTACTGGCATTCGGGGCATCTATTGCAGTGATCGATACGCAAGGAGGGCGGTGTCGGCCGTTTGCAGGTCCCGCTCCGGGATCTCCCAGATGATGTGTTTGGGCGGTGTTTCTTTGAAGGCGGAATTGTTGAGGTAGCTGTTTGCAGCACCAGAGAACGCTCCGCCATCTTTGGCGAAATTGCCCACGGGGGCGCCCAGTGCCTGCTGCAGGAAACCCCCGAAGTTGGAGTTGCGTGAGAATGAAGTGCCGATGAGCGCGGTGTTGGGGAGGTCGGCATCGCCAAAGAGGTCTACCTCAGTGTCAGGGCTGGCGGCTGATACCACGGGAAGTTCGTGGGTGTTGGTCTGGGCGACCATTTCGGGTGCGGGTTGCCATTTGAGCGGCAGCCAGTCGATGCCCGCCAGATGGACCAGGTCGCCAGGCCGCAGCGCGAGCGGGGCATGACTTTCGTTGAATGACCTGCGTGGTGTTGCGGTAATGCCCAGGGCCTGCAGGCGCTGCGCGATGGCATCGGCCGCCGCCCTCGCGCCGGATTCGTTCCAGTGCGTATCGGTGCGTAACCAGGCAGTGGCCCCCAGTGGCGTCAGTGCACCGGTGAGGTCCAGGTTCGACACGCCACCCACATCCAGTTTCGAGGTCCAGGCCTGGATGCGCCCTTCGAGAACGGCGGGGCGGTGTAGCGAGCAACGTTGCTCGGAAGCAATGCGGCTCTTGTCTGGAACGATGACCACCAGCAGGTCGATTCCTCGTCGGGAAAGCTGCTGTTTGAGCTCAATCACCGCCTGGGCTTTGGCATCGGCATTGCGCTGGGCTTGATGATCGACCTTGAGTTCATCGGCCAGAAACAGCCAGTCAGGACAGCCCTGGCGAACCCTCGGCCCCGTATCGCGCAGGAGCAGCCAACTGGCGCCGCGCTCCAGGTCGGCGAGGGTTGTGGGGAAGGACGCTTTCGACAGTTCCCTGGCGATCCAATGGGTGACATTGCCGTCGAGAATCTGCTCGGCCCGCCACTTATCGGGTAACCGTTCAATCTGTCCTGAACCGATCAGGCGGCCAGAGGACAGCAGCCCGACGAACAGGAATAGCAGCAACGCCACGCCTGCCAACGGACGGCGGGGTGCAACCAGGGCATCTGGCTGATTGAGGAGGGTAGTGTGCTCTGGGGACGTCATCAGAATTGAAAGTACAGGAAGGGCACGGTTTCACGACTGGCGATCAGTGCGAACGACAGCATGAAACCGGCGATGGGCCAAAGGGTCGAGGCGTAGAGCGCTATGCCGCCCAGTTGTTTCTCACAGTAAGGGCGTAGCAGCGGTGCGACGATACCGAGCACACCCAGCAAGGCCGCAAGGCCATGTATCGGGCGCAGCGTCGTGCTCAGTTCGTCACCGAGGGCGATACCCTGCAGGCCGAACTGCCCGGCATACAGGCGCAGTGCGCCATCAAGGTCGGGCGCGCGGAACAGTGTCCAGGCCAGGCTTACGAACAGCAGTGTCAGGCCATGGGAAAGCCCCGGCGGTAAAGTGGGCAGGGTAGAACGGCTCCAGGCACGGTCAGCGCATAACGCCAGGCCATGGGCGCAGCCCCAAAGCAGATAATTCCAGCTATCACCACCGTGCCAGAGGCCGGCGATGGCCATGATCAGGAGCAGGTTGTGATAGGTTTTCCAGGCACCGTTGCGATTGCCGCCCAGCGGAATATAAAGATAGTCCCGTAACCAGTTGGACAGCGACAGATGCCAGCGGCGCCAGAAGTCCTGGATGCTATTGGCCAGATAGGGACGGTTGAAGTTCTCGGGAAAATGGAAACCCAGCATCAGTCCCAGACCAATGGCCATGGCGCTGTAGCCGGCGAAGTCGAAGAACAGTTGCAGGGAGTAGGCAAGGCAGCCAAGCCAGGCGTCAAAGAAGCTTGGGTTCTGCACGTTGAACGCCACGTCGACCACGGGTGACAGGGTGTCGGCCACCAGGACCTTCATACACATCCCGACCATGAACCGGCGCGCGCCCAGCGAGAAATTCTGCAGGTTGAAGTCACGCCGCTGCAGCTCGCGCCGAACCCAGTCATAGCGAATGATAGGGCCGGCGACCGAATGGCCGAACATCGAAATATAGGTGGCGTAATCAATGAAGCTGCGTTCGACCGGCACGGTGCGGCGATGTACATCCACCAGATAGGAAATCGCCTGCAATACGATGAACGAAAGCCCGGCCGGCATGATGACCCGCTGCCAGTCCAGAGGCATGGCGCCGGACCAGGTGATGGCGTCGATCAATGTGCCGGCCACGATGTTGGCGTACTTGTACCAGCAAAGCACCGCCGTGTTGAACACGATCAGGGCCACGAGTATCCGCATGCGGCCCTTGCCATCTTCCCGTAAGGCGTCAATCAGCAAGCCACCGACCCACGCCGTGATCGTCAATATCACATGCACGGCGAGGAACCGTGGGCTCAACCAGCCATAGAACAGCCAGCTGCCGATCAGTAGCGTGACGTTGCGCCAGGCTCCTGGACACAGTGCATAGGCGCACAGGAACAGCGGCAGGAACAACGTCAGAAACTCGAGAGAGGCAAAAACCATAGTGGTGGTGCAATCCGATCAGTGGGCCAGGACATCAGTTGCGAGCAGCAGCTGCGGGCCATGTGCACCAGGCAGCAGCACAACGCTGTAGCGCTCGCCGGCCTTGAGCTGGCCCAGGTCCAGCGGGGCACCGACATCGGTGCGGGCGCAGACCAATTGAACCGAAAGGCGGACGGGGTTGATGGCGCGGCGTTGCACGCTGGCATTGGCCACATCCTTGAACAGTTCGGCGTTCACCCCCGCAGCGCGCAAACCGGCCTGGGGGCAATCCGGATCGGCGCTGACAAACGCCAGTGAAGCTCTCAGGCTATTGAAGTCGTCGGGTTGCTCACGGATGACGACCTGGCGGATGCCTTGAGTACTGTCCGGCAATGCGATCACGCTGGCGAATTCACCCGCCGCCACCTGGATATCCAGCGGCTGGATATTGCCGTTGCGTTCCAGGGTGCCCTTGATCGGCTGGTTGGCGGGCACGGGCAGGTAGTCAGACACGGCATTCGAGCCTTCGAGTCTGAGGCTTGCCCGAGAGCCTTCGGCCAGCAGTTGCAACGGTTGCTCGGCGGCATTGATAAAACGCAGGAAGGCCGAGTCCTGATCCGGGCCCGTCGGGTAGAGAGCGATGTCGGCGGCCTGGGCGTGCAGGCTCAGCATCAAGGGCGCGAACAGCGCCCAGCCACGTGCTGATCGGCTCATTTGGCGGTTCCTGTGCTGCTGACGCGGTCGGCGGGCAGTTTGGCCAATGCACCGCCGATCGCAGTGCCCCATGCTTGATAACCGGCGACGGTGAAGTGCTGCCCATCGGTGGTAATCCATTGCCCGGGTTTGGACAGCGTCAGCGAGTCGATGTACGTGCAAGGCGCCACGTTCGCGGCCAGAAACTGCGATATCAACTGGGTGCGGGCATCATTTTTCTGGTACATGCCACCCGCTTTGCCCCAGGCCGGGCCAACCCAGGCGCAACGGGTTCCGGTGGCAGCGATGGCCTTGGCCAGGCTGGTGACGCTTTGCCATGCCCAAGCCTTCGGAAACACCGGCTTGTCATAGGACGCCATCGTGTCGCCGATGACCAGTACCACCAGGTCGGGTTTGTCGGCGGCTATCAGGTCCTGGATCGGCGTAGTGGTTGCATCGCGTCCCTTGATCACGATCTTGCCGTTGCCTTTTCGTTCGGCACCGCAGTCGACTTTTTTAGTGATCAGCCAGTCGCCGGCGCTGGCGCCGCAGGCACCGATAGAGTGAACCTGGGCGCCTTGGCGAGTCAGGTTGTCATGCAGCGGTTCCAGCAAATGGTCCGCGAGGCTCATATGGCTCTCCCCAAGGACAAGGAGAGTCAGACCGGCAAGGGCAGAAGTGGGCATCGAAAGCTCCAGAATGATCAGTTGGAATAGGGCGATGTATAAGGGCTGACCGGCAGGCTCATGGGGCCGCTGATGTCCTCGAACTGATAGCGCAAAGACAGGGCGCCGCTGAGTTGTTGGTAGTCGTGGGCGTTGTCCAGGCCAAGATTGGCGCCCAGCAGGAAGTTCGACGCGACCTTGTATTCAGCCGCCGCGGCGAGGCTGTAGCCGATCCCGGTTTTGTTTTGCGCTTCGTAGCGCAGGCCCGAGGCCGCCTGCAGGGCTTTGTCGTTGGGGAAATAGTCGGCGCTGTCCTGCTCGAAATGCTGCACGCCGACCGAGCCCTTGACTTGATACGTCAAGCGCCCGGAGCGTTGTGCCCAGGTCACTGGCACGCCCAGGGCGAAGAACGTCTGTGGGCTGAAATAGCCGCCGTGACCGTAGGTGAAATAGTCCTGGTTGTTGGCGTAACTCATGCCGGTCATGCTCAGGCCGACAGTCAGTTTGCTGTCCGGCGCATTTTGCAGGTACCAGTAGACACCGCTGCCCAGTTCACTGCGGCTGTTGGACTCGACATGGTTGCCCAAGAGCTGGTGCCAGGAAGCGTAGCCATAGGCGCCGACTTCGTTGTCGTCATAGCTCAACTGACCACGTCCGCCGTTGGCGGTCACACCACCCCAAGACTGGCCGCTGCGTTTGTCCGTGGTGCCGGCAAACGAGGTTACGCTGTCGGTCACCGGGCGCCGGGAAACGCTCACGCCGTAACGGACATTGGAGCTGTCGCTCACGGGACGATCAACGCTGATGCCGCCGGTGGCGGTGGTGTATTTGAAGCCGAGCGGGGTGGTGCCGAGATCGGCTTTGAGCCCATCCGCGGGCCGTTGAATAGCGACGGAAAGGCCGACACCCTCGGCTTTTTGCGAGCCGACGCCGTCGCTTTGCGCGCCGCTACCGAAGCGCTGCCGAGCCTCGTCGCTGACACTGCCGGCGTTCAGTGAGACTGGCGTCACGCGCAGGGCGACGCGGCTTTCATCCAGCGGGATATTGATTTCCAGCGGTGCTTCAATATCGGTCAGTTTGCTCAGTCCCGACTCGCTGTTGTTGCTGCGAATGCTCAGGCCCTGGGTGACGTAGGCACTGCGCTCCTGGAGGATTCTATTCAGCGCCAGTTGCGCGGGGCTGATGTCCTCGTTCACCAGTGCGGCGCGCGGCACCTGCGACTCGAATGCAGTGCTCGCCTGCTGCGGCCTTGGAGTAGCGTTGATGTCGAAGGGGCCGTAAGACTTCGCGGTGCCCGGCATCTCCTGAGCCGGTGGCGGGATCGCTGCCAGCAAGGTATCGCGACTGACCTCGCTACGCTGCCCCGACACCCCGGCAAAAGGGTTGGGGGCCACCGTCGAACCTGCCATTTGACCGCCCTGGCTTCTGCGTTTCTCGCTCTGTTCGATGGCCACTGCCTTGCGCAGCAGATCGGTCGCCATGCCGGTCTTGCCCATGTTCTGGTAAAGGCGTGCAGCCTGCGTCAGCGTTTGAGGGTTACCGGATTCGGTCTTGAGCAACTGTTGCAGCGCCTGTTCGGCAAATACCGTGTCATGTGCCAGAACCGCCGCGTCGGCGGCACCCAGCAGCAGTTGCGGGTCGTTTGGCTGACGTTGTAACAGCGGTTTGTAGAGTTCGAGGGCTTTTGCCGTGTCGCCGTTGGCCGAGTACATCCGCGCCAGGGCCGAGACGGCAGCGCTGTCACCGGGACGTTGCGCCAGCGCGGGCGCCAGTGTGTCATAGGCGCTGGCCAGATTGCCTCGTTCACGCAGCTGGTCAGCCTGGCGGATGCGATAGCGATGGAGCAGGTCATCGAACCGCTTGCGAGTCGGCGCGTTCAAGGGCTTGTTCTGAAGGTCGCGCAGGATCTCGTTGACCTGTGCGTCTTCTCCGGACTCAAGCAGGACAGCGGCGTATTGCAGGATGAAGTCCGCCGAGGGCGCAGCGGTGTGTTGCAACTGGCCACGCATGAGTGCCAGCGCACGGGTCGGCTCGCCGATGTCGACATAGGCCGAGGCCAGGCTCGCCGTGCGATCCGGACTGTTGTTGGCCAGCGGCTGAAGACGATCGAGCAAGGTCAGGGCTTCCTGGCGCTGTCCGCGCTTGCCCAATTCGATCGCCTGACTGAGTTGCAGGTTGAGGCTGACATCGGCGGCCAGCGCTTCCATGTCCGGGGTGCGCTGGTCGGGACGCAAGCGTCCCAAGGTTGCCTGGGCGGCTTTCCACTCACCCAACTGCACCGACAGCAAGGCGCTGACGTAAAGCGCATCGGCATTGTCGGGGTGGGCCTGGAGCATGGCGTTAATCAGGTCCCGAGCCTTTTGCGGTTCGCCCATCGCCAGGTTCAGGCGCGCCAGGGCGAAGCGTGTCCAGATATTGTCCGGTTCGTAGCGCAGCGCGTCTTGCAAGGCGTTGCGCGCAGCGGGCAGGTCGTTGCGTTGTTCGGCGAGGGCGGCCAGTTGCGTCGCGCGCAAGGCTTGCAGGCGTGCGGACTGGCCGATCTTTGCCTGTCCGGTGGCGGGCAGGCTGTTAATCAGTTGCAGGGCTTCATCGTTCTTGCCGCTCTTGAGCAGCACGTTGACCAGCCCTTCCAGTGCTTTAGGGTCGTCGCGGCGCTGGTTCAAAATCTGCCGATAGTTGCGCTGAGCGTCATCGAACTGGCCCGCGCGGGCCTGAATATCCGCCAGAGCGAGGCGAGCATCGACCCCGTTTGGATTCAGCCGCAGCGCCTGGTTGACCAAGACCTGTGCCTGGGCTGTCTGGCCTTTGGCCTGGGCGTCGCGGGCCTGCTGCAACGCTGACCAGTAGCGCACTTCGTTCAGCGCAACTTGCCAGTGGCTGCCGTCGTGTTGTCGCGTGGCCTGACCCAAGAGCTTTTCCGCTTCGGCCAGTCGGTGTTGCTGCTGGCGAATAACCCCAAGGCCGCCCAGCGCGTCAGCATCATCGGGCCGACTTTTCAGGCGTGCCTGAAAAGCCTGTTCGGCGGTGACCTGATCGCCTTCCTTGAGCGCCTTCAGGCCGCGCGCGACTTCGGCGGGCGGTTGCCATGCCTTGCTGGCCGTCGTTGCCACCTGTTGCTTGCCCTTGTTCATCTGCGCCCGGATTTCCGCGTCATCCGGATGCGTCTTGAGGTACGCCTTGAACAACGGCACTTGTGCCGGATTGGGCGGACCGATCCAGGTCAGCGCCAGGCGCCAGCTTTCGTCGGCATCACCGGCAATGTCGGCACGCTGGGTCAGCGCGGCCAAGGCGCGGATGCCCTCGACACGGCTGTCTTCACGGCGCACCAGATGCTTGGCGTAAAACAGCGCAACGATCGAGTCGTTGGGCATCTCACGTTGCAGGCGCTGAAATCCGCTGCGTGCTTCAGCCCAGTCAGCCTGATTGAAGGCGAGGTTGTTGTAATACTCGCGGCCGATCGTACCTTGAGGTGGACGGCCATCGAACAGCGAGCGAAACACGGCGGTCGCCTTGTCACGCTCACCGGCATCGACGAGGCGCCGAGCCTCTTCCAGGCGCTGCTGGTTCTGCGGTTGGGTCACGCCGATATCCTGCGCCAATTGCAGTGCCTGCCGAGGCGGTGGCTGGATGGCCTGCAAGCGGGCGAGGTATTGCTGCGCCTGTTGTGGCTTGCCCTGTTGCACGCCGATCAAGCCCAGGCCATACAGTGCGTCAACCTGGACCGGGTCCAGCAGCAGGACTTTCAGCCAGACTTCCGCAGCGCGTTGAGGGTTGTTGTGCGACTGCCAGTACTGCCCTTGTTCGACGAGTAAGGTCTGTGGCGTCGGAGTTTGAGCGTGGGCAGCAGCCGTCCATGCGCTCATGACGGCGATGGCTAGCGTGCGGTGGTGCGCGTGCATGCGGTCTCCCAGGAGAGTTTCAGCGTTCCGTCTTCCCGGAATCGGTAATGTTTATCTGCCCAGCCGAGCGCGAACAGGCTAAGCATGAAGTTGTAGTAACGCGGCGGACTGGCGTCGGCATCAGGCCTGGCCAGCGCCTCTTGCAAGGCGAGCTCCACGCGCTGGCGTTGTTGATCGGCCAACCGGGGATGCCCCTTGGCCTCAAGGTAGGGAATCAGTGCAGCCCAGAATCCAAACGGGCTCTGACCCTGGACACTGCCGTGGAGAATCCGGACTGTTTCCGGGGGGGAACCCGTCGCGACAGTGCTGCGAGCCATGCCGTCCAGCCGTTTGAGCAGGAGCGCTGCCAGCGGTTCGGAGGCGTCGCTCATGCCCAGCCAGAGGTACACGCGAATGGCATCGTAGCTGCCCGTGTCGCCGTTGATCGGGTCGTTTACGAAAGTACCCGATTGCGCTGAAGTACCTTGATAACCAACCCAGTCCGCGACGAAACCGTGGTGGCTCGATTGGGCAATCATCGTCGCGGTGTTGTTGGCAATCGCTTGCCAGGGCCCGGAGGGTGCTTCCTTGGCCAGCCGTCGTAACAGTGGCAGTGGCAGGTAGCTGGGGTTCAGACGCCAGAGAGCGTCCGGCAGGACGAAACCCTGTGGTCCAGGCAATACCATTGGGCCCAGCCCAGGCAGCTTGACGACCAATTGTGCTTCAATCGTCGCCATCAGGTGCAGGGCGTCCTGGTGATAGTCCGGCCGATGCCACAGGCGTGCGGCTTCGAGCAGGGCGTAGGCGATCCACAGGTCCGCGTCGGCGGCCGAATTGGCGTCTTGCAGGCGCCACTGACCGTCCGTGCCTTGCCCCCATAACCAGCCCGGCAGGCGTGTGACGGTGGCGGAGCCTGCGAGGTTGGCTGAGGTCCAGCGCCAGAGTTTGTCAAAGCGTGGCTGATCGTTGCCGATCAGCGCGAAGAACATGGCATAGGACTGCCCTTCAGAGGTGCTGTGATTGTTCTCCAGGCTGGATTCCAGAACCCGGCCGTCAGCCTGGACGAAGCGCGTCGCATAGGTTTGCCACAGTGGCCAGGTCGAAGGGTCACAGGGTTTCGCGGCCGCTATCGCGGGCGCCAGCAGGGCAAGCGCAAGCACAGCGCTCAACCTGCGCGCGTTACCGCGCAGGCTCTGGCGAAGTGAAACATCCCGGCTGCTCATGGACGACACAGGCATGCGCGGCTCATTGACCAAGACGACGTTTGGCCCGTAAACGCAGAGCCAGGTAGGCCATCGAAGCAAGCAGCAAGACCCCGAGAAGCGTGAATAGCATGAGCGCTATTACGTTTTGCGAGAGGTACCACTGCAGATAGCGCAATGGGCCCAGGCTCCCGACGTAGTAATCCTGCTGGGCAACCAGCGATTGGATATGCTTGCCCCTGACCACCACCAGACTGCCTTGCAACTCGTGGGCGTTTTCTTCGCCGCTGAGCAGGGCGTTGGTCACGTCGGCCAAGCCGTTGGGCCTTGCGCTGGCGATAAACACCACGCTGCGCCCACTCTTGAGCGGCGATTCGAATCCAGTCAGATACGCACTGCCGTCCTCAGCGGTAAACCTGAAGCTGCTGCGTGCTTCACGCAGATTGGTTTTCGTATCCGGGCTGATCCAGTTGCGCAGACGCAAGGGCAGGTCAGACAGTTCAAAGTACTGCGCAGCGTCTTCGTCCTTGGCTGGCAAAAGGCTTTGCCATTGCTCCAGCAGCGGCTGATTGTTGCCCGAGGCGAGCACCAGCAAATCCCGGTCGCGTTGCTCGGCCAGCTGGTCGGCGTGGACCACCTTCACGCCGGTGGCCGGATAACCGGTGGAGTCGCCGAAGCGGCCCAGCAGGGTCAGGTAGGCGCTCAGTTCGGCCGGGCCTGGCTCGTTGGGCAGGATCACCGATGTTTCAGAAAGGTCAGCCATGCGGGTGAACGGGAAGCCACTGTCCTTGAACACCCCGAGGTTGGGCATGGCCATGAAGTGTTCGTATTGGCTGAGGTCCAGGGTCGAGTCCGGGTCGATCACACCGCGCATGTTGTCGATGATGATGTCGCGGCAGTCGCCCTGTTTGATGTAGTCATACATGAAGCGAAATTGCAGGCGCGATTGCAGCGCTACGGAATTGAGCGGCAACAGCATGCGCGACGTGCGGGCCAGGCTGTCGTCGGTTTTGAGCATCGCCAGCAGGCTGTCGCTGTTGCCGAGTTTCTCGATCGAAGGCAGATCGATCGACTTGATGAAGGTGTCGTTGAAGTTGACCAGCAACGAGGAATTGGTGGAGACCGGTTGCGGCGTATAGCGGTATTTCAGGTCAAGTTGCGCACCGGGCTCGCGCCAGTTGAACAGGTCGGGTGGCAGGCGTAGCGCAACCGTCATTTGTCCCGGGTTATAACCCGACACATTGAGTTCTGCGGGCTTCGCCAGTTCACCCAGGCGAACCGGGCGGTCGGAGGGCAGCCAGTTAGGCGCGTCGTACGGTCGGCGTGGCTTGAGCGAGTCGATCCGCTCGATCACCACGCTTTGCCCGGAAAAGGCCGAGCCGCCGAGGGCCAGCGCTGTCGCGGCGACCTTGAGATCGGCGCCATCGCGCCCGGAGACGATCAACAGTTTGCCCTGGGCATCATTCGGGTTGCTCACGAGTGTCAATGTCGGCCCCGTGGCCTCTTTGATCGGTAAACCACTCAAGGTCGTTGATTCGCTACCGCTGACAAACACCACGGCGTTGCCTTTGGCCGGCAGGCTGGTGAGGCTGGCGGGGAAGGTGGCGCCGCGGTAGCTGGCCAGGGCGCCAAACCAGGACGACAGGATACCGGCGGCTTCAAGCTCAGGACCGCCCGGGCGTCCGGCGAACACGAAGGGTAGCTTCAGGGGCGAGGCGTCTCGACGATCGAACAAGGGCAGCGGCAGAGCGGACAGGTCATTGGGCTGTTTAATCGAAGACACCTGGAGGCTCAGCTGGCTCTCGTTGCCGATCCTGGCCCACAGGCTGGAGTGCAAAGGGTCCTCACATTGCATCGTGTAGTGACCGATGAATTGCAGGCTGAGCCGGTTGAATTCGGTGATGGTCTGCGGCGGAATCTGTACGGTCCGGGTCTGCAATTTACCGGCCCCTTCCTTCGGCAAGGGCAGGCTGGCGGCCACCTGATCGTTGACCAGCACATTGATCTGCGAAAGGTCGGCCAGCAGCGCCGGTGAGTAGCTGTACTGCAGCGTGACCTGCGCAGCCGTGACGACTTCATCGGCGCGCACATCGAAGTTCACACTGTCGGTAGCCTCCACGCCTTTAAGGGTCATCGAATAGCTTTTGCCCAGCTCCTTGAGGGTGCGGGTATAGCTGTTACCCGGGGCATCGGCCCCGGGCAACGCTGCGACCGGCATTACCGCCGGTTCTGTGGCGCTGATTTGGGCGGTAGCACTCAATGCCCAGCCGCTCCAGCCCATTAGCGAGCAGGTGATCAGCATGAGTGAGCGACGAGGAAGAAAGGTCCGGCGAATGGAAGGCTTCAAGATCGTTGCGTGTCCGCGTTGGAGTCGATAGGTGATGGAGTGTCCGGGCGTTTGCGCAGCAGCGCCTGGCTGTCCTTTAGGGTTGCAACGAACAAGCGCAGGATGGCGCGCAAGCCAATGCGGCTGACCTCGCGCAACGCCGACATGGGTGCGTCGAGGCGGCCGTTACCCCACGTGTTGGCCCAGGTGTCGGCCCGTGAAAAGGTCAATCGCACCAGCTCACTTTGCTGGCGCAGGGTCAAAGCCTCGAATTGCACGCCCGCCACGTTGTCGTTGCTGAAGGCCGTTTTTGCGGGGAAGAGGCTTGAGGGAGGTGTGCGCAGAATGCACAGCCGCAGCTTCTCTTTGACGCTGAGCTGAACTTGCGGTGGCAGTGCCAGACCCACGCCGTTTTGTGAGAAGTCCCGGGTTATGCAATCGAACCAGGTGCCGTCTTCGCGATAGACGCGCACGGGCAGGTCCGCGGGCACCCTGGGTTCGTTGCGCACCTGAGAGGATTCAGTGGCCACCGCCACGGCGGTGCTGACGATGACGATGTTGTACACGGTCCAGGCCAGATTGATCAGCAGGGTAGTGGCCTCGGCCGAATCACTCCCGATCAGTTTCACCACGCCGATCGCCAGGCCGATCATGTTCAAGGTCAGCAGGACGATGTAAGGCCGCGCGAGCTTCCAGTTGAAATAGTCCTTTTCAATGGTGCCGCCCTTGTCGGTCACGTTGAATTTGCCCAGCGAAGGGCTGATCAGGGCCAGCAGCACCGGTCGCATGATGTACCAGGCCAATACCGACTCATACACTTCGTTCCAGAAGGAATGGCGGAAGCGCCCCTGGATGCTGGAGGTGGTCAGGCTGGAATGGAAAATATGTGGCAGTACATAGACCGTGACCATCAACGCCGAGGCATGGAAAATCTGCGCGTCGAAGAACAGGTAGGCCAAGGGTGCGGTCAAGAACACCAGACGGGGCAAGCTGTAGAAAAAGTGCATCATGGCGTTGAGGTAGCAGATACGCTGCCCCAGGTTCAGTCCTTTGCCAAACAACGGATTGTCGGTCCGAAAAATCTGCGCCATGCCCCGCGCCCAGCGTATGCGTTGACTGATGTGTCGGGAGAGGCTTTCGGTGGCCAGTCCCGCCGCTTGTGGAATGGCGAGGTAAGCGGTATTGAAACCACGGCGATTGAGCTTGAGTGCCGTGTGCGCATCCTCCGTCACGGTTTCGGTGGCGATGCCGCCGACTTCCAGCAAATGAGTCCGCCGGATGACCGCGCAGGAGCCACAGAAGAAAGCCGCATTCCACTGGTCGTTGCCGTCCTGCACCAAGCCGTAGAACAGCTCACCTTCATTGGGTACCGAACGAAAGGTATCGAGGTTTTTTTCGAACGGATCGGGTGAATAGAAAAAGTGCGGCGTTTGCAGCAACGCCAGGTTCGGGTCCTTTAAAAACCAGCCCATGGTGATCTGCAGGAAGGAGCGGGTGGGCACGTGGTCGGCGTCGAATATGGCAATGAACTCGCCATCGGTGACTTTGAGTGCCTCGTTGAGGTTGCCGGCCTTGGCATGTTGATTGTTGTCGCGGGTGATGTAGTTGACACCAATCTGCTGACAGAAAACCTTGAATTCCTCCCGGCGTCCGTCATCGAGCATGTGTACCCGCAGTTTCCCCTCGGGCCAGTCAATGGCCTGAGCAGCGAGCACCACCAGTTTGACGATACCCAATGCTTCGTTATAGGTGGGAATGAAGACGTCTACCGTTGGCCATTCAGCGGGCGGCTGTTGCAGAAGCTGCGGTTTGCGCTGCAGCGGCCAGGCGGTCTGTACATAACCGAAAACCAGCACGAGCAAGGCATACAGTTCGGCCAGCACCAGCCCGTAGCCAAATACGGCATCCTGCCAGCTGTCGAAGTTCAGGGTGTCGGACAGGCGCCAATACATGTAACGCAACGAAGCGATCAGCGAGAGGGTGATCAGGGTCAGGATCGCCAGACGTCCGGCTTGCTTGCGGATGATCAGGCTGGCTGCAAAACAGACGGCGGCAAATGCGGCCTGGGAATACAGATTCAGCGGCGCAGTGAGGATACCCAGCACCAACAATGCCGCGATCAGCCCGACCGAGATCTTCAGGCCTTGGCGCCAACGCAGGGGCCATCGACTGACGCGAGCCTGGCAAGTATCCAGTAGCTCCTGCAACCACCACGTCTTCGCAGGTGCCTGATTCAGGTGTGCGGTCACGGCATCACCTGCTGGCCGGATGGCTCAGGGAAAAGCAGGGCATGGACCTCGCGCGACAGCGAAAGCATGTCCTGGCTGCCAATGCTGTAGGGGGAGTACTGCAGCGGGTCCCGAGCATAGGCCAGCGATTCGTTGAACTGGTGATCGAGGCGAATCGTCCCGATCAGGTCAGTGCCGAGCCGCCGCCGAAACAGCACAGCCATATCCTTGCTGAACGAATGCGAGTCATCCTGTTGGTTGAGCACATAGCTGTGCCGTTGCGCAGGTCGTCGGCTGGTTTCCAGCCACTGTGTCAGGGTGTCCAGTGCCAGGTAGGAGGCCGCGTCGGCCATCGTCATCACCAGCACCAGATCGGCGGCGTCGAGTGCCTGTTGCGAATAGACGGTTGCGCCTGAAAGGGTGTCCAGGATCACGGTATCGTTTTCGCCCAGGTTCATCGACGCAAGGCGCTGATTCAACCAGCCAGGATCTTCAAGCATCAGTTGCTTGAGCAATCGGCGATCGTTCACCTCGTCAATGCCGAAGGGCAGGCACTCACTGTCACCATAGCCCGGTAGACAATGAGCCCCCCAATCTGCGTCTTGTTGTTTCAGCTGGATCAGACCAGGAACTTGTCTGGTGATGCCCAAATGGCTGGACAGGGCGTTCTGAGGGTCCAGATCAATGGCAATGGTTCGCCCGCCAGGACGCCTAAGTGTTTTCGCAAGACCAGCAGCGATGGTGCTTTTGCCCACCCCTCCGTTTGCCGAAATGATCGCGATGACCTTCGCCTTGGTGCGCTTGCGAGGTGTTTCCGGCAGGCCGCCTCTACGCATCTGGTTGAGGTCGCGCAACAGATCGCTCAATCGCTGGCGATCACTCGTTGCAGAGGCTTCAGGGCGCTCCTTCAGCAGGGAGGCAGCCAGTGAGAGGGTGATGTTCTTCGCAGGTTCAACCGGCGTGTCAATCAACAATAAAGGAGGCTTTTGCTCGCCAAGTAGTGACACTGTGGCAGTGGGTTTCAGGGGAGATAATACATCTATTAACCCTTGCTCAGTCATGGGTGTCGTAGTTGTACTCAGATCATCTTTAAAGTTTTTATAGTTGGGTTGTATTTCCTGGTAACTTCCCGCACTAGCACCAAAACTTGTAAAAAGTTTCGTAATGTCGTCCACATATTTCATGCATTGCACCAAGAATGAAGTGACTCAGAAACTCAATATTCCGTTAACTAAAAAAACCGACGTATCGTCTTGGTATGGAAGGGGTTTGCCTATATTCAGACGTCTGTGTTCGGGTGTCAAACAATGTTATTAAACGTCAGCAACGTGTTTTCGGGTGTTCGCCTGGACGTTATTAGTTCTCATGTTTGGATGTTGTTAATGATTTCAAAAAGTTGACGACGTTTTTATGGCGGTCCTGGAGGCATTCAAAAGCACCTCTTTGGTAAGAAGTCGAAATCATGGGGTTCAGGCAGCGTAAAACTGCAAGTGAACCACGAATAGAGGGGTGGTCTCAGGGACTAAGCGCAATAGTCAGTTAATAACACTGAGCTTATTGGTCGTAGTGCTTAATGTGATTGGCAAAGCTGTTGGCAATGCGGCGATCCAGGCGGGCCAACCTATGGCTCTTCAGGGAAGGAAGCTCGACATGAGTTTTTTGAGGTTTGGCCATAATCAGTTGGGGAGGGGCTGATGTTGGAGTGTTGCTGAGGCCAGGCCCGCGGCACCATCATTGAGGTTGCGCTGGACCGGGCACTGTGAATTCTGAGTTCAGCTTCGGAATCTAAGCGTGGTTGAAGGAGTCTCGCCAAGTGGCCGAAGGTGTCGAAACCGAAGAGCAGCAAACCTTCCTGCGTGAAAACGGCGGCGACGAAATCCAGGGCCATTTTTTCAGCAGTGCGATCAGCGCAGAGGAAATCAGTCTGTTATTGCGTACGCCCCGGTTGCCTCAACCGAGCCGCATTGCGAGCCCAGACTCGGTCAGGCGAAAAAGCGTTGTATAACGCCCAGGCAGTCCAATGCCCGGGCATTAATGACTCCGCGTACGTTAAAACGCTCAACGGTCAAAGCCATGAGTTCTATGTGCGCGAAGGGCTCTCCAGCGATCCGCCAAATCCAATGATCGCTTTGGTTTCCAGATACTCTTCAAAGCCGTAGACACCATACTCACGACCATTACCAGATCGCTTGTAGCCACCGAACGGAGCCATTGGATTCCAGGCGGGGTAATTCAGGTGCACTTGTCCGGCGCGGATGCGAGAGGCAACGGCACGTGCAAGATCAAGGTTCTGAGCCTGAACATGGGCGCCCAGCCCATAAACCGTGTCGTTTGCGATAGCGACCGCCTCATCGACCGTCTCATACGGAATGATGCACAACACTGGGCCAAAAATTTCTTCTTGAGCGATTCGCATGGCGGAATCGACCTCGGAGAAAACAGTCGGTCGGGTGTAGAAACCCTTTTCATGGCCCGGCACACGTCCTGGTCCACCGCAAACGAGTTTTGCGCCCTCATTCAGGCCAGCCTCGATCATTGCTTGCACGCGATTGAACTGGGCCTCATTGGCAATCGGACCGAGTACCGTCTCTTCCGATTGTGGATCTCCCACGATAATCGCATTGGCGGTTGCAGCAGCCAGCGATTCGACCTCTGCCAGCCTGTCCTTGGGAACGATCATTCTTGTCGGGGCGCTGCACGATTGTCCGACGTTGCGAAACGCAGACATCACTCCCAGCGGGACGGCTTTGGCGAAGTCAGCGTCGGGAAGCAGAACGTTCGGGGACTTGCCTCCCAGTTCTTGCGTAACGCGCTTCACTGTATGGGCGGCTGCCTGGGCGACCAGCGCGCCCGCGCGGTTTGAGCCGGTAATCGAAATCATATCGATATCAGGGTGTGCCGCCATGGCTGCGCCGACCTCGGAACCGCTTCCATTCACAAGGTTGAACACGCCCGGTGGAAGGCCGGCGTCATGCACCAGTTGTGCGAAAAGAAGGGCGCTCAGTGGCGACAGCTCGCTGGGTTTCAAAACCACTGTGCAGCCGGCAGCAATAGCCGGGGCGACTTTCGCAGTGATTTGATAAAGCGGCCAGTTCCACGGAGTAATGAGAGCGCAGACGCCTATGGGTTCGCGTTCAATCGCGGTGCCGCCTTCAACCGTTTGGAAACGATAGGTGGACAGCAGATCACGTGCGACCCGCACATGTTCGGCTGCAAGAGGCACTTGCATGGCCCGTGCGGAACCGATGGCAGCGCCCATTTCGAGAGAGATCGCCTGGGCAAGCACTTCTTTTCGTTCAAGGATGAGGTCATAGATCTTTCCAAGGAAAAGCGCGCGCGATTCTGCCGAGGTGGCAGACCAACCAGCAAATGCTGCACGAGCCGCAGCGACTGCCCGATCAACATCCGCGGCGGACCCTTGCGCGACGTGCGCAACAACCTCTTCAGTTGCCGGATTGACCACCGGCAAACTGGCCGGGATTGCCGGGGAAGACCAACAGCCGTTGATATAAAACGTGTGAGACGTTTGCGGATCGACGCTGTGGCTATTCAAAGATTGTGTTGTCATCCAATTAGCTCCCTTAGAACGGTAATAGGCACTGCGAGCAGCAGAGGGCGGGCTGTCTTGCGACCTTGCAAGGCTGCCGAGTCTTCTCAATAAGCTAACAAAGCAGGCCAGACGAAATATGCCGTTCTTTAAGGTTGCAAAGGACAATCTGCTGTATCTGCCGGGCTAACTTTGCACCAACGTAACTTGACTCGTTTTACGTCAGTAACCCGTCTGATAAAGCCTCTTGCTGACGGTTAGTCGATAGCTTTTGGTAACCAGAGCAAACTGCTTGATTGCGCCGCTTGATTTCGGTTGTGCAGGGCTCGTCAGCGCACCATAACTGCCCGAAAAGGCGTAAAAACCGAGGTGAAACGCCCGAGTCTGGAGCGTTCCGCAAAGTCTGCTGAGCGAGCCCTGCAAAACGGTGGTTTGTACCAAGCTGCCTGCACATTTAACGATTTATGCATGGTCTCATGATGTTGTAATGAATTCGTGATGCAGCGTTACCCCGATGCTTCCCGAACGGAGTAATTGCTTGCCCCACCATGACATCAACAATTATCCAGGACTGCACTCATGAGCTTTCTTCGACCCAAGTTTATTACCTTCGACTGCTATGGCACGTTGACCAATTTCCAGATGGGAAACATGACGCGCGAACTGTTCGCCGATCGTGTTCCAGCCGGGCAAATGGATCAGTTCGTCAAGGACTTCTCCGCCTATCGTCTGGATCAGGTGATGGGTGACTGGCGGCCGTATGATGAGATTATCAAGACCTCTCTGGCGCGGGTCTGCAAGCGTTGGGGCATCGAGTACAAAGGCGAAGGCCAGCTCTATTACGATGCCGTACCAACGTGGGGTCCGCATGCCGACGTACCGGCCGGCCTGGCGAAAATCGCCGACAAGATCCCGCTGGTAATTTTCTCCAACGCGATGGACGAGCAGATCATGTCCAACGTCGACAAGCTCGGCGCGCCTTTCCATAAAGTCTTCACTGCCCAGCAAGCCCAGGCCTACAAGCCGCGCCTGGCCGCCTTCGAGTTCATGCTCGATAACCTCGGCTGCGGGCCGGAGGACGTTCTGCATGTGTCTTCGAGCTTCCGTTACGACCTGATGCCGGCCGACGATATGAAGATCAAGAACAAAGCCTTCGTTGCCCGTGGTCACGAACAGCCTGGAAACGCCTGCTACAGCTACCACCAGATCCCCGATATCGGTGGTTTGGCTGGGTTGGTCGGTCTCTGAGTCTCAGGGCACTCTTCAAGGTAAAAGGGGTTAGACATGGGCAGTGAGTCCTATTGGCTCGATACCGCACCGGCATTCACCGGTGCCCAGCTCGGTGCGTTGCCCGGGCAGGTCGATGTGGCCATCGTTGGTGGTGGTCTCACCGGTCTGGCGGCGGCCCGGGCCCTGGCCTTGAAGGGGGCCAGTGTGGTGGTGCTGGAAGGCGGAAGGGTGATTGGCGAAGCCTCCGGGCGCAACGGCGGTCAGTGCAACACCGGCGTTGCCCAGGACTACGCGGCACTCAGCGCCAGCCTCGGCGCTGATAAAGCGCGAGCCTATTACCTGGCCTATGAAAGCGCCGTGCAGAGTGTCGTCTCGCTGGTGGAGGGGGAGCAGATTGCCTGCGACCTCAAGCGCAATGGCAAGCTCAAGCTGGCCGCCAAACCGATGCATTACGAAGGCCTGGCGCGCACTTGCGAACTGATTCGGCGGGAGGTCGATGCCGAGGTCGAGTTGCTCTCTGCGCAAGAGGTCCGTGCTGAAGTCAACTCGGCCCAGTTCCATGGAGGCTTGCTGCAGCGTAACGGCGTGCAAATGCATGTCGGGCGCTTCGGTGTCGGTCTGGCCGAGGCGGCAGCACGTCACGGTGCGTTGATCTATCAAGGTACACCGGTGACGGACTGGAAAGCCCGTGCCGGCGGCTATCAGGTCAATACCGCCAAGGGCTCGCTGCACGCCAAACAGGTTCTGCTCGCTACAGGCACGTGCCAGCAGGGCGGATTGGGTTGGTATCGGCGGCGGATCGTGCCGGTGGGCAGTTTCGTAATCGCCACCGAGGTGCTACCGCAGGCCCTGATCGACAGCTTGCTGCCAGCACGGCGTTCCTATGTCACCAGCCGCATGATCGGTAACTACTTCCGCCTGACGCCGGACAACCGTTTGCTGTTTGGCGGCCGTGCGCGGTTTGCCATGTCTGACAGCGTTTCCGACGCCAAGAGCGGCAAGGTATTGCAAGCGGCGATGGTGCAGATGTTCCCGCAGTTGGCTGGCGTGAAAATCGACTATTGCTGGGGTGGGTTGGTGGACATGACCTCCGATCGGTTGCCCCGGGCCGGCCAGCATGGAGGGGTTTATTACTCCATGGGTTACAGCGGTCATGGGGTGCAGATGTCGGTGCACATGGGGCAGGTCATGGCCGAGGTCATGGCCGGCAAGGTCGAGGCTAACCCGTGGCGCGAACTCGACTGGCCAGCCATTCCCGGGCATTTCGGCAAGCCCTGGTTCCTGCCCTTGGTAGGTGCGTATTACCGCCTGCAGGACTACCTACACTGAGTTCAAGGTATTTGCTTTACGTTTCAACCACACACGATTAATCGCGAGCACTCGAGCCTTATCATTTTTCGAAAGGTAGAACTGACATGACTGACAACAAAAACAGTATCGACTCCCAGTTGATCACAGGGAAAGAAAGTCTGCGCATTTTCGAAGGGCTCAATCGCGGCATGTCACGCCGCAATGCATTGCAAATGCTGGGGTTGGCAGGGGTGGCCGTCGCGGGCGCGGGCAGCCTGTTCGGCGCCGCCGGCAAGCTGTTTGCCGATGATGAAGCCGCAAGCCCTGGCAAAGGCAAACCCGGCGGTCGTATCCGCGTCGCAGGCTCATCCAGTTCCACCGCCGATACGCTGGACCCGGCCAAAGGCTCATCGTCCACCGACTATGTGCGCCATTACATGTTCTACAACGGTCTGACGCGTTTCGACAGCCATATGGTGCCGCAACTGGAGTTGGCCGAGCGTATCGACACCACTGACGCCACGCTCTGGGTGATTACTCTGCGCAAGGAAGTGGTCTTCCACAACGGCAAGCCTCTGACAGCGGCCGACGTGGTGTTTTCTCTGTTGCGGCACAAGGATCCGATCACCGGTTCCAAGGTCCTGCCGCTGGCGTCGCAGTTCGCCGAAGTCAAGGCCAACGGCACCCACGAAGTGCAGATACAACTGAGCGGCCCCAATGCTGAACTGCCGTCGGTTCTTGCCATCTCTCACATGCTGATCGTTCCTGAAGGTACGAGCGATTTCAGCCTGGGCATCGGTACCGGTCCGTTCAAGGCTAAGGAGTTCAAGCCTGGGGTGCGTTCGATTGGTGTGCGCAATACCAATTACTGGAAACCCGGCTTGCCGTATCTGGACGAGATCGAATTTATCGGCATTGCCGACGAGTCGTCACGGATCAACGCCCTGTTATCGGGCGACGTACACATCGTCAACGAGGTAAACCCTCGCTCAACGGTCCGCATCAAGGCCAGCACCAAGCATCGGGTCGTGGACTCGCCATCGGGTAACTACACCGACCTGATCATCCGCCAGGACCAGTTGCCGGGCAAAAGCCCGGAATTCACCGAAGCCATGAAATTGCTGCTGGACCGGGAACAGATCAAGTCGGCGATATTCCGTGGTTTCGCCAGGGTCGGCAACGATCACCCGATCGCACCCGGTGCGCGCTTCTACAACGCCGACCTGCCACAACGTGCCTACGATCCGGAAAAAGCCAAGTTCCTGCTCAAAAAGGCCGGCATGGAAAACATCACCATGCCGTTGATGTGCTCGCCCGCCGCAACCGGTTCGGTGGATATCGCCGTGCTGCTGCAGCAGTCGGCCAAACAGGCCGGGCTCAAGCTCGACGTCAACCGCCTGCCGAGCGATGGCTACTGGTCCAACCACTGGGCGAAGCATCCGATCAGCTTCGGCAACATCAACCCGCGGCCCAATGCCGACATGCTTTTCTCGCAGTTCTTCCAGTCCAGCGCGCCATGGAACGAATCGGGCTGGAAGAACGATCAGTTCGACCAGTTGCTGATACAGGCCCGCGGTGAAACCGACGAGGTCAAGCGAGGCAAGATGTACGCAGACATGCAAACCCTGGTGCATCAGCACAGCGGTATCGGCGTGCCGGTGTTCATCAGCAACATCGATGGCGCCGACCAGCGCGTCAAAGGCTATGGCACCAACCCTCTGGGCGGTTTCATGGGCTACATGTTTGCCGAGCAGATCTGGCTGGACGCTTGATGAAAGTCGGGTTTTTGCTGCAGCGATATTGCATGAGGAAAGGGTGATGAATAGCAACACACTTTGGTTGATCGGCCGGCGCCTGGGCGCGGCGATCGTGACCTTGTTGATTGTGTCCATGGTGGTTTTCGCCATCACGGCGGTGCTGCCGGGGGACGCGGCTCAACAGTCTCTGGGGCAGTTCGCCACGCCGGAACAAGTGGCAGCCTTGCGCCTGAAGATGGGGCTGGATCAGCCCGGTGTGTTGCGTTACCTGCACTGGTTGATGAACCTGCTTAGCGGTGACATGGGGCTGTCGGTATCCAACGCCATGCCGGTCAGTGACTTGATGGCCGGGCGGCTGCCCAACACTCTGATGCTGGCGGCCGCCACGGCGCTGGTATCAGTGCCGGTGGCGCTGATCCTTGGCATCGGTTCAGCCATGGGCCGGGGCGGGCGCATCGACAGTGTCCTCAGCTTTCTGACCTTGACCATGGTGGCGGTGCCGGAGTTTCTGGTAGCGACCCTGGCGGTGCTGATTTTTGCGGTGAACCTGGGCTGGTTGTCGGCGCTGTCCTATGCCAGTGACATCACGTCACCCTGGCAATTCATGCGCACTTACGCATTGCCGGTGATGACGCTGTGCTGCGTGATTGTCGCGCAAATGGCGCGCATGACTCGAGCGGCGGTGATCGACCAGCTCGACAGTCCTTACGTGGAAATGGCCCGGCTCAAAGGCGTGAGCAAGATGCGGATCGTCCTGCGCCATGCCTTGCCCAATGCCATCGGGCCGATTGCCAATGCCATCGCCCTGAGCCTGTCCTATCTGTTGGGCGGGGTGGTGATCGTCGAGACGATCTTCAACTACCCCGGCATCGCCAGCCTGATGGTCGATGCCGTGACCAACCGCGACATGGCCCTCGTTCAAGCCTGCACCATGTTGTTTTGTACGGCGTACCTGACGTTGGTGCTGATTGCCGACCTGTGCGCGATTCTTTCCAATCCGAGGCTGAGAAATCAATGAACAATCTCATTGTGAAATCGCCGGCTCCTACCAAATTAGCGCTGGGCAAGGTTTCCCACGGATCGTCCTGGCTCGGCCTGATTGGCGCTGCGATGTGTGTGATCTGGTTGCTGGTGGCCATCTTCGGCCCATGGCTGGCGCCACATCCGGTGGGGGAAGTGGTCTCTGATAATGTCTTCGACAACCTGAGCGCGGCGTACCCGTTCGGCACCGATTACCTGGGCCGCGACATGCTCAGCCGGATCCTCGTCGGCGCACGATTCACCGTCGGCCTGGCGTTGATAGCCGCGGTGTTGGCCAGCGGTCTGGGAACCAGCTTTGCGTTGCTGTCGGTGGTTTCACCAAAGTGGCTGGATGAGTTGATCAGTCGCCTGATGGACGCCTTCATTTCGATCCCGAGCAAGATGCTGGCGCTGATCATGGTCTCAGCCTTCGGCTCCTCGGTCACCTTGCTGATTTGCACGGCGGTACTGAGCTTCACCCCGGGTGCGTTCCGTATCGCCCGCAGCATGGCGGTGAACATCGAAGCGCTGGAGTACGTGCAAGTGGCCCGTACTCGTGGCGAGCGTCGGCTGTATGTGGCTTGCGTGGAAATTCTGCCGAATATGCTCAACCCGGTACTGGCAGACCTGGGGCTGCGCTTTGGTTTCATCGTGTTGCTGCTCAGCGGCATGAGCTTCCTGGGCCTGGGCGTGCAACCGCCGGATGCCGACCTCGGGTCGCTGGTGCGCGAGAACATCGGCGGCCTCAACCAGGGCGCGCCTGCCATCGTGATTCCGGCGTTGGCCATCGGCACCCTGACCATCGGTGTGAATCTGTTTATCGACCGGTTTTCGTCGCGACGTAGTCGACGTTCGGGAGGCCATTGAAATGAGCGAATTAATTCGAGTTCAGGACCTGCGAGTGGTCGCCTGTGGCGAGCTCGGTGAGGTGGAAATCGTCAAGGGCGTGAGCTTCTCCCTGCAAAAAGGTGAAGTGCTGGCGTTGATCGGTGAGTCCGGCTCCGGCAAAACCACTATTGCCTTGGCGTTGCTCGGTTATGCCCGGCGCGGTTGTCGGCTGGCGGGCGGCGTGGTGCAAATCGGCGAACACGACATGCTGGCGTTGAGCGAAAGCGAGCTGCAAGGCCTGCGCGGCAATCGGGTGTCGTACATCGCGCAAAGCGCTGCGGCGGCGTTCAACCCGGCGAAAAAACTCATCGACCAAGTGGTGGAGGGCGCGTTGATTCATGGTCTGGGCAGCCGGGCTGTGCTTGAGGCCAAGGCCATCGAGTTGTTCCGCGATCTGGCCCTGCCAGACCCCGATCGCATTGGCCAACGCTACCCCCATCAAGTCTCCGGCGGGCAACTGCAACGGGTGATGGCGGCCATGGCGCTGATCAGCGATCCATTGCTGGTAGTGCTCGACGAGCCGACGACGGCGCTTGATGTGACCACCCAGATCGATGTGCTGCGTGCCTTCAAACGGGTGGTCCGTGAACGTGGGGCGACAGCGGTCTATGTGTCCCATGACTTGGCCGTGGTCGCGCAGATGGCTGACCAGATCGTGGTGCTCAATGGCGGCCAGATCTTCGAACAGAGCGCCACCGGCCCATTGCTCGATGGTCCGGCCCATGAATACACCCGCAGCCTGTTGGCGGCGGCGCGGCCGGATACGACGATCCGCCCGCCTTGCGGCATCGCCGAAGAGACGCCGCTACTGACTATCCACGGCCTGACCGCCGGTTACGGCAACAAGAACGCGCAAGGCATGCCGGCCATTCGCGTGCTGGAAGACATCGACCTGACGGTTCGCAGAGGCCAGGCCATCGGCGTGATCGGTGAGTCGGGTTCCGGCAAGTCGACCCTGGCGCGGGTGGTGGCCGGATTGTTGGCGCCGGCCCTCGGCGGGCTGACCTTCGATGGCCAGCCCTTGGGTGGCAGCCTGTCGTCGCGCACCGACGAGCAGTTCCGACGTATTCAAATGGTCTTCCAGAATGCCGACACCGCGCTCAACCCGATGCACAGCGTCAGCACCATCCTGAGCCGGCCGCTGAAGATGTATTTCGGCCTCAAGGGCGCCGCACTGCGCCAGCGTATCGATGAGCTGCTGGACCTGGTGCGCCTGCCACGGAGCCTGGCTGAACGTCGTCCGAACGAACTGTCCGGTGGGCAAAAACAACGGGTCAATCTGGCCCGGGCCCTGGCAGCCAAACCGGATCTGATTCTGTGCGACGAGGTGACCTCCGCGCTGGATACCGTGGTGGGTGCAGCGATTCTCGAACTGCTGCGTGACCTGCGCCAGCAACTGGGGGTGTCCTATCTGTTCATCAGCCATGACATCTCCACCGTGCGGGCGCTGTGCGACGACATTGTGGTGATGTACAGCGGCCACAAGATTCAGGCCGGCAGTCGCCAGTCGTACGCTGAGGCGCCGTTTCATCCCTACACCGATTTGTTGATCCATTCGGTGCCGGAGTTGCGCCAGGGCTGGCTGGAAGCTTGCGGAACAACCACCTGCGGAACGCTGCCGCCGATCGGGGCCAAGGCCGATGTGCCTGGGCTGTGCACCTTCCTCAATCGTTGCCCGGTGCGGGTCGACGGTCTGTGCAATTGCGTCCCTGCGCCCCGTCGGATGATTGTTGGCGGCAGTGAAGTCCTTTGTCATCACGACAGTGCCGAGTTGCTGAAAACCCAGAAGGATTCAAACAGCATGATCGCGGGAGCCTATGCATGAACGGGCGTTTCGTAAGGCTGGCCGAACAGGGCCGCCCCACCATCAAACTGCAGGTAGACGGCAAGCCTATCGAGGCGCTGCAGGGCGATACGCTGATGGTCGCGTTGCTGACCCAGGGTTCGGCGTTGCGCCAATCGGAGTTCGATCCGGGCCGCCGCGCCGGTTTCTGCCTGATGGGCGCCTGCCAGGACTGCTGGGTCTGGACCCGCAGCGGCGAGCGTCTGCGCGCCTGTTCCAATGAAGTCCGTGAAGGGCTGGATATTGTCACCACACAACCGGAGGCGATATGGCCACTGCGCGGCTGAGCACTCACCGAGTCGTTATCGTCGGCGCCGGGCCGGCCGGCATACGTTGTGCCGAAACCCTGGTCGCCGCTGGTTTCAAGCCCATCCTGATTGACGAGAATCGCCGGGATGGCGGGCAGATCTACCGTCGCCAACCCGAAGGCTTTACCCGCGATTACGCCACGCTGTATGGCACCGAAGCCGCCAAGGCCAACGACCTGCACCAGAGCTTCGACCGCTTGCGCGGGCAGATCGACTATCGTGCGGACACACTGGTGTGGAACCTGACGCCGGGGCAACTGTGCTGCGTCAGCCAGGGCAAGCACTCGACGGTGGATTTCGACACGCTGATCCTGTGCACCGGTGCCACCGACCGCTTGATGCCGATTGAAGGCTGGCAGTTGGCGGGCACTTACAGCCTCGGCGGGGCGCAGATCGCGCTCAAGTCCCAGGCAGTATCCATCGGCCACCGCGTGGTGTTCATGGGCAGCGGACCGTTGCTGTATCTGGTCGCCAGTCAGTATGTGAAAGCCGGGGCCAAGGTCGCGGCGGTGCTCGACACTTCGCCGTTGAGCAAGCGGATCGGTGCGTTGCCCAAGCTGTTGGCGCGCCCCGGATTGCTGTTCACCGGGATGAAACTGCTGGCGCAGCTCTATCGAGCGAAAATCCCGGTGCATCTGGGCATTTCGCCGCTTCAAGTGCTGGGCGATCCGGCCAACGGTGTCAGTGGCGTACGCGTGCGCACGGCGCGCGGCGACACCTTGACGGTGGCGTGCGATGCCGTGGCGCTGGGTTATCACTTGCGCCCGGAAACCCAATTGGCCGACCTGGCCGGCTGCCGTATGCGCTTTGATGAGGCCTCCAGCCAATGGTGGCTGGCCGTCGATGAAGACGGTCGGACCTCGGTCAGCGGTGTATATGCCGCCGGCGACGGTTCGAAAGTTCGCGGTGCCGATGCTGCCGAGCACGCCGGGAGACTGGTGGCCATGGCGTTGCTGGAGGATCTGCAGCAACCGGTGAACATCGGGTTGCGCGACGAACAACGGCACGCGCTGGCGGTGATGGATGAATTTCGTCTCGGTCTGGCCCAGGCGTTTCCCTGGCCGACGGCGCAAGCCAAAGCGTTGCCGGACACGGCCATCGTCTGCCGCTGCGAAATGATCAGCGCAGGTGAATTGCGTGCAGTGGTCCGGGAAAAAGGCGCCTGTGAAGTCAACCGGGCCAAGGCTTTCAGCCGGGTCGGCATGGGCCGCTGCCAGGGGCGTTATTGCTCCCAGGCCGGGGCTGAAGTGATTGCCGCGGCCGCCGGCGTTTGCGTGGAACAGGTCGGTCGTCAGCGCGGTCAGGCACCGGTCAAACCCCTTTCGATGCTCACCGAGGAGGTGTCGTCATGACGCTACACAAAGCCGATGTCGTGATTGTCGGCGGCGGCCTGATGGGCTCGGCGGCGGCGTTTTTTCTGCGCCAGCGCGGCAAGTCAGTGATTTTGCTGGAACGCGACCAGATCGGTCAGTACGCCAGCGGCGTGAACTTCGGCAACGTGCGACGTCAAGGGCGTTATCTTGGGCAGCTGGAACTGGCCAATCGCTCCTGGGCGCTGTGGAAGCGTCTGCCGGAGCTGATCGACGATGACCTGGAATTCATCGCCAGCGGGCATTTGCGCGTGTGTTACCGCGAAGACGAAATCGCCGAGTTGCAAGCCTACGCAGACGCCCCTGAGGCGGAGCAGCTGGACTTGAAGATCTTTCGTGGCGACGAGTTGCACAAGCGCTTTCCGTTCCTCGGCCCGGATGTGAAGGGCGGCTCCTACGCTCCCCACGATGGTCACGCCAACCCGCGTCTGGCAGCCCCGGCGTTTGCCCGGGCGGCACGACGTCTCGGCGCACGGATCGAAGAACGGACTGAAGTGGCCGAGGTGCAGAAGGTCGGCGGCGAGTTCAACATCCGTACCACCGACGGCCGCCAGTTCAGCGCAGAACGCCTGCTGATTACTGCCGGCGCCTGGGGCCAGAAACTCTCGGCGCAGTTCGGCGAGCCGGTGCCGCTTGAGACCAAAGGTCCGCAAATGGCCGTGACCGAACCGGTGCCGTACGCCTTGCCGACGGTGATCGGCGTGTACACCAAAATTCCCGAGGAAGTGATCTATTTCCGCCAGATACCCCGCGGCAACATCATCATCGGTGGCGGCTATCGCAGCGAACCAGACATGCTCAACCGTCGGGCCTATGTCGAGCCGCGCAGCATTCTCAATCAGATGGATCAGATGCGGCGCCTGCTGCCGGGTGTCGGCAACCTGAACATCATCCGCGTGTGGAGCGGCATCGAAGGCTATCTGTCTGATTCTCTGCCGGTGATGGGGCCAAGCGGCACCGTTGATGGCTTGTTCTATGCCTTCGGTTTCTCCGGCCATGGCTTCCAGCTCGGTCCGGGCGTGGGCGACGTGATGGCCGAACTGATCAGCACCGGCAGCACCAGCACTTCGATTTTACCGTTCTCCATCAACCGGTTCGCGTCTTCAGCCGAGCAACGGACAACTGAGCAAAGGAGCAGGGCTTTATGAAACCCCGCGTACTGGACATTCTCAAACGTCTGATGGCCTTTGACACCGTGTCGTCGGAGTCGAACATGGCCTTGATCGAGTACGTGCGCGATCTGCTGCTGACCAAGGGCATCGAGTCATTGATCGTCAAGGACGAAAGCGGCAAAAAGGCCAACCTGTTCGCCAGTACCGGTCCACGGGAGGTGCCGGGGATTTTGCTGTCCGGGCACACCGATGTGGTGCCGGCAGCGGGGCAGGCCTGGACCTTTCCGGCGTTTCAGGCGACGGTGCAGGACGGGCGGATTTACGGGCGTGGCAGTTGCGATATGAAGGGCTTTATCGCGCTGGCCATCGACGCCATGCTCGACGCCGCTGACCATTCCTTGAATCGGCCATTGCAATTGGCGCTGTCCCATGACGAAGAGATCGGTTGCGTGGGTGTGCGCCGTTTGCTCGACGTGTTGCACCTGGCGCCGGTGCGGCCGTTTTTATGTGTGATTGGCGAACCTACCCATATGCAATTCGTGCTTGGGCACAAGGGCAAGGGTTCTTACCGCACTTACTGTCGCGGCCTGGAAGCGCATTCCTCGCTGGCACCGCGTTCGGTCAACGCGATTCACGTGGCTTGTGATTTCATCGCTGCGCTGCGTCAGAGCCAGCTGCAACTGCAAGAGCAGGGCGCGCAGGATGCGGATTACGACGTGCCTTACAGCACCGTGCATGTCGGGCAGATTGTCGGCGGCAAGGCGCTGAACATCGTGCCGAATCTGTGCACCCTCGATTTCGAAGTGCGTAACTTGCCGGCGGACGATCCGGATCAGTTTCTGGAGCAGATGCGCGAGCGCGCCGAAGTGATCGTGCGTGAAGCCAAAAAGCTGTCCAGTGTGGCGGACATCGAAATCGAAACCCTGAACGTCTATCCCGGCCTCGATACTCACCCGAGTGTCGAAGCGGTGCGTTTTCTGAAGAACTTTGCCGCACCGGATACCGGTACCGCCAAGGTCTCCTTCGGCACCGAGGGCGGGTTGTTCAAACAGCGGCTGGATGTACCCGTGGTGGTCTGTGGCCCGGGCTCGATAGAACAGGCGCATAAGCCTGACGAGTTCATCGAGATCAACCAGATGGAAGCCGGCGAGCACTTTCTGCAAGGGTTGTTGGGCTCGATGCGGCTTTAGAGTTCCGTTTGCCTACGCCGAACACTTTGCGCACCACGCTTGTGTCCTGGTTATGGCATGACGCCCGGTTCACCCCTTCAACGTACCGACAGTGTGGGAAGTGCTGAGAAAGCCTTCCCAGGCTTGACTGCGTCTATTCAGAAAGCCGCTAGCCACTCGCAACCCTTCCGGAGTTCCCTCATGAAAGTGCTTGAGCGCCTGTCATTCTCTGGCAAGTTTGTCTTGCTCGGCTTGCTAGCCGTGACCCTGATTGCCATTCCAACCAGCCTTTACGTACTGGGTGCGTACCAGCATAGCCGCCAGACAAATCTTGAGCTGCGCGGCATACGACCGGTGCAGGGGTTGCTCCAGCTCATTCACTTGACGCAGCAACATCGCGATTTGTCATCCGTCGTGCTGGGCGGCAACCAGACCTTCCACGAGGCTCGTCTGAACAAGCAGGCCGAGGTGGATCGCGCCTTCGACGCAACCGAGCGTGTGTTACAGGAGGCCGAGGTCGGCCCCGAGATCCTGGCTACCTGGCGGCAGACGCAACAACAATGGCGCGAGCTGGCCGACCAGGTTAGCCAGGCCACAGTCAAAGGTCCGCAGAGTCTGGCCTGGCATAGCCAGTTGATCGCAGCCTGCCTGCTGATTGAGGATGCGTTGCTCGATCACTTCGAACTGTCACTGGACCCGGTTTTAGGGACTGACGCGCTGATTGCGGGTGCCCTGATCGAATTGCCGAAAGCCAGCGAGTTGTTGGGTCAGTTGCGTGGTGCCGGTGGCCTGTATCTGGCACAGGGCCGGATCTTGCCCGAGCAACAAGGTGCGTTGCGTGGCCTGGCCACTCAGGCGCTGAGCAGCGTTGACAAGACGGCACGTGCCTTGACCAAGGCGAGTGCTGCCGAGCCGGAACTCAAGGCTCTGCTGGAAGCACCGCTAACGGCGCTAGGTCCGCAGATCCAGCAGGCGCTTGAACTCAGCAATGCGCGATTGGTATCGGTCGTCGAAATGGACCTGGATTTCGTGCCCAGCGCAAACTCCGCAGGGATTAACGAGCCTACCGATGCCTTGTACGCGCTTAAGCTCAATTACCCGGTTGGCGATTACCTGACTGCTTACAACAAACCGGTTGATGCCTTGTATGCCCTCGGCCAATCAGCGCTGACGGCGCTCGATGAGGCGCTGATGAAACGCCGCGACAGTGACCGGCAGAGACTCATCCTGATGTCTACAGGTTTGCTGGCACTGCTGTTAGCTGGCGGGACCTTGGCGACCTTGATCGTGCTGCGTCTGTTGAAACAGTTGGCGATTGCCATGGCGGCAGCCGAGCGTATCGCCAAGGGTGACCTGACCCAATCACTGGATATCGTTGGCATGGATGAGGCGGCGCGCCTGCTGCAGGCGCTTGAACGCATGCAGATGAACTTGCGCAGTACCGTCAGGCAGGTGTTGAGTTCTTCCGAGCGACTGGCCACGACCTCCGCTCAGTTGAGCGCCGTGACCGATGAGGCCACCCGTGGTGTGCAACGCCAGAGCGCTGAACTCGATCAGGCAGCCAGTGCGGTGACCCAAATGACTGGCGCGATTGAAGACGTGGCGCGCAATGCCGCCTGGGCCTCGGAGGTGTCCCAGGCAGCAGACCAGCGCTCGCGACAGGGGCAGGAGAGTGTCAGCCGTACCGTCGGTGCCATCGAATCATTGACCGAGGATATCGAGGATACCGCCGGAGCCCTGCAGGCCCTGGCAGGCCAGATAGGTGATATCGGCTCGGTGATGGATGTAATTCGCGGCGTTGCCGAGCAAACGAACCTGCTTGCCTTGAATGCGGCGATCGAGGCGGCTCGCGCGGGCGAAAGTGGACGGGGTTTCGCCGTAGTGGCGGACGAGGTCCGGGCGTTGGCGCAACGAACCCAGGAATCGACCAAACAGATCGAGACGATCATCGGCTCTGTGCAAAAAAGCAGCCACGGCACCTTGCGAGCCATGCAAAGCAGCAATGGTAAAACCCGGGAAACCCTGGAGGTCGCTCGTGCGGCAGGCGCGGCACTGAATGCCATCGTCGATGACATCGCTCAGATCAACGAACGCAATCTGTGTATTGCAAGTGCCACCGAAGAGCAATCCCATGTTGCCCGTGAGGTGGACCGCAACCTGCTCAATATCCGTGATGTTTCCCGACAGGCTTCGGCCGGGACCCATCAGAGCCAGGCCTCTAGCCGCGAACTCGCGGGCTTGGCCAGCGAGTTGAATAGCATGGTCAAGCATTTCATCGTCTGACCGAGTTAGTCGTGTCCGATCATCACAAACCAACGGTAGAGCCTGCTGTCGAATGCTGATTTTCAGCATTCGAAGGCTGCTGGGGCGGCGCTTTCAGCATCCTCGTCCGGGACGACCCAATAGACTGAAGGCTGTCTCGGAACAGGACTCGACACCATGCTCAAAAATCGCCTGAAAGACCCCAGCCTGCTGGTAGAACTCGCTTACATCGACGGTCAGTGGATCGGCGCCGACAACGCCGCCACCCTTGACGTCATCGACCCGGCCAGCGGCCAGTTGCTCGCTCGCGTACCTGCGATGCAAGGCAGCGAAACCCGACGCGCCATTGAAGCCGCCGACCGCGCCTGGCCGGCATGGCGCGCACGCCCGGCGGCAGAGCGCGCGGCGCTGCTGGAGCGCTGGTATCAGGCCATGATCGACAACCTCGACGACCTGGCGCTGATCATGACCTGCGAACAGGGCAAACCGCTGAATGAAGCCAAGGGCGAAATTCGCTACGGCGCCGGCTTCGTCAAATGGTTCGCCGAAGAAGCCCGACGGGTCTACGGCGAAACCATACCGGCACCCAGCGGCGACCGCCGCTTGCTCACGCTCAAGCAGCCGGTCGGGGTCTGCGCCGCGATCACCCCGTGGAACTTCCCCAACGCGATGATCACCCGTAAATGCGCACCAGCCCTGGCGGCGGGCTGCCCGGTCATTGTCAAACCCTCGGACCTGACCCCGCTGTCGGCGCTGGCTCTGGCAGTACTCGCCGAACGGGTCGGCATTCCGGTCGGGGTGTTCAACGTAGTGACCGGCATGCCCGCCGGCATCGGCGAAGAACTGACCGGCAACCCGACAGTGCGCAAAATCTCCTTCACCGGTTCCACCGCTGTCGGTCGACTGCTGATGCGCCAGAGCGCCGAACACATCAAGCGCTTGAGCCTGGAACTGGGCGGTAACGCGCCGTTCATTGTGTTCGACGACGCTGACCTTGAGCAGACAGTGGCCGGCATCATGCTCAGCAAGTTTCGCAACGCCGGGCAAACCTGCGTCTGCGCCAACCGGATTCTGGTGCAGGACGGAATCTACGAGCGCTTCGCCCAGCGTTTGGTGGAGGAGGTGGGCAAGCTCAAGGTCGGCAATGGCCTGGACGCCGATGTCACCATCGGCCCACTGATCAATGCCGCAGCGGTGAGCAAGGTCGCCCGACATATCGACGATGCCTTGAGCCAGGGAGCCCGTCTGCTCTGTGGTGGTATCCCCGAGGGTGACAGCCAGTTCGTCCAACCGACAGTGCTCGCTGAAGCCCATGCCGGGATGTTGCTGGCCAGCGAAGAAACCTTCGGCCCAGTTGCACCGCTGATGCGTTTTACCACTGAGGAAGAGGCGCTGGCCTTGGCAAATGCCACGCCGTATGGCTTGGGCGCCTATTTCTTCACCCAGGACTTGCGCCGTTCATGGCGGTTTGGCGAGGCGCTGGAGTTCGGCATGATTGGTCTCAACACCGGGCTCATTTCCATGGAAGTCGCCCCCTTCGGCGGTATCAAGCAATCGGGCCTGGGTCGCGAAGGCAGCAAGTACGGCCTGGATGAATACCTTGAAGTCAAAGCCTTCCACATCGGTGGGCTGTGATCCGGTCACCGTTGGAACAGATATTGAGGAGCCACGATTGATGAGCAAACCATTCAGAATCGCCGCGATTGCCGGCGATGGCATCGGCAAGGAAGTCTTGCCGGAAGGGCTGCGGGTACTGGAACAAGCCGCGAAGAAGTGGCAACTGGATTTGAGCATTGAGGTTCTCGACTGGGCGCATTGCGACTACTACCTGGAACACGGGCAGATGATGCCCGCCGACTGGTTCGAGCAACTCAAGGGCTTCGACGCGATTTACTTTGGCGCCGTGGGCTGGCCGGACAAAGTGCCGGATCACATTTCCCTGTGGGGTTCGCTGCTGAAGTTTCGCCGTGACTTCGACCAATACGTGAACATCCGCCCGGTGCGGCTGTTTCCCGGTGTGCCCTGTCCGCTGGCCGGGCGCGAAGCCGGGGACATCGATTTTGTGGTGATCCGGGAAAATACCGAAGGCGAGTATTCGTCGGTCGGCGGCAAGATGTTCGAAGGCACCGAACATGAGTTCGTGCTGCAAGAGTCGGTGTTTACCCGACGCGGCGTGGACCGGATTCTCAAGTTCGCCTTCGACCTGGCCCAGACCCGGCCGCGCAAACGCCTGACGGCGGCGACCAAGTCCAACGGCATTTCCATCAGCATGCCGTACTGGGACGAGCGCACTGCATTGATGGCTGCGAAGTACCCGGACGTCACCTGGGACAAGCAACACATCGACATTCTGTGCGCGCGTTTCGTGCTGCAACCGGACCGTTTCGATGTGGTGGTGGCGTCGAATTTGTTCGGCGACATTCTGTCCGACCTGGGACCGGCCTGCGCTGGAACCATCGGCATCGCGCCGTCGGCCAACCTCGATCCGGAGCGACGCTTCCCCTCCCTGTTCGAGCCGGTGCATGGCTCGGCGCCGGACATCTATGGGCAGAACATCGCCAACCCGATTGCGATGATCTGGTCCGGGGCCTTGATGCTGGATTTCCTCGGCAACGGTGATGAACGTTATCGCGCGGCGCATGACGGAATTCTACAGGCGATCGAACAGGTCATCGCCGAGGGGCCAATCACTCCCGATCTGGGAGGGCAGGGATCGACCCAGGATGTCGGCAGGGCAATCGCCGCGTTGCTTTGAGCCGAGGTAACAACTGGTCAGCAGGAAGCTTTATTCATTCTTGTGACTCACCCTTTTAGCCCGTTCACACTGCGGGCTTTTTTTTGTTTATCGCGCCCGTTTTTAACATCCCTTCCCTTGTAGCGAAGGGGGTAGCGGAGGGGATCAACGGAATGTGAAGGAAGCCTTTCATGCGGATGTTGCTGATGGTTTTACTGGGGTGTGCGTTGCACGCGAGGAGTTGGGCGAGCGACCCTATAGACGTGGTCATTCTTTGTGACGCGGGCTACCCGCCCTACAGCTACGCCGAGGGGGATGAGGCCAAGGGGCTTTAAGTTATGATTTGGTTAATCCCTTGTACTCTCCGGGTGATGGCATCTAGGTCTGCCGGACTTCACGTGTCCTTGGGCTCATCAGTGACGGACTTATCGTCGCCTATGGATTTGCGAAATCCTCTGATCGTTTCGCCGAGATCCGCCCCCAGACCTTTCAGGCGCCTGGTTCCGAACAGCATGATCACGATCAACAGGATGATCAGGAGCTTGCCGGTACTGAAGCCACCTATTCCCATTATCTGTGCTCCGTAGTAACTGATTGATCAGTTCGGTGGTGGGGCCGGCGAAGGAGAAATCCATCTGCCGGCGCTCACGCAGTTCGAGTTATTTGACGACGTAAAACTTGCGCACATAGGCGCTGCTCTTCCAGGCGCATGGGGCGCCTCGGGGTACGAACACCGTATCGCCAGTGTTGACCGTCAGATGGGCGCCGTCCGCCACCTGGAGGGTGACGCTGCCTTCAAGCAGGTGCATCAGTTCATGCAGCATGTGCGGCCTCGCTCTGCGGGTATAAGGCGTCGAGTCCCAGATGCCGATGCGCAAGTTGGTCGCTTCTTCGACGAACACATTGTGCGAGCGACATTGCGGTGCCGGGCTTAGCAGGATTTGTGCATCCGGCGCTGCCGAGGGAGAGAGCAGGGTTAGCGGGGGAAGTGCCGTGAGCCCGGGATTGCGCTCTTCAACGGGCTGGGTATCCGCACAGAATGCCCAGAGAGAGTCGGGTTGCGCTTCGATCTGCAGCGACGTACCGCGGGCGATCACGGCGCTGTCACCGGGATTTAACTGGAGCGTGCAATCCTGGCTCTGCAGGGTGACTTGTCCTGCGTGAACCACGATCGTTTCGCTGTAGGGATAGTCATCGACGTTGAATTGTCCGCTCGCCTGGACCACGCCGGCAGCAATGTCCTGCGGCCCGTTATAAGCAATGTGTCTGTCGAAAGGATCGTTGGCCCCCAACGAACCGGGGGTGAATTTTGTTGGGACGGGACTGCCATCGGCGTGTGCCAACAGCACTGCAGTGGGCTCTAGCATGAAGGTGTTTCTCCAGGAAAATGCATCGTGTAGCGTTGGATGTAACGGTGGGATTTGTCAGCCGATGGCCTGAGTCACCAGAGCAAACTGGTGCACTGCGCCGATAGCCTGCGGTGGGGTACCGCGAGCCATTTGTGCGACGGTGTCGACGTGCTTCAGCCCGGCCTCTTCCAGCCAAGGGGCGAGACCGCTGTCGGACGGTATATCCATGCGCACGAAGGCGCCTGGCACTTGGGCCAGCAACACCGCGATCAAGTGTTTGGCCTGCTCTGGGTTTTCTGCGATGACCGGGCCGATACAGCGACCACGGCCGAATGGGCGCAGCAGGGCGAAAGCGCGCAGCTGACCATCGCGCTCGATACCGACCGAGTGTTCGACAACATCGAACAGATCATTGAGCACGGCGTGTCTGTCCAGGCCGCTGCCGGCGTTGGCCAGTTCAATCTGCATGCTCCGATCGGCTTCGGTCAGCGGGCGGCAGCGTTCACCGGTTGCCAGGTCATTCGGTGCAGGAACCCGCGCGTGCCCCTGATGTTGTTGAATATGTCCAAAGTCAATGAACCCCTGGCTGGCATAAAGCGGGGCGCCGGCCAGCGTCGCATTGAGCATGGCGGTACGCGATCCGCACGCCTCAAGTGCCAGCTCCATCAGCTTGCGACCTATACCCTGGCCCTGGTACTCGTCACTGACGATCACCAGGCCGATCGTGGCGTAATGTCCCTGCGCACAGGTGAACGCGGTACCGATCAGGCGGCCTGCGTCTTCTACGACAAAACCCTGCGCGATGCGCTGCAGCATGGCCCAGTCTTCCAGGCGGTGGGGCCACTTCAACTGCACGGACAAGGCATGGGCCGACGCCATATCGGCCGAGGTCATGGGGCGATAGATATAGGCAGGGCGTTGCGAAATGGACATGGCAGGTCTCCATTGACAGGGAGCGTAATCGGTCGGATTTCTCCGCGGAAAGTATTGGTATCTCACCTGCGGCGAGGCCTGACAAGAGGCTCCAATTGATTCGGCAGATTCCGTCAGCGACGGCTCTGCAGACCACAGTTACTGCTCAAATGAGAAGCAGGATCGGCAGCAAATACTGGGTTGGGTTTCAGGGTGCAGGACAAGGCGAAAGGCACTCCTGATGGTGATATTGCTGAAAAAAAAGGCGCCCGGATGGGCGCCTCGAGGCAAAGGGAGCGAGGAGCAGGCCTTCAAGAAAGCCGGCCGGGTCCACGAGCAAAACCGGCCGGGAACAACCGTTACAGAATGCTCAGCGGGTACTCGATGATCAGACGGACTTCGTCGATATCGCTGTCGAAGGAGGTGGAGCGATGGGTGGCTTGGCGCAGGCGGAAGGACAAGTCCTTGGCGGTCCCTTCCTGGATCACGTATTTGGCTTCCAGGTCACGCTCCCACTCCTTCTGGTCGTCACCCACCTTGTTGGCATAGGCACCGTTCGGATCGGCTTTGGTGCCATCGATTTGATCACCTTTGACATAGCGGGCCATGAAGCTCAGCCCCGGTATGCCGAACGTAGCCATGTTCAGGTCATAACGAGCCTGGATGGAGCGCTCGTTGGGGGCGTTGAAGTCGGAGTACTGAACCGAGTTGGCCAGCCAGATCGAGTCCACACCGATGTAGTCGAAATACTCGTCGCCATCGATCTTCTGGTAGGCCAGGGTGAGCTTGTGAGCGCCGATGGACCAGGCCGCCTTGGCCGACCAGCTCGTGGTGTCCAGTTTGCCGGCTCGCGCTTCCCCTTGGTCCTTGGTCTTATAGGCCGTCAAACCAAAATTCAGCGACTGCTTGTCAGCCAGGGGAATCGTATAGGAGGCGCTGGCGAAGTGCTGACGCCAGACATTGACGGCCTCACTGGTGTACGCCTTCAGACTGAGGTTGTCGTTGATTTTATAGGTGCCGCCGATGAAGTCGACGCTGTCGGCTTCGGTCCCACCGTATGTGGTGAACAGCCCATCATCAGAGTTGGTCGAATTGCGATTGTTGAATGCGGTGAAGTGGCCTCCCTCGAAGGATAAGGCATCGAACTCGTTGCTCGTCAGCTGAAAGCCGGTAGCGGTTTCCGGCAGCAAACGGTTGTCGCCGGTGGCGAATACCGGCGCGGTCGGGCGTTGTTCGCCGTACTTCAGCACGGTGGAGGAAATGCGCATCTTCACTGCGCCGCCGATCTCGCCATAGGCGTCTGGCACGTCGGCATCTGCCGTGCGGTTGTTGCTGATCGGCAACAGGCCGTTGCCAGCCCGGCCACGGCCGGTGTCCAGCTTGACCCCGCCGTAGGCGAAGGCATCGGTGCCAAAGCCAATGGTGCCCTGGGTGAAACCGGAGGCGAAGTTGAGCATGGCACCCTGTGCCCACTCCTCGCGATAGCCGTTGCGCTCGCTGGACGGCTTGGAGCCGTTGATCCCCTGGCTATTGCTGCCGCCATTGCGGAAGTCGCGGTTCATATAGAAATTACGGTTGAGCAGCCCGAGGCTGCTGTCTTCGATGAAGCCGTTGGCTTGCTGTTGCTGACCCGCTATTGCCAGTTGCGCGGTGGCGGCAATGACAGCCAGGGAGAGAGAGCTTTGTTTTGCGAAGTTCATCGCTTACCCCATTTGATCTTATTAGTATTCGTTGCCTGCACGGCAGGCAACGCGCTTACGGCAGCTCAAGTGAAACTCTGCGAAGCAAACCGGAAGAAAACACCGCCGGGCTGCACACAGCGGTGGCTGTATCGCAGCTATGGCGAGGCCTGACAATGGGCTGCAATCAATTCGGTAGATTGCATAAGTTGCGACTTCATAGGCCGCAGTTATTGCTCAAACGGGGGGTAAGGTCAGCAGCAACTATCGACTGCTTTTTCCGGGAAAGAGGGACCCGCAGAAGCCCGAAACGGGATGAAAAACAGGTCTGTTTTGCAAAACGCCAGATTTGCCTGTTTGCGAAGTAACAAATCTGGCCGGGCGCTTGTTTCTGTCGAGTTGACAGCCGCTGGTTAGTAATTTCGCTTGCGGTCAACTTGGCCAAGCATTGACTCACCGCGTTGATGCCGGCGGATATTCTCCAGCAATACGCCAAACGCGCTTTCTGGCTGGGTCATCGCAGCGATATGCGGTGTCAGCAATATCTGCGGATGTTGCCAGAAGGGATGATCCGGCGCTGCCGGCTCCTGTTCCAGTACGTCGAGCACCGCCGCGCTGAGCTGGCCGCTGGCCAGGGCTTCAAGCAGATCCTCTTCTACCAGATGCCCACCCCGGCCCATGTTGACCAAGGCAGCGCCTTTGGGCAGGTGCTGGAACAACTGACGGCTGAGAATCCCTTTAGTCTGTTCGGTCAATGGCAGGACACAAAGCACGATGTCGCACTGGCCGAGGAAGGCCGGCAGTTGCTCGGCACCCGCAAAGCAGTCGACTCCGGCAATGTGATGTTCGCTGCGCGCCCAGCCCGACAAGGCAAAGCCAAAGGGCTGCAACGTGGCCAGAATCTGTTGAGCCTGCGTGCCGAGCCCCATCACGCCCACCCGACGTTTGGCTGCCGGTTGCAGCAGGTGAGCCTGCCAGCACCGGGCCATTTGTTGCTGGCGATAACGGAGCATGTCCCGGTGCAGGGTCAGTACCGCAAAACTGGCGTATTCGCACATGCCCCGGGTGATGCTCGGGTCGAGTAAACGAACCACTGGCAGGGTCGTGGGCAAACGGTCAAGGTCAAGCTGATCGACCCCGGCCGACAAGGTGAACAATACCTGCAGGTTTGGCAACAAGGTGTCGAGATCGTCCGGTGCCTGCCAGGCCGCCAGGTAGCGAATATCCTGCGGATCGCCGATGTCTGGCCAGGCACGCCATTCGATATCTGGAGCATGCTCGGCGAATAGGCGCTTCCAGTGTTCGCCGCGCACCGGGTCAGCTTTATAGAGCAGGGCCATGGGTCATTTCTCGCATTAAATAGGGAGCATCCAGCATGCCCGAGTGACAAAGCAGGATATGTCGAAAGACTCTGCGTAAACACATGACGCTGCGTTGTAGGGGGCGCATATCGGCAGATTCCATGGGGCTGGCCACCGCTGAAGGATTCTGCTGTTTACCGGGGTGAAAACAGTCGATCCGAATTTCTCAGAGGCCAAGTTCGGCTTAGACAATTGTGTCGAAAGCTTAACCTGTGAAGCACATCGCAGCCGCTTTCCGGTTGCCAGGCCCACTATGAGAGATGCCAATGAACAGTAAAGTCGAAGAAACCCCGAGTTTGCTCCGTCAACGCGATCAATTCGTGCCACGGGGTTTGGTCACCGCACACCCGCTGGTTATCGATCGTGCCCAGGGTTCCGAGGTGTGGGACGTGGATGGGGCGCGTTACTTGGATTTCGTCGGCGGCATCGGCGTGTTGAACATCGGTCACAATCACCCGAAAGTGGTCGCGGCGGTGCAAGCCCAACTGCAAAAGGTCAGCCATGCGTGCTTCCAGGTAGTGGCCTACAAACCCTATCTCGACCTGGTCCAGCGTTTGTGCGAGTTGGTCGGTGGTCGCGAAGCCTATAAGGCGGCGCTGTTTACCTCCGGCGCAGAGGCTGTGGAGAACGCGGTGAAGATCGCCCGCGCGCATACCAATCGCCCAGCGGTCATCTCCTTTCGCGGCGGTTTCCATGGACGCACGTTGCTCGGCACGACCTTGACCGGCATGAGCCAACCCTACAAACAGAACTTCGGGCCCTTTGCTCCTGAGGTCTTTCATACCCCGTACCCTAACGCCTATCGCGGTTTCACCAGCGAGATGGCCCTGCAAGCCTTGAACGAATTGCTGGCGACCCAAGTCCCTGCGGACCGAGTCGCAGCGATCATCATCGAGCCGGTGCAGGGCGATGGCGGCTTCCTTTCCGCGCCGCCGGAGTTTCTCCAGGCACTGCGGGCTCTGACCGAACAACATGGCATCGTGCTCATTCTCGATGAAATTCAGACCGGCTTCGGCCGCACCGGCAAATGGTTCGGTTTCCAGCACGCAGGCATTCAGCCGGACCTGGTCACCGTCGCCAAGAGCCTGGCCGGTGGTTTGCCGATATCGGGCGTGGTGGGGCGTGCACACATCATGGATGCGCCATTACCCGGCGGTCTTGGCGGTACTTATGGTGGTAATGCCCTGGCTTGCGCCGCGGCGTTGGCGGTGATCGAAACCTACGAACAAGAGCAGTTACTCGCGCGCGGTGAAGTATTGGGCGAGCGGTTGCGTCAGGGCCTGCTGCGCTTGCAGGCACGTCACCCTCGGATTGGTGACGTACGGGGCACCGGCTTCATGTTGGCGATCGAACTGATCAAAGACGATGAGGCCCGCACCCCCGATGCCGAGCTCACCCAGCAACTGATCGATCAGGCCAGGGTTGGCGGGCTGTTGGTGATCAAATGCGGCGTGTACCGCAATGTGCTGCGCTTCCTTGCGCCTCTGGTCACCGAAGAGGATCAGATCGACGAAGCGCTGACGATTCTTGAGGCAGCTTTATTACGCGTGTTGAATTAATCTCAGGCTTCGGTTGGCGCAACGTAGCACTGCGCCAACCGGGGCATTTGGAACGCATGGATTGATGAAATGCATCATGGGAGGCAACACACCATGTTCCTGACTGATTATCGTGCACTGCTGATCGATTGCGACGAAGTCCTTGTCGATCGGGACTCCGGTATCTGGACGGCCCTGCAACCGTTGCTCGAAAACCATCCGGGCGTGCTGGGCAGGGAAGAGGTATTGGCTGCGTTTGACGAGGCGGTGCGCACGCTCTATCCACGTTTTTCCGAGCTGGGTTTCAGTGGCTTATTGTGCTTCGCCCATCGTCAGTTGGCAGAGCGTTATGGGCTCAAGGCCAGTTGGGAGGAGGGGATGAGTTTCGCCCGATCGGTGGGCAATTGGACGCTGTTCGAGGATGCGCCCGGAGCCATGTTGTATCTGCGCAAATTCTATCGGCTGCTGGTGTGCTGCGATCGTGATGCCGAGGATCGCGAACAGCTCTGTGAGCGATTGGGGATTACGCCCGAAGACTTGCTTTCCCGAGTCAGCAAGCCACTGGAGGACAGCGTCTGGCTGCAGGACAATAACCTGCAAGCCAAAGATATCCTGCAGGTCTCCAGGCCTCCTGCCGAGCCGCCAAAATCGGCTGGTTTGTGCCTGATTTGTCGTGGCCATGGCAACGATACCCAGCAATGTCCCGCGGATTTTTGCATCAATAGCATGGCCGACTTGGTCGCTCAGCATCAGCTATCTTTGCGACGCTGACTTTGCTAAAACCACTGTATAACTGAATGGCAATCAAGAGGTACACGATGGAAGGTTTAATCAAACTAGACCGAATTGATATCAGTATCCTGGTTGAACTTCAAAAAGACGGCCGAATGACTAACGTCAGCTTGGCCGATGCGGTGGGTCTGTCGTCCAGCCCATGTTTGCAACGGGTCAAGCGGCTCGAGTCGGCCGGGTATATTTCCGGATATAGAGCCCATCTCAATCTTGCCAAGATCACCGACTCGGTCACGGTATTCACCGAGATCACGCTCAGCGACCACAAGCGGGAGGACTTCGCCAAGTTCGAGTCCAATATCCGTTTGGTCGATGAGGTACTCGAGTGCCACTTGATCAGCGGTGGTTACGATTACCTGGTGCGTTTCATGACCTGCAGCATCCAGCATTATCAGGAAGTGATTGAAGGCCTGCTGGACAAGAACATCGGTATATCCAAGTACTTCAGTTACATCGTCATCAAGTCGCCGGTCCTCAAAGATGGGGTTCCGCTGCGTCGGCTATTGCGTCACTAATGCCCGGCCATGAGCCGCAATTAATTTTGCACTTGCCCCTGTTTTACAGAGATAAAACGTATCAGCAGCGAATGGGAATTGATATTATTCGTCATCAATTCTCGCCGAGCCCGTGATGTGCCCGGCATCTTCTCAAGGCTGTCTGTCGATGCGTCGAACTCTCGTTTCTCTGTGTGTGATCCAAGCCATTTCCCAGACCACCTGGGCTGACCAGGCACCGACTGATCCTGCGTCAATAGAGTTACAAGCGATCGATATCAACGGCACATTCGAAGAGCCGGCCCAGGGCCCGGTACAGGGGTATCGAGCGACCCGTTCGGCCAGTGCGACGCGCACCGACACTCCGATTCATGAAACCCCACAATCCATCAGCGTGGTCACCCGGGATGTCGTGGAAGACCTCGGCGCCACTCGCCTGCAGGACGCTCTCGATTACGCGGGTGGCGTGGGTCGCGCGAACAACTTCGGCGGCCAGGGCCTGACCACTTTCACCGTGCGAGGCTTTACCACCGGTGAGTTCTACCGCAACGGTTTCCCGATCAACCGCGGTTATCCGAACATGCCCGATGCCAACACCATCGAGCGCCTGGAGGTCCTGCGCGGGCCAGCCACCATGCTCTATGGCCGTGGCGACCCGGGTGGCACCTTCAACGTGGTGTCCAAACAACCTCTGCCCGAGCGCACGGTCACGTTAGGCAGTCAGCTCAACGATCAGGGCATGCGTCGCGGAACGCTGGATGCCTCAGGCCCGCTGGATGATGAAGGGCGACTGGCCTATCGGCTGAACGTGATAGGCGAGGGTGGCGACACCTTCCGTGATCACGTCGAAAACGAGCGTTACGGTGTGGCGCCGGTCCTCGGTTGGCAGGTCAACGACACTACCCGTATCACCTTTGAAGGCGATTTCATGCGCAACAACGCGCCGCTCGATCGGGGCGTGACTCGCTATCGCAATCAGATTGGCGTCGCATCGCGGGATACTTTTTTCGGTGAAAAGGATATCGGCAAGCTGCACAACGACAACAACATGGCGCAACTGCGTTTCGAACATTTCCTCAACGACAACTGGACCTTGGGTGGCGGCACGCAATTTCTCGACGGCAGTCTGCAAGGCAATGCCATCGAAGCCAACGGTGTCGCTGCCGACGGCCGAACGCTGGGGCGCAACTTCAACTATCGCAAACTGGAATGGCGTGACCTTGATGTGCAGTTGAACCTGACCGGACATTTTTCCATCGGTGGCTTCGACCACACGTTGCTCACGGGCATCGAGTATGAGGATTACGATTACAAATCGATCATCCGTCGCTCCAGTGGGGCGGTGAGTGCCTACCCCATCGACATTTTCAGTCCGGTCTACGGCCAGCCGCGTCCGGCGTTGACTCGCACCACCACCCATGATCAGGAAAACCTCAAGACCTATGCTGCTTTCGTGCAAGATCAGGTGGCGCTGACCGAGCGCTTGAAAGTCTTGGCAGGCGTACGTTTTGAACGCTTCGAACATGATTACGACAACAACCTCGTCAACGGTGTGAGCTGGACCAACAGCGACAATGCTGTCACCCCGCGCCTGGGGCTGATCTACGACTTGACCTCGACCGTGGCGATCTATGCCGATACGGCACGGTCCTTCAAGCCCAACAGCGGTGCCAGTCGAACGGGCGGTGGCTTCAAACCTGAAGAAGGCAAATCCTATGAGGTGGGTGTCAAGTGGCAGGCCTTCGATCGTCAGTTGAGCGTGGATGCCGCGGTGTATCAGATCGAAAAACGCAACGTCCTGACGACAGACCCGGTGGACTCGACCTTCAGCGTTGCGGCGGGTGAAGTTCGTAGCCGTGGCTTTGATCTGAATGTGGCCGGCAACCTCACGCCAGAGTGGCGCATGATCGGTGGCTACGCCTATGTAGATGCCGAAGTCACCCAGGACAACGTGCTGAAGTCAGGCACCCGCCTGGTGAACATTCCGCGCAACAGTTTCAGCCTGCTGAACGTCTACGAGTTTCAGGACGGTGGCCTCAAAGGACTGGGCCTGGGGCTGGGAGCCAAGTATGTCGACGAGCGCGCCGGCCAGACCGCGGCCAATGCCTTTTCCATGGATAGCTACGAGGTGTTCGACCTGCTCGGCTTTTACAAAGTCGACGAACACCTGCGGCTTAACCTTGACCTGAAGAATGTGTTCGACAGCCACTATGATGAAGGCGCCTTTGGCAACGTTTACGCCTATCCGGGCGCGCCGAGAACCGTGCAGGTGGGAGTTTCATACACCTTGTAGGGAGGAGTTTTCTGGGCCATGGCTGGGGACATCCTTTTTCAGGATGTCCCCAGAGGTGATGGAATAAAGCAGCTTTTGACGGATGACAGTGAACTTTAACAAGACACTTAACCTTGTAAGTCAGGGCCTGAGAGGGCGATTTGGCGTCCCTCTTCAGAGACTGTCCGGATCGCCGAAGAACATTTTGACCGGGCTCTAGGACGGTGTTTTAGGGTCATAAAAAACTAATGATGCCCCCAGTTTTGCCCCCACTCGCAAAGCGGCTGCAACAGCACCCGCCGCCGAATAGGTAAGAAAATCTCGTCTGTCCATCCAACTTTCCTTTCGCGACTGAGGGTTCACAGGCTCATCGAAGCCGGTCTTCATACTAGAAACTAGAACAACGAGGGTTGGCCGGGTGACCCTAATGCGCCATATCTTTTGCACAATCCTGCCGATGCACTTGTGCTGGTCACGCACTCTCAGCAGACTCGAACATTCCGTAAATAGGGGGGCATGTGATGACGAGCGGTTCCTTCTCGCAGTTCGGTTTCGGCCATGTGCATTCCCTGACCTTGAGCGAACCCGCTCAGCCCAACGAACGCCTCCAGGTACTCAGACGGCTTATCGAAAAAGTCACCCAGCAGATTGGTTTGAACGAGGTCTGCATAACATCGATTCCAGGCCTGACCTTTTATCGAATGGCCGAGCTAGGTACACCCACGTACTGCATTTATGAGCCTTGTGTAGCCATCATTCTTCAGGGTGCGAAGGAGATCACGTTCGGTGAGCAAGCCTGTGAGTTCGGGCAGGGGGCGTTTATACCCACATTGGCTCGCGTTACCGCGGCTAACGAGCAAACCCCTTATCTATCAGTTGTGTTGAAGCTCGATCTTGCCATGCTCAATGAGGTGATCCAGACCTTGGAACCACCAAGGCAGGAAATGGCTTCTGAAGCACGAGGCTTCGCATCTGGTGCGGCGTCGAGTGAGATGCTCGACGCGTTCACCCGACTCTCCACGCTGATCGAACGGCCGCTTGAGGCAGGTTTGATGTCGAACCTTATCAAGCGGGAGATATGCGTTCGGCTGCTGCTCAGTGGCGCAGGCCAGTGGCTGCGCAGCGTCACTCGCGATGGTTACCGAGACAAGGGCATCGTGAGAGCCATTGAATGGTTGAAACATCATTACGACAAACCGCTGCACGTGGCCGATCTCGCCGAACGATCGGGCATGGCCAGCTCTACTCTGCATCACAATTTTCGCAAGCTGACAGGCACCAGCCCCGTTCAATATCAAAAGTCGTTACGGCTGCAAGCCGCGCGCAGCCTGATGTTGACCGATAGGGTCGATGTGAACACGGCCGCCTTGCGGGTAGGCTATGAAAGTGTCGCTCAATTCAGTCGCGAATATGCCCGGCGTTTCGGAGCCCCACCCTCGAGAGACATCAAGCACGCACGGGAGAATGGTGGACGGCTCGACTAATTAAGCGACCCAATCACCTCAATCCAGACAGAGACCGGCGCAAGTCGCAATTGTTAGCTGTCTAGGTGTCGATTCAGCTCGGCGGCTCGAATCATTCAGACGTCGGCGTAAGCGTCAAAAGCGTACCTCCTTGCCGAGCTGAAGCGTAGGCGGCGTCCATGACCTGCATGATGGCCTCGGCGTCGCGCAATGAGGCAATTGGCTTGGCGCCGTTACGACATTCAGTAAGCACTTGCTTGACGAACAGTGGGTAATAGACGTCTGTATCCAGTTGCAGTCGGCGGCTTCGAGTGCCGGCGGCAAGGTTCTGTCGATCCCTTATTTCGATTCGGTCGGGACCGGATTTGGCATATATGCGATCAGATGAGAGGGTGAAGGAGAACTCGCGCTGCTCGTCGGCGGTACTGGGGAAACTGTATCCCGTTTCCACAACACCGATCACGCCATCCTCAGTCTGCAGGGTCAATAACGAATAGTCTTCGACGGCACCCCGATGCGTGAGCGAATTCATGACGGCTGAGACTCGCGAGACCTCCTTACCGGTCAGCAGTCTGAAGAGATCGATAAAATGCGTCGCCACGTTGATCGTCGATCCGCCTCCTGAAAAAACGGGATCGATGGCCCAGCCTGAGCCTGCCGTTTCATAACGAGCGGGCGGACCTACGATGAAACGGAAAGACATGTAGTTGAAGTCAGTGGCCAAGTGTCCCTCAGTGTCTTGCAGCGCGCTAAGCAGTTCACTCATGCGGAAGATCAACGGCACAGCACAGTAGAGATTGGCTTGCTCGGCCAGCTCACGCAGTCGTGTGACCTGCGCCATGTTGATGCCGCAGGGCTTTTCCAGGGCAAAAGGGATGTTTCGTGCGATCACGGCCTCTGCCAGCGACGGCATTTGCGAATGCCTGCCGAACACGAAAGCAAAATCGACCGCCTCGCGCTCAAGCAATTCATAGGAGGAGCTATACAAAGGGCATTTGAATCGCTCGGCAATGGCCGTGCCCTTCACGTGCTCTGAATCCGACACGGCCACCACTTGGACCCCATGGGTCTCAAGCGCATTCAGATACAGTGGGACATGCCAATGGCTGACTTCCAGTAACGCAACTTTCATATGTACTCACTCCTAGCGCGGTGCTGTTACGTTGTCGGGGTGGTAATCGAACCCAAGGAAGCGCAGTGCAAGCAGCGCCTGACCTTTGTGCATGGGACCCCCGTCCTGGGTACGACAACCTCGTTTACGCGCAGCATCGCAAAGCGGTGTCGAGTCCGGCGAGTTGATGATATCCACGACGAGGGTGCCGGGCTGGAGCCGGTCGGGGTCCACAGGCATAGGATCATTTTTGCTCATGCCAAGCGGCGTGGCATTGATCACGATTTCATAGTCATGTGGATCCGGTGGGCCGGACTGCGTGATGCAACCTGTTTCGGCAGCAACTGATTTCGCCAGTTCCTCGGCTCGGTGTTCGTCGACATCGGAGATAGTGAGGGATCGGGCGCCCGCCGACGCGACGGCAAATGCGATCGCTCTGCCTGCGCCTCCAGCGCCGACCAAAAGAACGTTTTTGTTCGCTGGATAGTAGCCTTCCCATTGCATGCCAAGCACACAGCCGAGGCCATCGAATACAGCGCCGACCCAGCGTCCGTCTGTCTCGCAACGAATGACGTTGATTGCGCCGACTTGACGCGCAGTCGGATGAAGTTCGTCGACAACATCCAGCATCCTTTGCTTGTGAGGCATGGTGACCAGGATGCCAGCGAGATTGTTCAGTGCCCTGGCACCCGTCACGAACGAGGGCAGGTCATCGGCCTTGACCTCCAATGGAACACAAACCGCGTCTGCCTGCTGTTCTATAAAGAGTCGGTTGAATAATTGCGGAGACTTGGCAGCCACCAGCGGATGGCCGACCAATCCATAAAGCCGAGTTGTTCCTGTGATATGTGGGGCCATGGTTGCCTGATATTTGATGTTGACGGGAAGAGGCGTCCTGGCGGCTTCTTGGGTCATGCACAACGTCGATGGCTATGCATTGGCAAGTGCCGACCGCATGATGCTGCTCTGCCCGTCGGGCCTGTGTGGGTCGCGAAAACCTAATGGTCGCACCAGTGTGATCGTCGAAAGTCGTTATGAGTGCAGTTGGCTAGCCAGATCCTTCGGTGCATCTGTCTGAGCTGTGCCCTGCATCGCGTCGGCCCGCATACGATCGTATTCTTCTTTGGCAATAGGCACTGCGTTGCGCTTGCCGAGATCTTCAAGGCGAATCCGGTATGTTTCACGTGTAGTGAACGCCGCGATCGCAGCGATAACACAGATACCTAATGTAAGAGAACCGATTTTTAGTGGGATATTCTCGGAGCCGGGGGGCGCAACAGTGACGAAGATTGCCGGGAGAAACGCAGTCATCGCGGTCCCTATGTTCTGTCCGATGGCCATGCCGGTCACACGCACCCGCGTACGGAACAATTCGGGAAAGAGACTTGGGAATACGCCGTTGAAGCCCTGGTAGGCGACGCCCCACATGAGTACAGAGAGGACCAGCGAAAGCCACAGGTTGTGGATGCTAATAGCGTACAGATACGCGTACGAGAGCAGTCCAGCGCAGAGAACGCCAATAATGACTGGGGGCCTGCGGCCGATTTTGTCTGAGAGGTTACCGACCAAGGGGATCAGGATCACCGCACACATGTTACCCAGCAGAGGAATCCACAAATAGACACCTGCAGGGAAACCGATTCCATAGGCCGGTTGAACCGCATAGGTAGCGCCGAATACCGAGGCGACAATGGCGATCACCGCAGCTAGTGCCATGCAGATCACACGCAAGAGATCACCCCAGCTCTGCCGGATGACTTCGACAACTGGCAGAACAGTAGCTTCTTCGCCTTGCTTTTTTTGTTTGGCAAATACAGGTGTCTCGTCGACCTGGCGGCGAATGATATATCCCATGATGACGACTACAACGCTGAGCAGGAACGGAATCCGCCAGCCCCAGGATGCGAACTGATCCGCAGGCATAAAGTGAGCGAGAGGCAAGAAAACTGCTGCCGCGAGCAGCTGCCCGGCCTGAACCCCTTGGAGAGTAAAGCTCGCGAAGTAACCACGGCGACCGGACGGGGCGTGTTCGAGAATCATGGAGCTGGCGCAGGAGATCTCCCCGGCCACCGCAAAACCCTGAATCAGGCGCAACATCACAAGCAGCGCCGGCGCCCAGATCCCGATCTGCTGGTACGTTGGCAGAAGTCCGATACACATCGTCGAGAAGCCCATCAGGAACATGCAGTAAACCAGAACCGTTTTACGGCCGTGGCGATCACCCAAATGCCCCAGGACGACAGCGCCTATCGGTCGAGCAATATAGCCCACACCAAAGCTGGCCAGAGAGGCAATGATGCCGACCGCTGGGTTATCAGACGGAAAAAAGAGCTGTGGAAACAGCAAGGCCGCCGCGGTCGCATAGATAAAGAAGTCGTAATACTCCAGTGCCGAGCCGATCCAACCGCTGGCTGCGGCTTTCTTTGACTGGCTTTTGGAATGAGCGTCGATCGGTATGCTCTGCTTCATAACGTGTCTCCGGTTTCTCAATTGTTGTTATTGTAACTACGTTCCATCAGTAATTCTGTTACTGAGATTACCGCCCTGTCAAGGGAAGTCGTTCCTTGGTCGATCAAGGGGGACGCAGGTTATTTGTGAGGTGTTGAGGACGTCCTCGCCAAGCCGAGCGAGCACTCTAAAGCCCGCTCGTGCAATTGAGCGAATAGGGTGTAAGAGGAGCAGGGTGACCTTAAGGCGCGCTAGCCCGCGCGCCTTAATCAATCCGTCTACATGCCGCCTTGCACGCTCGCCAACCTACAAACTATCTCTCGAGAGAGAACCGTCGACGAGCCTCGAAATGTTCAACGGATTCGCGTTCTTGAGCACATCGGGAAGCAATGCATCGGGGTAATTTTGGAAGCAGACGGGTCTCAGGAAGCGGTCAATGGCCAAGGTGCCAACCGAGGTGCCGCGACTGTCGGAAGTTGCAGGATAAGGGCCACCGTGGACCATTGAATCGCAGACCTCGACACCCGTTGGGTAGCCATTGATAAGGATGCGACCAACCTTCACCTCCAACAAAGCAGTCAACTCTGCGAATTGCGTAAGGTCTTCTGGCTCACCAATCAAGGTTGCGGTCAATTGTCCGTGAAGGGCATTGATGGCAGCGTTGAGTTGCGCCTGGTTAGTGACCTCGATGAAGATCGACGTGGGGCCGAAGATTTCTTCTTGAAGAACCTTGTCGCCGTTAAGCAGCAACTCTACGTCGGCCTTAAACAACTGTGGCTGGGCCTGGTGCCCCTGTTGGTTGCTGCCAGCCAGATGCACGATGCCTGGGTGCGCGTGCAGGTTCTGCAACCCAGAAGCATAGCTACGCAGGGTGCCTGCGTTGAGCATTGTCTGTGCCGGTTGGTCGTTTATCAACGCTGCCACTCTATCCTGAAAGGCACTGAATGCATCCGAGCGAATGCCAACCACCAGTCCTGGATTAGTGCAGAACTGCCCACAACCTTGAACCACCGAGGCGGCAAGATCGTGAGCGATACTGTCGGCCCGACGCGAGAGGGCCTGGGGCAGGATCACCACCGGGTTGATGCTCGACATCTCAGCGAAGACTGGAATGGGTTCGGGGCGAGCGGCGGCCATGTCGCACAATGCTCGACCGCCTTTTAGCGATCCGGTAAAACCAACGCCCTTGATGAGCGGGTGTTTTACCAAGGCTTCGCCTACGCCACTGCCATAGATCATGTTGAAGACACCGGCGGGCATGCCGCTGCGCTCGGCCGCCCGGATAATTGCGTTGGCGACCTGTTCTGCAGTAGCCATGTGGCCGCTGTGGGCTTTGAATATCACCGGACAACCCGCCGCGAGCGCGGAGGCGGTATCGCCGCCGGCCGTGGAGAAGGCCAACGGAAAATTACTGGCACCAAATACAGCAACCGGACCGATGGCGGTGCGGTACTGGCGAAGGTCAGGGCGCGGTAACGGTTTGCGAAGTGGTAACGCTTGGTCGATGCGAGCGCCATAGAAATCACCGCGCCGCAGTACGTTTGCAAACAGGCGCATTTGACCGCTGGTACGTGCGCGTTCGCCCTGGATGCGAGCTACAGGCAATGCTGTTTCACGGCAAACCAGGGCAATAAACTCATCGTCCAAAGCCTCTAGCTCTTCAGCAATAGCATCGAGAAACTCAGCCCGTTTGCTCGCGCTCAGGATGCGGTAGCTGGAAAAAGCGTTGTAGGCTGCATGGGCAGCATCCTCGATTTCTTGCGAGGTCGCCTGGTGGAAGGCATAGGGTAGGGTTTCCCCCGTGCTGGCATCCACACTCTTGACGATGATAGTGCCGGCGGCGCTGCGCTGACCGCCGATAAAATTCTGGCCGGTGATGAGGGACATCGTTGTCTCCAGGTTGAATGTGCAAGAGATAGCTGGGCAAGGCATTCCCAGGACTGAAAATCAGGTGACGGCGCCGATCTGCCAAGGCACGAACTCATTTTGTCCGTATCCGTGTTGTTCGCTCATGCTGCGCTCGCCCGAGGCAATGCGCAGCATGGTTTCAAAGATCGCTGCACCGCACTCTTCGATGGTCAAAGTGTCTTCGGCTATTTCGCCGCAGTTGATGTCCATGTCTTCTCGCTGACGAGCCCACAAGGCGCTATTAGTCGCCAGCTTGATTGATGGGGCAGGGGCACAGCCATAGGCCGATCCGCGCCCGGTGGTAAACGCAATCAGGTTGGCACCACCGGCGACTTGGCCGGTTGCGGAGACGGGGTCATAGCCAGGGGTGTCCATGAAAACCAGCCCGTTGGCAGTGACGGCCTGGGCATATTCGTAGACATCCATCAGGTTGCTCGAGCCAGCCTTTGCCACAGCGCCCAGCGACTTTTCCAGAATGGTGGTCAAGCCACCTGCCTTGTTGCCGGCAGAGGGGTTATTGTTTAACTCGGCTCCCATACGCTCGCAGTAGCGTTCCCACCAATGAATTCGAGCGATGAGTTTTTCGCCGACTTCACGGTTTACAGCCCGCCGTGTCAGTAAGTGTTCGGCACCATAGATTTCAGGGGTTTCAGAAAGAATCGCGGTACCGCCGCAAGCGACCAGACGATCCACCGCGTTGCCCAATGCTGGGTTGGCAGTAATACCGGAGTAGCCATCCGAGCCACCGCACTGAAGCCCTACGGTCAGATGGCGGGCGCTAACCGGTTCACGCTGAATCCGATTGGCCTCGCCAAGCAATTCCGTCACATGACCAATGCCACTGGCGATGGCCTTGGATGTACCGCCACTGTCCTGGATATTGAATGTGCGCAGAGTATTACTACGGGTTAGTCCTTGCGTCGTGAGTAATGAATCGATTTGGTTCGTCTCGCACCCCAAACCGATCACCAACACGGCCGCAAAGTTGGCGTGGGTCGCATATCCGGCCAATGTCCGGCGCAACATGCTCAAGCCGTCGCCCGCAGGGTCAACGGCGCAGCCGGCGGAATGCGTCAGAGCCACAACACCGTCGACGTTTGGAAACGCTTGCAGTGCGGCGGGATTGATGTCTCGACGAAAATGGTCAGCGATAGCCCGCGCGACTGTGGCAGAGCAATTCACTGACGTAAGAATGCCGATGTAGTTGCGCGTCGCGACGCGTCCATCCGGGCGTATGATGCCCATGAATGACGGGGCTTCACTCGGCTTGACGTTGGGTTTCGCATCGACGCTGAAAGCATAATCTCGTGTGAATTCCCCCATGGCCAGGTTATGCACATGGATATGCTCGCCTGCTTCTATGTCGACAACCGCAAAGCCAATGATCTGCCCATAGCGCCTTACCGGTTGACCGGCTTCGATACGCCGGGAGGCCACTTTATGGCCCGCCACAATCGCTTGCCGGATGGTCACGCCTTCCTGCTCTAGGATTTCGCCAGCGAGTAGCGGTCGGCGTGCGATGAGCACATCGTCCAGCGGGTTCAAACGCAGCACAGCTGCTGCGCCGGTTTTCATGATCAGTTCCATCGCATCCTCACGGGCTGCTGGGTGGTGCGCGGTCACTCATAGCGCCGCACTTTTGTGCCGGCACTATAGGATTCATAGAAATGGCTGCCTAATGAGAGCTTTCGATTGCTCGATAACTTTGCCTCATCGACCTTTACTTGGATCGCTGCAGTGCTTCTTCTCTGTAGCCGTTTGCCGCAGTCTGGCGAACTCTAATAAGGTCGCAACAAACATCCGCGTTGGCTCTGACAGGGGCTCATCCTTGCGAGTGATAACTCCGTAATCCTGAGATTCAACTTTGAAGGGCGTATTGAGGATTTGAAGCTGCCCATTTTGCAGTTGCGACTGGACCATGGACTCGGGGAGCATGGCGAGCATTGGCCCGGACTGCAGCAATTGCAGGAAGGTTTGCATCGAAATTGTCTCCACTGTGTTGGTTGGCGGGGCGATCTTGAACATCGCGAAAGCGCGCTCCATGCGTTGTCGGATCGGCGTATTAAAGGGATACATGACCCATGGCCATTCGCTGAGTGCTTCGGTGGGGACCTCTTCAAGTTGGCACAGCGGATGTGTGCTGTTCACGACAAGGCAGAAGGGTTCAGGTCCCAGCGACGTAAATTCGAAAGGCTGACAATCCTCGTCCGTGAAGCGCGCGATGATTAAATCGAGTTTTTTCTGTTCGAGCATTTCCAGCAAGTGGTTGCTGGTTTGTTCGATTACCTCAATAGAAAGGAGGGGGCGCTCACGCTTTATGCTGGCGATCGCTTCCGGCAGCACCACTGATGTTGCGGCGAAAATGGTGCCGATCTTTAAATGGCCATGCCCGCCTTTGCGCAGCTTGTTGACTTGGTCGACGAACGATTCCGTGTCTTCCAAGGTAATACGCGCATAACGGGCCACGAACTCTCCTAGTTCAGTAAGGACCAGGTTGCGCGTTTGACGCTCAAACAGTGGGAAACCCAGGAGTACTTCCAGATCGCGAAGCAATTTACTTATGGCCGGTTGGGTAACATTCATCTGTTCTGCGGTCGTGTGCATATTGCGGGTCTTGGCCAAGCTATTGACCAGTACCAAATGTTTGATCTTCAGCCATCGAGTAACACTGCCAAAAGTAATTTGATCGTTTTCCATCGGATAAGGCCTTGTCTGTCGATAACAAAACAGCATTGATCGGTGAGATTCTTTCATTGGGATTTACGGGGGAGGTCCATTACTTTTACGGCTCTGATGGCTGACTGATCTGGAAGCTCTATGTCGAATCTGAAACTGACGCGCGAAAACACCCTGCCAGTGGATGGCCTGGCCGGAACGCTGATCGGCCGCGCCTGGATCCCGGGTGCGATTGCAGGCCCCTCGCCGGTGCTGCTGCGTGAGGACGGTGTGTTTGACCTTTCTGAAGTCTTTTCGACCATAAGCGAACTGCTGGAGCACACCTCGCCATTGGTGGCGGTTCGTCAAGCGCCTGGCAGGTACATCGGGACTGTCGAGGAGTTGCTTGGGAACACTGGCAGTCATGCCAATCCCGACAAGGCATCTCTGCTGCCCCCAGCAGACCTGCAAGTCATCAAGGCGGCAGGGGTGACGTTCGCGTCCAGCATGATTGAGCGGGTAATCGAGGAGCAGGCCCGAGGTGATGCTGCAAAAGCGGAAAGTGTTCGCCGCTTGGTGCAAGAAGCCATCGGCGATAACTTGCGGGCAATCAAGCCGGGCTCGCCAGCAGCGATGCGCCTTAAAGCTGTGCTGATTAAGCAAGGCATGTGGTCGCAATACCTGGAGGTCGGTATCGGCCCGGACGCGGAGATTTTCACGAAGGCACCGGTTCTGGCCGCCGTGGGCAGTGGCAGCGAAATCGGCATTCATCATAAGTCTGAATGGAACAACCCAGAGCCGGAAATTGTGCTGGCGGTGAACAGTCGAGGCCAAGTGCATGGCGTCACCTTGGGCAATGACGTCAATTTGCGTGATTTCGAAGGCCGCAGCGCACTGCTGCTGAGCAAGGCCAAGGACAACAATGCGTCCTGTGCGATCGGCCCATTTATTCGTCTGTTCGATGAAACGTTTACCCTCGACGACGTGCGCAACTGCGTCGTGGATTTGCAGGTTCAGGGCGGCGACGGCTTCGTCCTTGAAGGCAGCAGTTCCATGGCGTTGATCAGCCGTGATCCATTGGATCTCGTGACCCAGACGGTCGGCGGCGATCACCAATACCCTGATGGCTTCATGCTTTTTCTCGGAACCTTGTTTGCGCCTACCCAGGATCGTGAGGCACCGGGAAGCGGCTTTACGCATAAGCAGGGTGATGAAGTCAGCATTGGGAGCCCGTTGCTGGGCACGTTGCGCAACACAGTCACCTACAGCCATGAGGCTGCGCCCTGGACTTTCGGCTTGCGAGCGATGATGCACAATCTTGCTGCCCGCGGGCTGCTGTAGGTAAGGCAGGTGGGTGAGCTGCATTGGGTGTTCTCCCGCAACGATTGAACAAACACGGGTGCACGTCTATTGATAAAGAGCCGAATCCGAAGGGTCCGGTTTTTTATATCCGCCAGGCGTCTCCCACCTTCTGGAGACCCGGTTGCATGGCTAGCCCTGTCTCGATAAGGCCAACCAGGTACAAGCAGGTTTGACTTATCGGGTGACGCCTGCATACTATTGGAACGTCGTTCCAGTACGAACAATGTTGCTCACATTCACCTCATTGTCAAAGATAAGTCGAGAAAAATATGAGAGTCGTCAAAGGTGCTGTTGACCGTTGCCTGGAGGCTATTGAGCTGCTGGCGCGTGAAGCTCGCTGGATGCGGATGTCCGATATCGCAGCCGAGCTGAGCTTGGAAAAGGGGCCTGCTCATCGAGTGCTTGCTCAGTTAGTCGAGCAAGGGTGGGCAGAACAGGATGAAGCCACCTCGCAATACCGATTGACTCTCAAGCTGGCACTGCTGGGGCAGCGCTATTTACATGGGATTGGCTTGCCTGAGTTGGTCCAGCCGATCCTTGAGCAAGTGGCTGTTCAGTGCCAAGAGTTGGTGCGCCTGACGGTGGTCAACGAGGGTACCTTGTCCTGGCTGTCTTCGGCCCAAGGCGCCGCGCCAGGGCTTATGTATTCGCCAGCCATGGATAAGCCGATCAATCTCTACGCCACCGCCAATGGCAAAGCCTGGCTGGCCTCAATGCCGGATGAACTGGCCATTGAGTATGCGCTGCGTAGCGGACTGGGGAAAGCTGATGCCGGGATGGGGCAGGGGCCGAAAGCGATCAACAGCATTGAAGGCTTGTTGGCCGAGCTGGCGCTGACCCGCAAGCGCGGGTATGGCTTGGTCATTGAAGAAGCCGAGGCGGGTGTCTGGGCGATCGCCGTACCGGTCAAGCTGGTTCCATCTGGCACTGTGGTTGGCACGATGAGTATCGCCGGCCCGGTCTTGCGCATGCAGCCTGAACGTTATGACGAATTGCATGCTCTGCTGGAAGATGCCGCCAACAAGCTGGGGACGGTTTGGCCGCGCCAGAACAGCGTGCATTCGGAGAACGTATGAGCCAGCTCGCACCTGCATGGACCGAGGCGGGGTCAGGGTTGGAAGTCGCTGCTGCCGCTCTGGTCCGTGCACGGCTGGAGGGGGTTCGGCTGGCATCCTTGCCAGGCCCGAGCCTGCCAAGCAGCCTCGCACAAGGTTTTGCCATTCAGCAGCATGTGGGGCCATTGGCTGGAAAAACCGTGGGGGGGTGGAAGTGTGCATTACCCCCGGCTGGCAAGTGGATCGTTGCCCCGATCTACAGCGACAGCATCGTAAAAGGCGAACGTTACCGACTGGCCGCCGACGCCGATAAGGCGCGCATCGAGCCTGAACTGGCGTGCGTCCTGGCCCATGATTTGCCGGCTCGTGTCGAGCCTTATGCAACTGAAGAGATCATTGCTGCGATCAGCGTCGTGCACTTGGCATTGGAAGTGATCGATTGCCGTTACACCGATCCACACACATTGCCGTTCGAGCAATTGCTCGCGGACGGTTTATTCAATCACGGCCTGGTACTCGGGGCGCCAATCACGCTGTCGAACCCTGCCAGCATTCCCTCTGAACTGGATATCACCCTGAGCGATGCAACGGCAGAGCTTGTGAATATCAAGGGCCGCCATCCGGACGGGAATCCGTCGTTGCCGATCGTATGGCTGGCCAATTTTCTGTCTACACAAGGGATAGGGCTGCAAGCAGGGCAGGTGATTATCACCGGGTCCTATGCAGGTGTTCTCGATGTGCCCGTCAACCAGCCACTGCATGTTCAGTTCGGCGAAGCCGGCTCATTGTCTGTCCATTTCTCAACGCTGGAGGAGTAACAAATGCGCTTAGTTCGTTTTGGTTTGCCGGGGCAGGAACAGCCGGGAATTTTGGATTCGCAAGGAATCGTTCGAGACCTCTCGGGCATTGTCGATGACATCGATGCGTCGGCCCTGAGCCCCACAGTGCTTGAAAAACTGCGTGCTGTTGACGTTGAAAAGCTGCCAGTGGTGGCGCCTGGCACACGTCTTGGTCCATGCGTAGGCAACGTACCGAACCTGATTTGCATCGGCCTGAACTACTCCGATCACGCGGCTGAAACGGATACACCTATCCCGAGCCAGCCGGTGGTCTTCAACAAACACACCGCGTCCATCAGCGGCCCCAATGACCCGGTCATTTTACCAACGGGGGCTCAGAAGCTTGATTGGGAAGTTGAACTGGCCATCGTTATCGGTACGCCCGCCTGGCAGATTGATGAGTCGCAGGCATTGAATCACATTGCCGGTTATTGCCTGGCCAATGATGTTTCCGAGCGGGCTTATCAGCTTGAGTACGAAGGTCAGTGGACCAAGGGGAAAAGCGGTTTTTCTTTCGCACCTCTGGGACCTTGGCTGGTCACTCGCGACGAAATTGCCGATCCGCAGGCACTTGACCTCTGGCTCGACGTGAACGGCAAACGTCTCCAGACCGGCAATACCCGTACGATGATTTTCAGCGTTGCACATATTGTCGCGTACCTCAGTCGCTTCATGCCGCTAATGCCGGGTGACGTCATCATTACCGGTACGCCACCAGGTGTAGGGCTCGGGCAGAAACCACCGGTATTTCTCAAGGCGGGTGACACCATGCGTGTCGGTGGCCAAGGGCTGGGTGAGCAATTTCAGACCGTGGTTCCTTACGTTGCTGAAATGGGCGCTGCATGGGTCGCCGGTCGCCATCCCAATGTTGACTGACTATCGCTAGAGGAAAACGCTATGAGCTTTGCAGGAACAGGTGTAGTCGCGATCTGGCATGATCTTTTGCCCGAAGCGCGGAACGAGTTCTATGAGTGGCATAACCGAGAACACATGCCTGAGCGGGCCGGAATTCCGGGCTTTTTACGGGGGCGCCGATACATCGCTCTGGATGCAGGGCCGACCTATTTCAACCTCTATGAGGCTGACACTGTGCAGGTGTTGGGCGGGCAGGATTATTTATCGCGTCTCAACAGTCCGACGGCGTGGACCCAGCAGTCGGTGCAGTCCTATCGCAACGTCGCGCGATCCATTTGCGAGGTCACTTACACCAGCGGTGTGGGGCAGGGCGCGTATTTGTTAACGGTCCGTTTCGATGTCGTCGAAGGGCAGCATAAATCAGTGTCGGACGCATTGCGCCAACGCGTGCTTCCTCCCCTCGCTGATAAACAGGGTATTACGGGCGTGCATTTGTGTGTGGCTGATGAGGCCGTGAGCAGGGTTGAAACCGCAGAGAAAAAGGCCCGCGCCGAAGGGACCCAAATACCAGCCTGGATCGTCATGATCGAAGGGTGTGCGCCCGACTATGTTCGTGACGCTGGCGAGTCTTTTGTAGCGGAGCTGCAACGGCTGCTGGAGGGGCAATCGACGGGACCAGAAACCACGCTTTATCAATTGGAATACACACGTTGTAAAACGCCGGGGAGTGCGGGTTGATCGCCGAGCGTTCGAGTACGTTTTAACTTTCAGTCGTTGTTCTTACGCAATTCCCCACGAGCGTGCCATTACCGGCATTGAGTCAGGCTCGCATCTGCGCACGCTCGGGTTTTGCATAAGTCGATATTAAGCAATTATAAATTTCTCAATAAAGGGCTGTAACAAAACACATAAGTGATCCCTGCAGTCGCTCGGTAGTTAGCTCTTCAAACTGCCTGTGCGTAGGTTTATTAACGTGCTAAAAATCGCCACAAAACAATAATAATTCATTGTGAGAAAACATCATGCGCTACCCTGTTATTTCCCGCAGCGTGCCTGCACATCAATCTCTGATCAGTCTGACTCTTGCGGTCTGCGCGGGTTCGTCAGCGGCTGTTCAAGCCGATCAGAATAGCGGCTTTGTTGATGGCGCTAAGGCCACCCTCAATTTGCGCAACGCTTACATCAATCGCAACTTTATCAACCCGAACGCCGCCCAAGGTAAAGCCGAGGAATGGACCCAGAGTTTCATCCTCGACGCCAAGTCCGGTTTCACCCAAGGCGTGGTCGGTTTCGGCGTGGACGTGCTGGGCCTGTACTCGGTCAAGCTCGATGGCGGTCGTGGCACGGCAGGTACACAACTGCTGCCGGTACACGATGACGGCCGCCCGGCTGATGACTTCGGTCGCCTGGGCGTCGCCCTCAAGGGCAAGGTGTCGAAGACCGAACTGAAGGTCGGTGAGTGGATGCCGGTGCTGCCGATTCTGCGTTCCGACGACGGCCGTTCCCTGCCACAAACCTTCCGTGGCGGCCAGGTGACTTCCACCGAAATCAACGGCCTGAGCCTCTACGGTGGTCAGTTCCGTGGCAACAGCCCGCGCAACGACGCGAGCATGGAAGACATGTCGATGAACGGCCGCGGCGCCTTCACCTCCGACCGTTTCAACTTTGGCGGCGGTGAATATGCCTTCAACGAAAAACGTACTCAGGTCGGCGTCTGGTACGCGGAACTGTCCGACATTTACCAGCAAAAATACTTCAACCTGACCCACAGCCAGCCCATCGGCGACTGGACCCTGGGCGCCAACCTCGGCTACTTCATCGGCAAGGAAGACGGCAGCGCTCTAGCCGGCGACCTGGACAACAAAACCGCGTTCGCCCTGCTCTCGGCCAAATACGGTGGCAATACCTTCTACGTGGGCCTGCAAAAACTCACCGGCGAAAGCGCGTGGATGCGGGTCAACGGCACCAGCGGCGGAACCTTGGCCAACGATAGCTATAACGCCAGTTTTGATAACGCTCAGGAGCGTTCATGGCAGCTACGCCATGACTTTAACTTCGCGGTGCTCGGTGTCCCGGGCCTGACATTAATGAACCGATATATCAGCGGTGATAATGTCCACACAGGTTCGATAACAGATGGCAAAGAATGGGGCCGAGAATCGGAATTGGCCTACGTCGTACAGTCCGGTGCGCTGAAAAATCTCAGCGTTAGATGGCGTAATGCGAGTGTTCGCAGGGATTTCAGCAACAATGAGTTTGATGAAAACCGGATTTTTATTAATTTTCCCATATCGTTATTGTGACGATTATTTCGCACGCCCAATACGCTGGCAGCGTGACTTCTGCGATCGCTTGAACAGTAATAACTTCATCAGGCGGTTGCAGATAAACCCAGCGTCAATTAGGCACTTAATGTGGCGTTGGTAGGTTTACCTCCGCGGCCTCGTCAAACTTCAACCGGGCCGCTTCAACCTCAGGCAATTTGTCGAGTGTCCATTTATGCAATTCGCGAAATGGCTGCTGCAGTGTTCGACCAAGTTGGGTAATCTCATACTGCACTGCCACGGGCGAGAACGAAATGACCTTGCGCGAGACGAGGCCATTTCGTTCCAGCCGTCGCAGGCACTGTGTCAGTGCCTTCTGAGTGACGCCCTCCAGGCGGCGCTTGATGGCATTAAAGCGGTGCGGGCCATCATCAAGCACCGCCAGAACCATCATCGACCACTTATCTGCGATTTGGTCGAACAGCGCCCGGCTTGGGCACTCCGACGAAAAACATTGCGGCTTTAATTCCAGCATCGAAGTTTCCTCATGTATACCTAGGCGACTTTAGGTGCCTAATTGACATCTGGTTTACAAAATATACTTATATGGCTTCCAAAAGCAAATGGAGTCCATCCAATGTCAAACCTTGATACCAGCATCTTATTTCGTCCTTTTTCCATCCGATCGCTTGAACTGAAAAACCGGATTGTCATGTCGCCGATGACGAGGCAATTTTCGCCGGAGGGCATCCCCGGGGAAGGGAGCGCAGCATACTACCGGCGGCGGGCTGAGGGTCGGGTCGGATTGATTTTGTCAGAAGGGACCGTCATCGATCGTCCCGCTTCACGTAACGGTTCCAGCATCCCTTTTTTCCACGGCGAAGCAGCGCTAGCTGGATGGAAGAACGTGATCGATTCTGTTCACAATGCTGGTGGCCGCATGGGGCCGCAACTCTGGCACACCGGTGCAGTGCGTGACGTCAGCGGCTGGGAGCCTGATGCGCCGGTTGAAAGCCCATCTGGCCTCGATTCGCCAAATGACCCGCGCGGTGTGGCGATGAGCGAAGAGGATATTGCAGACGCAGTTGCTGCGTTCGCCAAGGCGGCGGCGGATGCCCAACGCCTGGGCTTCGACACCGTTGAGATCCACGGGGCTCATGGTTATTTGATCGATCAGTTCTTCTGGGCGGGTACCAACCAGCGCACCGATCGTTACGGCGGACCGACGATCAAAGAGCGCTCGCGCTTTGCCGCTGAGATCGTGTCTGCCGTTCGTCATGCGGTCGGGCCCGAATTCCCTATCATCATGCGCGTTAGCCAATGGAAGCAGCAGGACTTTGGAGTGCGCCTCGCCGAGACCCCAGCATTAATGGAAGACTGGCTGCTACCGTTGGTTGAGGCTGGTGTTGATGTTCTGCATTGCTCGCAGCGACGCTTCTGGGACCCTGAGTTTCCCGAAATTGATGGTGAGAACGGGCTGAACTGCGCGGGCTGGGCGAAGAAAGTCACAGGGGCCACAACCATTAGCGTCGGTTCGGTCGGGCTGGATAATGATGTTACTCATGCATTCGCCGGCCAGGGATCAACCCCTGCGAGTCTGGATCGGCTCGTCGAGCGTATGGAACGCGAAGAGTTTGATCTGATCGCAGTAGGGCGTGTTCTGCTGAGTGACAAGGATTGGGTCGCCAAAGTGGAAAAAGGCGATTACGCGGATCTGAAGGGCTTCAATCCGGCATCTTTAGCCGAATTGGTTTGAGCCTTATTGCGGAGTGGAGAGTGTGATGCCAGAAAGGTTTTAGTCTGAAGGAATCAGAGGTTTAGCCTCGGATGCTGCGAGGTGGAGATCGTAATCTGCTGTTGAGTGCGCCATGACTGTTTCAATTGAGCGAACATGTTAAGGCCACTCAACATCCGCGCAAACAGGATTGCGTTGCAGTGTGGCCCGGACAATTACGCGCAGGCTACACAGTGTCGCTAGGTAATGTAGCGTTAGATTCTTCATGGCGCGGGGAGGCTCTGTCGTATGACGGAACTCATGTCGATCAGGGCTGAGTTGCCAGTTTAGTACCTCGGACGCCACTCGGCCACAGCTGCTGTTTTGTGACTGTATATCTTTTTGGTCACAAGTTGTCAGTCCTCGATAGGATGAGTAAGCTGTTCTCATGAATCAGCCATCAATATCTTCATCTTCGCCCAGCCCCCGTGGCCCAGCCGATCACGACATTCGAGACCAGATTGTCGCGGCGGCCAACGAACACTTCAGTCAATACGGCTACGGCAAAACCACGGTTTCCGATCTGGCGAGGGCCATCGGGTTTTCCAAGGCGTACATCTACAAATTTTTTGATTCCAAGCAGGCGATCGGTGAAGCCATCTGCGCAAATTGCCTGGCAGAAATCGTCGCGGCTGTGGAGCAGGCGATCAATGTAGAAGACCTGTCGCCGACGGAGCGCTTTCGACGATTGGTCAAAACTGTGGTCGCCACAGGCGTGAATCTGTTCTTTAACGACCGAAAACTCTATGACATTGCAGCATTTGCGGCGTCGGAAAGCTGGCCCAGTACGCAGGCTTATGACGCACAGATCAAACGCTTCGTGTTGCAAATCGTGCGGGAGGGGCGAGAGATCGGCGAATTTGAACGCAAGACTCCCCTGGACGAAACAGTAGAAGCGATACATCTGGCTTTGCGGCCTTTCGTCAATCCTTTACTCCTGCAGTACAACCTCGATTATGTCGAGGAGGCGCCCACGCTCACCTCCAACCTCATTTTGCGTAGCCTCATGCCTTGACCTTCGGCTAACGGTTTTACGTCATGCCTGTGTAAGCGACAGATCACCAAAACGGCTTTTCATTTTGCCCTTCTTCCAGTCGTCGAAGGGCATTTCATTTATTCGCATTGTGACCATTGACTGAATTGGTCACATGAATAAATATGGTGAGCTGGCGCTTCTACTGCTTCATCTCAGTGATCCCATAGAGTTCAAACAATGAAAAAAATAATGCTCAAGAGCCCATTTGGCCTCGCTGTCGTGCTCGCATCTTCAAATGTGTTTGCAAGCGGTTTCGCTCTCAATGAACAAAGCGTCAGTGGCATGGGATCCGGGTTTGCCGGTCGCTCTTCCTCCGCTGAAGATGCGAGCACGGTCTTTGGTAATCCGGCGGGCATGTCTCGCTTGAAAAGGGAGCAGGTCAGCGTGGGGGCTGCGACTCTTTTCGCTAAGTCCGACATAAGCCAAACCCGCAGTACATTCGGGGGGCAGGAAGACGGTGACATGGTGCCAACCACCACAGTGCCTATGGGTTACTACGTCAAACCCATCGATGAGCATTGGGCATTCGGTGTAGGTTTTTATGTACCTTTCGGTCTGATGACTGACTATGGCAGCGGTTTTGCCGGGCGTTACTACGCCAACAAAAGTGAGGTCACGACCCTTACGTTCCAGCCCACCATCAGCTATGCCTTTAACGACAAAGTTTCGATCGGCTTGGGTCCGACCATCAACCGCATCACCGGTGAGCTGTCCGGGATGGTGCCCAATCCACTTAGCCCAGGTCGCAATGACGGAAAGCTCAAAAGCACGGGCGACGACACGGCCCTCGGTTTCAATGCCGGCATCCTGGTGCAGGCTACAGACCGAACCCGCCTGGGAATGACCTACCATTCCAAGGTCAGTTACCACTTGGACGCCAAGACCAAGGTCACCGACGGCATCTTTAGTGTGTTGGGGGTTAGCGGCCGCAGTTATGACGCTTCGCTGGATGTGGATACCCCAGAGTCAGTGGATTTCTCGATGACTCATCAGCTTAATAACGACTGGACACTCTACTTGGGGAGTACCTGGACACGCTGGAGTCGCTTCAAAGAGTTAACCATCGAGAACACTGGTTTACCCCCTTTGTTGAGCGGCTCGCTGGGCACTATTACCGAAGAACAAAACTGGCATGATACGTGGGCTCACGCTATCGGCACGGCGTACAAATTGAACAGCCAATGGGTACTTCGCGCAGGCTTCTCGGTCGACCAGTCTCCCACCAACAACACCAACCGAGGACCACGTATTCCCACGGGCGACCGGAAGGTTATCAGCTTCGGTGCTGGCTGGACTCCGGCGGACAATGTCACGATCGATGTTGCTTATTCCTACCTATGGGAGGAGAGCGTGCAGATCAACGATGCTTCGGCTACAAGAGGCGCATACAGTGCCAAATATAAGAACAGTGCGAGCGGACTCGGTACGTCTGTCAGTTACCGCTTCTAATTGAGTGCTGTTACACGATAAATGTCCTGTCGGGAGCGCGCGTTGCCTCCCGACCTTTAAGAACATATATCGGGCCTTTCCCCTGAGGTAAAAGACCTCTTTGTCGCCCCCCTCAGACTCCCATCACCTGCGCCATAAGGCCCTGATGAAACCGACGAGGCGTGGCCCAAGTCAAGACAGTAATGGCCTTGTTGCCAAAACCCGGCACCACACTCATGCGTCCGGCTTGCAGCGCACGGATTCCTGCACGCACGACGGGTTGAGGCTGCATCATCACCATTTTTAAGGCCGGTGTGATCCGTTGCTTGGCGCTTTCTGCAAATCCGGTGTCCGACATCCCTGGGCAAAGTGCGGTAACGACGACACCATCATTTTTCAGTTCGCGATGAAGCGCATCAGAGAAGCGAAGAACATAGGCTTTCGCGGCAGAGTAAACAGCGAAATTCTTCACGCCCTGGAAGGACAGCAAGCTGGCGACCATCAGGATGTGGCCACGTTTGCGGGCTCGCATGTCGGCCGCGAAAAGGCGTGTCAGGGCTGTCAGGCCGGCGATATCCAAATCAATCATGGTCAGGGACTGATCCAGAGGTTGATCCAGGAAAGGCCCCTGCAATCCATGACCCGCATTGTTGATGAGCACATCGATCACTATATTGCGTTCGCTGAGTCGCTCATGCAGTTCGATGATCGCCGGGATCGAGGACAGGTCTACTTGTTCGACGATCACATCAACGCCGAAGCGTTCGCGCAGCTGCGCCGATAGCGCTTCGAGCTTACTCAGCCTTCTTGCTACCAGAACGAGCGATTTTCCCTGCGCTGCATATTGCCGGGCAAACTCCTCGCCAAATCCGCTTGATGCTCCGGTGATGAGCACCCAGGAATTCTCGTTCGATTTCATTTCGCTGTACTCCGGTTGGTTTCTATTGAGCAATTGGTTGCTGATCGCGTCAGTCGGTGAGCGAAACCCGCTCTCGGATTGGGTAGTAGCTGAAAGAGAAGGGGAGGTGCGTGCATCAAGTTCTACGTCACCTGGTTAAATCATCGTGTCGCAACAGGCTGGGCTTCAGGAGGTTGCCAGCCACCACCTAGCGCCTTGAATGCCGCAACCGCCGCCCGTGCCGATTCCGTTCGCGCTTGTGCCCGAGCATCGGAAGCCTGCAGCATCGTCTCGTCGGCGTGCAGGACGTCGATCAGGCTGGCCGTGCCTTTCTCATAGGCAATGAACGACGATTGGCGAGCCTGTGTCAGAGACGCCTCACCCCCGGTGAGGGTGGTTGCTTGAGCCTCCCGATTCACCAGTGCGGAGAACGCGTTTTCTACATCCTCGGTGGCGCGCAGCACGGACTGACGGTAAGCGGCCAGGGTTTCGGCTTCCTGTCCCTTGGCTTGGTCGATTTGAGCGTTTATGCGACCAAAATCGAAGAGCCTCCAGTGCAGGCCCAGTACGCCCGCTGACTGGCTGGCGCCGCTGGTGAAAAGATTGCCTGCGGATACAGCCGTAGCACTACCCAGCAATGCGCTGAGGGAGAATTTCGGGTAGTACTCAGCAATCGCCTCCCCGATGCGTGCGTTTGAAGCCGCAAGACGGCGCTCAGCCACAATGAGGTCTGGCCTGCGGCGCAGCAAATCGGCCGGCGTCCCCATCGTCTTTAACTGCGGCGCTACAGGAATGCTCCCCGCACTTGCCAGTTGTGTGCGGTGAGTGCCTGGCGGCGTGCCGAGCATTACATCCAGCGCATTCATGGCAGCATCCAGACCGGTCTGCAGGACCGGCACTGTCGCCTGGACCTGCGATAGCGCCCCCTCGGTCTGGCGAACCTGATAATTGGCGGCGAGCCCCTTGCTGTAGAGCAACTGGACTTTCTCTAGTAGCTCCTGCTGTGTTTTGACTTGTCGGTTCGCAATGTCCAGCCGGGCCTGTAGTCCGCGGATAGTGATGTAGATATCGGCGGTCTGTGCAGCGATGGCCAATCGTGTGGCAGCGACGCCGGCCTGGGAAGCCTGGTACTCGGCCAGAGCAGCCTCGCGTCCGTGGCGCAATCCGCCAAAGACATCTACCTCCCAGCTGGCATCGAGGTTGGCCTCGTAGGAGCTTCCGTACCGATCATAGCCAGGCGTTGAGTTCAACACCTGGCCGAGCGGCGTCTCGATTGACTGGTAGGAGCGCGCGGCCTGTCCGGTGATGTTCCCTGAGGGCAGTAAAGCGGCATTTGCGGCGCCCAGTCCTGCCCGTGCCTGCGTGACTCGCGCCGACGCCTGCGCCAGATCCAGGTTCTGCTCAAGTGCCTTGGAGACGAAGTCGGCTAACAGTGGATCACCAAAACCTTCCCACCAGGCGACAAGACTGGCCGGCGTCGCCCCAGGCCTCTGTTCGACAGAAGACTGCCCCAAGTAATGGTCCGACAGTGGGGCGTCCGGACGGTGATAGTCCGGACCGACCGCGCAACCTGTCATCAAGCTGGCACTCACCAAGAGAGCAATGGGGCGGAGGGGAGGCATTGAGGTACCTTCAATCGAGGATGTTTGTGACCATATTACGTTATGGTCACTTTCTGTCAATCGACGCTCTTTGGGCTATGTTCGAAATTGGCTCAATACGTGCGGCGGTTCTGTTGCTTAGGCCGAGGGGCTTGGCATTTCACAATGTGTGACCATTGACAGTAATGGTCACTAGGCTGAGAATGTGGCGCCTGTCCTATTTTTTAAGTAAGGGAACCTATGCGCCGGCTTCGATCTGTCCCCATTGCCGCTTGCTTGTTGCCTCTCGTCCTGACGGCGTGTGGCGACTCATCCACCGTTGAAGATCCACGCACGCAGGCCCCTCTGGTGAGGTCCTCTGCGGTTCAGGGTTCGTCCGACGTCTCGCGTTCTTTCACGGGCGTCGTGGCTGCCCGCGTCCAGGGCGACCTGGGCTTCCGGGTGTCAGGCAAGATACTTGAGCGTCTGGTTGACACCGGCCAGACCGTTAAACGTGGGCAGCCACTCATGCGCCTTGACCCAATCGACCTGGGGTTGCAGGCGCGAGCACAGCAAGAGTCGGTCATCGCCGCTCGGGCCCGTGCTAAGCAGACTGCAGATGACGAGGCGCGATATCGCGACCTGGTCGCCGCAGGTGCTATTTCTGCATCGACCTATGACCAGATCAAAGCCGCAGCGGATACCGCAAAGGCGCAGCTCAGCGCTGCTGAAGCGCAGGCTGATGTAGCCCGCAATGCTTCTGGTTATGCGGTGCTGTTTGCGGATTCCGACGGCGTAGTGGTAGAGACGCTCGCCGAGCCCGGACAAGTTGTCAGCCCGGGACAGCCCGTAGTTCGACTGGCGCGGGCAGGGCAGCGCGAAGCCATCGTGCACCTGCCCGAGACGTTGCGCCCCGCAGCAGGATCCACCGCGCAGGCGACGCTTTATGGCAATACCACGGGTGCTGTTACGGCGAAGCTGAGGCTGCTTTCTGACTCGGCCGACCGTATGACGCGTACCTTCGAGGCGCGTTATGTGCTTGAGGGCGCGCTGGCCAATGCACCGATAGGTTCGACCGTCACGCTTCGGATCGCTGAAAGCACCACGCAAGGGCAGGGGCTGCAAGTACCGATCGCTGCCGTTTATGACCCAGGCCAAGGCACTGGCGTGTGGGTCATCGCCGGTACACCGGCGAAAGTGACTTGGCGATCTGTTCAGGTCCTGGGCTTGAGCGACGACGCAGCGCGAGTCGCAGGCGATCTCAAGGTCGGCGAGCAGATCGTAGCGTTAGGCGCGCATCTGCTGCGCGATGGTGAGGAGGTAAGACTGGCTCAACCGGGTGACGTCAAGGTTGCCGGGAGTCATCCATGAGCGAGGGTCGTTTCAACCTGTCGGCGATCGCCGTTCGCGAGCGCTCCATCACGGTGTTTTTGATCTTCCTGATTGCTGTTGCGGGCATCCTGTCGTTCTTCCAGTTGGGACGCGCGGAGGATCCTCCATTTACGGTCAAGCAGTTGACTGTCATCACCGCGTGGCCGGGTGCTACTGCGCAGGAGATGCAGGATCAGGTAGCAGAGCCACTTGAAAAACGCCTGCAAGAACTGAAATGGTACGACCGCACGGAAACCTACACCCGTCCTGGCCTCGCCTTCACGATGGTGTCACTGCGCGATAGCACGCCGCCCGCGCAAGTGCAGGAGGAGTTCTATCAGGCGCGTAAAAAGCTCGACGATGAGGCCAGGAAGCTGCCGGCGGGTGTCATCGGGCCAATGGTCAACGACGAGTTTTCGGACGTGACATTTGCACTGTTCGCCCTGAAAGCCAAAGGCGAACCGCAGCGACTGTTGGTACGTGATGCAGAGTCGTTGCGCCAACAGCTGTTGCATGTGCCGGGCGTGAAGAAGGTCAACATTATTGGGGAGCAACCCGAGCGCATCTTTGTTTCCTTTTCCCATGATCGGCTGGCCACCTTGGGCGTATCGCCCCAGGACATCTTTGCCGCGCTGAATAATCAGAACGTGCTCACGCCTGCCGGTTCGATCGAAAGCGACGGGCCGCAGGTCTTTCTTCGGCTGGATGGCGCCTTCGATAAGGTGCAGAAGATTCGTGACACACCCATTGCGGTTCAGGGGCGGACGCTGAAGCTCTCGGACGTGGCGACGATCGAACGTGGTTATGAAGATCCGGCAACCTTTCTCGTGCGTAATAACGGTGAAGAGGCCTTGTTGCTGGGGATCGTGATGCGTGAGGGTTGGAACGGTCTTGACCTCGGCAAGGCGTTGGACGCGGAGACGGTCAAGATCAATGAAGGTATGCCGTTGGGCATGACGCTCTCCAAGGTCACCGATCAATCTGTAAATATCAGTTCGGCCGTCGGCGAGTTCATGGTCAAATTTTTCGTCGCGCTGCTTGTGGTGATGCTTGTCTGCTTTCTCAGCATGGGCTGGCGGGTAGGCGTTGTGGTCGCTGCGGCTGTACCGTTGACGTTGGCTGTGGTGTTTGTGGTGATGGCGGCCACTGGAAAGAACTTTGACCGTATCACCCTTGGCTCGTTGATTCTGGCGCTCGGACTGTTGGTGGACGACGCCATCATTGCTATCGAAATGATGGTGGTGAAAATGGAGGAGGGCTACGACCGCATCAAAGCTTCCGCGTACGCCTGGAGTCATACGGCCGCACCGATGCTTTCCGGTACGCTGGTGACGGCTATCGGCTTCATGCCCAACGGCTTCGCGCAGTCGACAGCCGGCGAGTACACCAGCAACATGTTCTGGATCGTGGGCATTGCCCTGATTGCCTCCTGGGTGGTTGCGGTAGCTTTTACCCCGTACCTGGGTGTGAAGATGTTGCCGAACATCAAGAAGGTCGAGGGTGGTCACGCGGCCATCTACAACACCCCTAACTACAACCGCTTCCGCCAGGTTTTGACGCGAGTCATTGCTCGCAAATGGCTGGTGGCCGGTAGTGTTATCGCAATGTTTGGCGTGGCGATTCTCGGCATGAGCCTGGTCAAAAAACAGTTCTTCCCTACCTCGGACCGTCCAGAGGTATTGATTGAAGTGCAAATGCCCTATGGAACCTCCATTGAGCAGACCAGTGCGACCACCGCCAAGATAGAGACCTGGCTGCAAAAGCAGGGTGAGGCAAAAATCGTCACGGCCTATATCGGGCAAGGCGCGCCGCGTTTCTATCTGGCGATGGCGCCGGAACTCCCTGATCCATCGTTCGCGAAAATTGTGGTGCTGACGGACAGCCAGGAGGAGCGCGAGGCCCTCAAGTTCCGTCTCCGCGAGGCCGCTGCTGAGGGACTTGCCCCAGAAGCGCGTGTCAGGGTGACTCAGCTTGTATTTGGTCCGTATTCTCCGTTCCCTGTTGCCTATCGGGTGATGGGGCCTGATCCGTCAAAGTTGCGCGAGATCGCGGGCCAGGTACAGGACGTGATGCAGTCGAGCCCGATGATGAGAACCGTCAACACTGACTGGGGGCCACTGACGCCGACGCTGCATTTCGCTCTGGATCAGGATCGCTTGGAGGCGGTGGGGTTGACGTCAAACTCAGTCGCGCAGCAACTGCAGTTCCTGTTGGCCGGAGTACCGATCACCGCAGTTCGTGAGGACATTCGCTCGGTGCAGGTGGTTGGTCGCGCAGCGGGTGATATCCGGCTCGATCCCGCCAAGATAGAAGGCTTTACGCTGGTGGGCTCGGCGGGTCAGCGGATTCCGCTGTCCCAGGTGGGAGAGGTCGATGTGCGTATGGAGGATCCGATCCTCCGACGTCGTGACCGCACGCCGACCATTACCGTGCGCGGCGACATTGCCGAAGGCTTGCAGCCACCGGACGTCTCGAGCGTGATCATGAAGGAGCTGCAACCGGTCATCGACCAGTTGCCTGACGGGTACCGGATCGAGCAGGCGGGTGCAATCGAGGAGTCGGGCAAAGCCGGTAAAGCGATGTTGCCGCTGTTCCCGATCATGATTGCCATGACGCTGCTGATCATTATTCTGCAGGTACGTTCGATCTCGGCGATGGTCATGGTGTTCCTCACCTCGCCACTGGGGTTGATTGGTGTGGTGCCGACACTGCTTATCTTCCAGCAGCCGTTTGGTATCAACGCTCTGGTCGGTCTAATCGCCCTTTCAGGCATTTTGATGCGCAATACGCTGATTCTGATTGGGCAAATCCATCACAACGCGCAAGAAGGGCTGGATCCGTTTCACGCGGTGGTCGAAGCCACGGTCCAACGTGCCCGCCCGGTACTGCTGACAGCGCTGGCGGCAATCCTGGCGTTCATTCCCCTGACACACTCCGTCTTCTGGGGGACGTTGGCCTACACGCTGATCGGAGGCACGTTCGTCGGAACCATCATGACGCTGGTATTCCTGCCAGCGATGTACTCCATCTGGTTCAAGATCCGTCCTGACCATACGGGGAAAACTGAACCAGCTAATAAGCAAGCAAGCCTGGTGGATAGGACGCCACCTCGTCCTCTCGACGTTCACCAAACCACAGAGCTTTAGCCGTAGGCCATAGCGTGCTGCTTTTAGTGGGCGTCGACTGAAAAATGAAGAGGGTTCAATGATTAATCTCGAAGGTCAAAAGCGAATCGTAGTCACGGGAGCAGGAATTGTCGGACCTCTGGAGTGGAAGAGGTCTGGCAGAGATTGCTGGCGGGGCGTTCTGGCATCCGTAATCTGCCCGACGATCTTGCTGAGGGTACAGGCGTTGCAGTAGGCGGCCAGGTGCCGTCCCTAGAAGATGATGCTATCGCGGGTTACGACCCTGAGCGCATCATTTCGGCCAAGGATCGCAAGAAGATGGATCGCTTTATCGAGTTTGCACTTGTGGCTGCGCACGAAGCTCTGGAGCAGGCGGGTTGGCATCCGACTGATGTCGCAGACCAGGAGCGGACAGCCACGATCATTGCATCGGGCGTAGGTGGGTTTGGCGCGATTGCCGACGCTGTGCGCACCACCGATGCGCGTGGTCCTCGCAGATTGTCGCCTTTCACTGCGCCGTCTTTTCTCGCCAACATGGCGGCCGGGCACGTATCCATTCGGCACGGTTTCAAAGGGCCTCTCGGCGCACCGATAACCGCTTGTGCTGCAGGGGTTCAGGCCATCGGCGATGCGGCCAGGCTCATCAGAAGTGGTGAGGCGGACATCGCCATATGCGGCGGTACCGAAGCTGCGATAGACCGTGTGACCCTGGGTTGTTTTGCTGCGGCCCGCGCGCTATCCACTGGTTTTGCCGAGCGTCCGCAGGAGGCATCACGTCCCTTTGATCGCGATCGTGACGGCTTCGTTATGTCTGAGGGGGCCGGGTTGCTTGTAATCGAGTCGCTGGAGCATGCCCTCTCACGTGGAGCCAAACCCTTGGCGGAACTGGTCGGCTATGGCACCAGCGCCGATGCCTATCACCTGACGGCAGGTCCGGAAGATGGCAGCGGCGCACGGCGCGCCATGGAGCAAGCACTGCGGCAGGCCGCTGTCAGTCCTGCGGACGTGCAACACATTAATGCGCATGCGACCTCCACTCCGGTTGGCAACAAAGGAGAGCTGGCGGCAATTCGTTCGGTGTTCGGGAGTGACTCTGGCGTGGCTATCAGCTCGACTAAGTCCGCCACAGGGCATCTTCTTGGAGCGGCCGGAGGCATTGAAGCCATCTTCACGGTATTGGCGCTTCGTGACCAGGTCGTGCCTCCCACGCTGAACCTGGTTAATCCCGATGAGGCGGCCGGCGGGCTCGATCTGGTCGGCTTGAAGTCCCGCACGATGTTGATAACGCACGCGCTCTCATATGGGTTCGGATTTGGTGGAGTTAACGCCAGCGTACTGTTCCGCCGCTGGGAACCTAAGTCTTGAGTGTGGCGCGTCTTCCACAGCTATCTGCAAGTTTTGAATGGCCGGTTGAATCCACAGCCGATTACTGCCCGTCGCATCCGGTAATTAACGGATAAAAACCAGCAGTCGAATGTGCCCGGAGAAACCCACGGCGATTCAAGGCAAACACCTTGCGGTACGTTTTATGGATGACCGCCAAACCATGGAGGTCGGAATGAGCCACCTCCCGACCTCCATGCGTCGCGCCTTTTTTCGCCCGAAGATTACTCCGCCGACGTTTGCAGTACCTCAACCCATAACGCACCTTTGCCCGATGCCGCTTCACCGACACGTTTCAAGGCGCCGTTGTTGCTGACCGCGTAAGTGCCGACTTTTTGGCTTTTCTCGCCAGTTACCAGCAACCAGCGCCCGTTGGGTGAAAAAGCGATATTGCGTGGCTGCTTCTCTTCCACCGGATAGTTCTCGAGAAAGCTCAAGCCGCCTGTCGAAGGGTTCACCGCGAATGCTGATACCGAACTGCTGGTGCGCTCGGTCATCAACAGTAGCGTGCCATCGGGCGAGATCCGCAGGTCCGCCGCCCAGATACGTGGTGTGGGGTCATCCTTCAAGTCGTTGTTACGGGAATCACGCACTTCGCCGTGAGCCAGTTTCAAACGCTCGGGAATGCCACTGGCAACGGCAATCTGAGTCAATGCGCCGGTGCTGTCATTGATTGAAAACGCTGTGACCGTGCCGCTCATTTCACCGACCACATACAGGTATTTTCCATTCGGGGAAAAGGCCAGGTGCCGAGGCCCGGTATTTTCCGGGACACTGACGTGGCCGTTGCCAATAGGGGAGAGCGCGCCGGTTTTGGCATCAAGGCGATATTGCAGCACCTGGTCCGCGCCAAGATTGCCCACGTAGGCAAAACGGTTGCTCGGGTCAGTACGAACCGAATGCGCATGCGGGCCTGTCTTGTAGCTCAGGATGCTGGCAGAAGGCTGATAGGCCTTGTCGATGGCCTGAACGCTGACGGTGTCGGCACCATAGGATGCGCCGAGCAGATAGCGTCCTTTTCTATCGGTAGACAGGTAAGCCATGCTTTCTGCCAGGGGCGCTTTGGACAGAGGAGTCAGATGTCCGCTCTTGGGATCTATGCTGTAGCCCAGCACCTGAAACGGCTTGACCCGCAAGGCGGCAAACAACACTTTGCTGTCAGGGGTGATGGCCATGGGGTTGACCTGATCACCGGCGTTGACCTGTTCAATCAGGCTCAACGCGCCGTTGTTCTGGTCAAGGCGATACTGGGAAATCAGACCGTCTCCCGGGCTCGATATATAGGCAAAAGTGGCGGCATTGGCTTGCAGGCTGAGGCCGTAGACAACGGCAGCGGCAGCGGCCAAGAGAAGGGGTTTATTCACGGGTGATCCTTTATTTTTATGGCGTGGTCGGTCATCCTATGACTGTGCTTACGCCACATCAATCGCTGTTTTTCTCAAATTGGAAAGATGCGTCGTGGCCAAGGCGCAGTGTTTGCTTGACCTTGGTCCGGTTCGGTGCTATTCACGCAGCCCGACGCTCACCCGAGTTTGAAACATTTCTAAACACACTCGCTCAAGAATTGTTGTACGACGTCGTATCTACTATGTTCGACTGCGCTCGTTCTCACAAAAAAAATAAATGGAGATACCCTCTATGACGAGCATTCCTTCCGTCGAAGGCCAGGCTGCGGTGCCCGCACAAAATCGATTTTCCCGAATACTCAAACTGCTGGGCCCCGGAATCATCGCCGTACTGTCCTGGCTGGGCGCAGGTGACCTGATCACGTCGTCCGTGGCCGGTGCCAATTACGGTTACGCAATGATGTGGGTGCTGGCGGTCTCTCTGCTCTTGAGATACCTGATCGTCAACATCATCGCTCGCTTCCAGTTGTGCAATAACCAGGGCATGACCATCCTGCAAGGCTATGCGCAGCTGAATCCCTTTTTCGCCTGGTTCATGCTTGTCTACGCCCTGTTGATGGGGCACTTGATGAACGCCTACATGATCAAGGGGGCGGGTGAGTCGCTGGCGATGCTGTTGAAAATCGACCAGCCCCTGCTGTGTTCACTGGCGGTGGTACTCGCTGTGTGGATGCTGGTGGGTCGTAATATTTATTCGATGATCGAAGGCGTGATGAAGGTGCTGCTGGCGATCATGACCCTGGCCTTTATCGCCTTGGCCGTGATGTCCGGCCCCGATGTCGTCGGCATCGTCAAAGGCACCATCGGCTTCAGCATCCCGCCGGATGAAGGCGTGCATGGCGCGCTGCTGGTGGCGGTATCGGTTATCGGCGCGGTTGCAGGCTCCATTGCCAACTTCGTGCATCCGTATGTCATGCGCCAAAAGGGCTGGGTAGGGCCGCAACACAAGCGTGTTCAACGTAACGATTTGCTGTTTGCGGTGTTCGTCGGGATCGTCATCAACCTCGCCATCTGGATCGTCGGCGCGGAAATCCTGCGTCCCAATGGTATCGAGGTAAAAACCCTGGGCGACCTGGGCAAGGCCTTGGAAATCTTCTTCGGTCCGATTGGTTGGTATGTGTTCTTCATCGGCGTGTTCGCGACACTGTTTGCCAGTATTTCCGGTAAGACCACGGCGTTCCCGATGCTGATTACCGATGCTTTCCAACACGTTCTCCCCAAGCGTCGCGAGAAGTACGGAAAAGAGTTTCACCATGATCCGATGCATAAATGGTTCATGCTGTTCATCCTCGTGACGCCATTGATCTGGTCGCTGCCAGGCATGCCGGATTTCGTGACCCTGACCATTGGTGTCAGCGCGTTGAACATCATTGGCTTACCGGTCATTTCCCTGGGCCTGCTGATCATGTCCAACCAGAAGTCGCTGCTGGACAAGAAGTATCGCAACAACCTGTTTGAAAACATCGCGCTGCTCTTTGCGACAGGCCTCGCGCTGTGGGTCGCCTTCCAGTTGGGCGTCGATCTGTTTACCTGACACCGAGCCGCCGAGGGGACGCAACGTCTCCTCGGCGGCCAACGTTCAGTCAGTCACAGACCCCTGCGGTATTCTCCCGGCGAAACTGTCCACCAGGCTCGCCACCACCATCACGCCCATCCGCGTGCGGGTCTGCAGCGTCGCACTCGCGCGATGGGGCTGCAGTACCACTTTCTCGTTGGCAAACAGTGTCTCGGGGACGTTCGGTTCATCGACAAACACATCCAGCGCCGCACCCGCGATCTCACCGGCGGCAAGCGCTGCCACCAGATCGACCTCGTTGACCAGCTTGCCCCGCGCCACGTTGATCAGATACCCGTCCTTGCCCAGCGCCTGCAGTACCTCGGCATTGATGATGGCTTCAGCCTTGTCGGCAGCGGCCGCGAGAATCAGTGCATCACTGTCGCGGGCCAGTTGGCTCAAGTCGGCGATGAAGGTGTGGTTCACGTCGCTCATTGGTTGCAAATCGGTGTAGCTGATCGGGCAACCGAACGCCGCGGCGCGGGTCGCCACTGCACGGCCGACCCGTCCCATGCCGACGATGCCGATGCGCATGCCGGACACTTGGCGCGCCAACGGCAACGGGGCCAACGGTGTCGGGCTATGGGGCCATTGGCCCGAACGCACGTACCGATCACTGGTGCACAGACCCCGGCACACGGCAATCAACAAGCCGATGGCCAGGTCGGCGACATCTTCGGTCAGCGCGCCGATGGTCGCGGTCACGCGGATCCCGCGGTCCCTGGCGTATGCCAGATCCACCGCATCGGTGCCCACGCCGTTGACCGCCACCACTTCCAGCTTGGGCAGTTGCGCCATGAGTGTCTGACTGATGCCGGTATGCCCGCCGGTGATCACCCCGCGAATGTTCGCGCCGTGTTCCTGCAAATAAGCCTGCTTGTCGGCCTGCTGGAAGTAGCGTCTGACGGTAAACAGCTCATCGAGCCGCGCGTTGATGTCGGGGATCAGGATCGGGCTGAGCTGCAAGACTTCTGGCTTCATGTAAACCTCGTGTAACGGAATAAAAAGGCCGGTTCAACCGCGACCGGCAAACGGCATGGCGCTGGCCATGACGGTCATGTTCAGGACGTTCGCCTCCAGCGGCAGGCCGGCGATGTAGCGCACGGCATCGGCCACGTGCTTGACGTCCACCATCGGCTCCACGGCGATGGTGCCGTTCGCCTGGCGCACGCCTTTGGTCATGCGCACCGACATTTCGGTCAGGGCGTTGCCGATGTCTATCTGGCTGCAGGCGATGTTGAATTCGCGCCCGTCCAGGGCCAGGGATTTGGTCAGCCCCAGCACCGCGTGTTTACTGGCGGTGTAGGCGCTGCTGAACGGTCGTGGGGTGTGGGCGGAGATCGAGCCGTTATTGATGATTCGCCCGCCCTGTGGCTGTTGCCGGCGCATCAGTGCGAAGGCTCCACGGGCGCAGAGGAAAACGCCGTTGAGGTTGGTGTCGATCACGTTGCGCCACTGCTCGAACGTCAGCTCATCGAGCGGCACGGCAGGGGCGTTGACCCCGGCGTTGTTGAACACCACATCGAGGCGTCCGTAGACCTCGGTGATGGTGGCAAACAGCGCATCGACACTGGCCGGGTCGCGCACATCAGTGGGCACCGCCAACGCTTCGTGTCCTTCGCTGAGCGCCCATTCGATCAATGCCTGCAATGGCTCCGGTCGGCGTCCGGCCAATACCAGGGTGAACCCGTCGGCCATTAGCGCCAGGGCCACGGCGCGGCCGATTCCACTACCGGCGCCGGTGACCAGGGCTACTTTCAAAGGACTGTTCATGTGTTTCTCCTTGTTATTCGAGAGGGCGTGTGTCGGGTTCAAGGTCGCTGGCCGACGCGCATTTCCAGTTGGCCGATGCCGTCGATCCCGGCGTTGATGATGTCGCCTGGTTGCAGCGCATCGACGCCTGCCGGGCTGCCGGTCATGATCAGATCGCCGGCCCGGAGCGCCACCGACTGAGAGATCCGGCTGATGATTTCACTGACTGACCAGATCTGGCTGTCGAGGCTGTCGCGTTGGCGTTCTTCGCCGTTGACGTTCAGCCACAACTCGCCGTCCGGGTGTCCGGCGCGAGTCACTGGCACGATGGCGGTCATCGGCGCGGCGCCGTCGAACACTTTGGCACCTTCCCACGGCAAACCATTGCTTTTGGCCGTGCGCTGGACATCACGACGGGTCAGGTCAAGACCGACGGCATAGCCCCAGACATAGGCCCGCGCCTGACTCTCCGGAATATTGGCGCCGCCTTCACCGATGGCCACGACCAATTCGATTTCGTGGACAAACTCTTCGGTCAACGGCGGGAAAGTCACTTCACCCGCCGCATCCACCACGTTGCTCGCCGGTTTCATGAAGAACACTGGCGGCTGGCGGGACTGGCCTTGGGTGTCTGGCCAAGGGTAGTTGCGGCCGACGCAAAATACCCGGCCAACGGGAAAGCGCTGCTGGCTGCCGGCAACCGGCAAGGTCACGGGTAGATCCGGGGTAAACACATACTCAGTCATCGTCATTTTTGTAGTCGTCCTGTTAGAAGCGTCAGCGTACGGCGGCAATCTTTTGCGAAGTTGGACGAATGCCGCCTCGTGTTGGAGAAAAACGGTTTCTTGGCTCAGCGCGCCTTGAGTTCGATGCGATACAAGCGACCGAGCAGCAACGAATAGGACAAGGTCCCCATCAGCGCCACACCCCCAATGAACCAGAAGGCGTAGGCAAACGAGCCTGTCGCGTGGACGATGCCGCCAATCACAATCGGGGTAACGATCCCGCCGATGTTGGCTGCCAGGCTGGTGACCCCGCCGGTCAGTCCGATCAATTCCTTGGGCGCGACTTCCGACACCGCCGCCCACGACGACGAAGCGATTCCCTGGGCGAAGAAGGCAATGGTCAGCACCGCAATGCAGATCACGTTCGAGTCGGTGAAATTCACCAGCACGATCGACATGCCCAGCATCGAGCCGACCACCAATGGCAACTTGCGGGCAAAGGACATTGAGTAACCACGGCGAATCAGCAGATCGGAGATGATGCCGGCGAGCAAGATGCCGACCGTTGCACCCACGAACGGCAACACGGCGAAGACCCCGGCCTTGATCATGGTCAGCTTGCGTTCTTCGATCAGGTACGTCGGGAACCAAGTCAGGAAGAAGTACAACGCCGAGGTGCTGGCGAACTTGCCGATGCAAATCGCCCAGATCTGCCGATAGCTGAACAACTCGGCGATCTGCCGCCAGTTGAACTTGGTGCGCTCCTGACTGCTCTTGACCAGTCCACCCCCGGCTTCGATGTACTTCAATTCTTCCTGGCTGACGTTCTTGCAGCTCAGCGGATCACGGTACAAGTAGAGCCAGATCACACCGAACACAATGCCGAGCAGCCCGGTACTGTAGAACACATGACGCCAGTCATAGGTCGTGGCCAGCCATAACAGCACACCGGTAAACAGTGCCGTGCCCAGATACTGGCCGCACACGTAAATGCTGCTGGCAAGGCCTCGTTCGCGGGCCGGGAACCACACCGTGACCGCTCGGCTGTTGGCCGGAAATGCTGGAGCTTCCATGGCGCCGACGGCCAGGCGCAGCCCGAACAGCGAAGCGAATCCTGTGGCAAAGCCTTGGCACACGGTAACCGTCGACCAGCTGATCAGTGATACACCGTAGGTGAACCGGGAACCGAAGCGATCGGCGATGAACCCGGCGGGGACCAGGGCGAGTGCGTAGGTCCAGGCAAACGCGGAAAAAATCAGGCCCATTTCGATCTTGTCCAGGCCCAGATCCTTGGCCATGAACGGTGCGGCAATCGAGATATTTACGCGGTCGATGTAGTTGATGATGGTCGCAATCAGCAGCAATGACAGCATGAACCAGCGCCGCCGCGTCGGTAGTCGCTGAGGCAACAGGGCGTCCCGGGCGCCGGCGCTCACCGACGGCGCGGTGGACGGAGAGGTTTGCGAGTTCGACATGAGTAGACCTTTTTATTGTTAGAAGAATCGAGATGTTCGCGCGCAGCCGAAGCCGATGCCCCGAGTGTCGGGGCAGAGCAATCGCTACTTGAATGAGAGGCGCGGACAGCCGCTGTCAGGCGCTCAGATACGCCTTCGGATCGGCTCGATCGGGGGAGGGTTGGCGAGGGAAAAAAGCAGGTTCATCACGAGCGCACCTTTTGATTGTTTTTGGAAGGGTCGGGCTGCATTGGTTGTTACAGTGGTCGTACAACCTCTCAAAATCAACGGAGGCGTTAGATCGTTTTTTCTCCTGTAAAAGGCGATCAATGCAGGTGTCCAAGAAAAATCAAATCAGCTCATTTCCTTCGTTATGCTTTATTCGATTCATAAGTTGATGTTTTTAAGAGATTAAATATTTTTGCGTGCTCGTAGTTTTTTGGACAGACGACACATCACACACGGATACAATTAATTCTCTGTATTTCGCTGTCATCCTATGACGTGTTGAAGCCAGCGGTGTCTGCCTTCACAATCACCGAGGTCGCCGCCTGCGTCGCGGCGCGATGACAACCTGTCCATGTACCTGTCGAGGATCCTCAGGCGATGTCGTCACCGAGTCGAGTACCCACTTACGGCATGCAACAACGCAGCGAATTGACGGACTTTTACATCCGCGACAAAAAGGGCCGGCGCGCCGAAACCAGCCCGCATCGCCATGAGTATTTCCAGATCCAGGTCAACCTCGGTGGCGATACCGTGCAGCACATCGGCAACGTCGAACGTCCGTTTCCGCGCAATACGCTGGCCTTCATCCTGCCGCATCGCGTGCACGTGATTCCGCATCCGGCAGACAGCAACTTCATGGTGATCAATTTTTCCCAGACCTTCCTGCTGCCGCATTTGCAGTGCGACCCGATGGATCTGGAGGAAGTCTCGATTCTCCTGGCACCCGAGTTGTCGCCGTTCCGCTTCCAGGAACATCTGGATTTCATTCTGGGCGATGAGGACTTCCGTAAAGTATGCGGCTTGATCGAACAGATGCGAGTCCTGGATGAGAACCGTCAGTTTGGCACCCGCGAAATGCTCAAGGGGTTGTTGTTGCAACTGGTGGGGAGTGTTTGTGCCTTGTATGCCGAGCCGCTCAAACGGTTGGCCGAAGAGAATGCCGCCGAAGTCAGCCGACGCGATGCGCTGAGCAGGATGTCCGAGTACTTGCGCAAGAATATTGCCGACCCCGATCTCAACCTGATCAAGGTGGCTGCTGCGACTTACCTGTCACCGACGTATCTGACGCACTGGTTGCGCAAGGAAATCGGCAAGACCTTCACTGAGCTGGTGCTCGAGCGCAGGATGCACGCGGCACGCAATTATCTGCTCAATGGGACACGACCGGTGGGGGAGGTGGCGAGGTTGTGCGGTTTCGCTGACGAGGCTTATTTCTCCCGACGCTTTCGCCAGATACATGGCCAGCCACCTGGGCAATTCAGACGTCAGCAACTTAATCCCGATACTCCGCAGTCACCGTCCAACACGTGATCGACAGCTGTGCGCAGGCTCGCACGGGCCAATGGCTCTCCGTTTTCGTCTTCTAGCTGAACACCGGCGACTATCAGTTCGTCATAGGCCTTCTCAATGTCCGGGGGCGAATAGCAGTGGCGATATATCATCTCCTCACCCGAGGAGTCAGTGAAAGACAAGGCCGCGATCGCCTGGCCACTCCAGGACGCGCCTTACGGATCAAAGGAGTTTGGTATCTGCGATTGCAATGGCTACTACCTTGTGTTCAAGCAGATTTCGGTAGCCAGAAAAAGCGTTGAGCCTTCTCGCTATTCGGAGCGTCAGTGCGGCTATCAATGACGGTGAGTGACTGCTTTTGGCTGTGGATTCAATCGGTCCATGCAACAGATTTGCTAAATCGTTCAGCGGACGCTTCTCGATGCTGAACCTGCGTAACTGACGTCTTCAGTTTGATAACAATGTTCAAATGGCTTGAAGCAGAACCCAGTAGCTTGCCTTGGGATTTCTCCTTTTTTGCTCTTGAAACGCCCCAAAAACAAGTCCTGAATCGAGTCTTTTCCTGCTTTGGAGAGAAAAGAAACCCCTTAGATTTCAATGGGTCGGACGCTGGATGAGAGTTTCGTTTCCCACTCCAATCTCTTGATTGTTTTCACTGTATCGTCAATCTGTCTTCACTCGCGCCGCGTTTTGCCGCAACTGGTCTAGGTAGTTTGCCCATTGTTGAGCAGCCTCCCGGCGCTGCACCAGCAGTTGAGCACGCGCATACACAGCGCCCAGCGCCCCTGGCATTCGGTGGGATAATGACAGTTCGAGCACGATGGGATCGATACCCAAGTGCTCGTGGGCAATGGTCCGGTAGGTGGCACGAAAGCCGTGTGCAGTGATGTCGTACTCCGGCCAGATACGCTGAAATGACTTGAGCATGGAGGTCGGATTGATTGGTCGACCCGGATAGACCGGCGAGACGAACACCCAGCCTTTGCCCTCTGCATCCACCACGCGGGTTTTATGTGGCTCGCGCAACAGGACGAGAGCTTGCTCGGGTAAAGGCACGATGTGCTTGCTCTTGTCTAAGTGCTGGGTCTTGCTGACCACGTAACGCCAATCGGCACCCACCAAGTCAACGTCTTCCCAACGCATCTGCACCAGTTCGCCAGGGCGGACCGGCAACATCACCAGCAGGCGCATCGCGGTGGCAACGCTGCCGTCGTTGCAATCATCCAGGCGTAGAAGCAACCTTCCCAAATCCGCTGGCCTTTCGATCGCTGGATTGCTGGTCACGACATGGCGGATTTTCAACTCCTCAATGTTACTAAGCGCCACATTGCGTTCCACCCATCCGCGCCCCTCGGCAAAGCCCAGGACGGCACGGATGATGGTACGCACGCGCCGGGCCATGGCCATGGTGCGCTGGCGGCGCAACTCCGTAATGATTGTGGTGATGTGCTCCAGCTTGATCTCGCTAACCGGTTTTTTACCAATCGCGGGCAAGATGTGGTTGTTCAGCGCTCCGTTAAACCCCGAGATGGATTTGGTCACCAGTTCGGCCGACTTGAATGACAACCATTGCTCGGCCACGTACGCGAAGGTGCGCTCTTCATTAAGCAACTGTGCCTCGATTTTGGCGGTCTTGGCCTTGAGCGGGGCGGTGTGATTAGCCACGTCGCGCCGCGCGCCGCGAGCAATGTCGCGAGCCTCCTTCAGGCCGATATCGGGGTAAGCGCCGATGGAGAAGCGGTTTTCCTTGCCGTGCAGTCGATACTTCAAGCGCCAGAACTTGGAGGGGGCTTTGCCGGCCTTGCTCGACGCCCTCACCTCCAAGTAGAGACCAGGGACTTCGCCGTCAGCGTGTTTGCCGGGTTCGGTCAGCGAGCGGATCAAGGCATCGCTGAGTTTTCGTTTGAAAACAGCCGCATTATCTGGGGGCATCGGTGGGGGCATCCTTTTTAAGGATCCGAAATTTGCCCCCAATTATGCCCCCATAAGCTGTGGAATCCATTGGATTTAGACAGGCGGCAGTAGACTGAAATTACCAATAAGTTATTGTTATATAACAATTATATGGAGCTTGGTGGAATTCCATTACAAGCTATCGGGGTCCCCGAAGAACATCTGAATCCGCGACCTTAACCAACGCTCACCCGGATCATTATCCTGCGACCCACGCCAAGCCATGTGCAGCTCAAAACTGCGCACCGGCAACGGCGGATCCTCTGCCCGAACACCACCGGCGGCGGTCAACGCTTCAGCGGTGTAGTCCGGGACGGTAGCCACGATATCGGTTCCGCTGATCAGCGTGCTCAACCCATTGAACTGCGGCACTGCCAGCACCACATGCCGTTTTCGCCCCAGCTTCTCGAGCTCTTCATCTATAAAGCCGCTCAGGTCGCCCGCGAACGAAACCAAAGCGTGGGGGCGGGCGCAGAAATCATCCAGGCTCAATGGGCCCGGCACCGTGTCGGCCCGCAACAATTTCGGCATGCTGCGACGCAGTACTTTGCGCTTGGCGTTGGCCGGCAGGTCGGCGGTGTAGCTGACGCCGATGGAAATTTCGCCCGACGCCAGCAGGCTCGGCATCAGGATGTAGTTGGCCCGACGCACCACCAGCACGATCCCCGGCGATTCCGCGCGCAAACGCTTGAGCAGCATCGGCAGCAGCGCGAATTCAACATCATCCGACAGACCGATGCGGAATACCGTGGTGCTGGTCGCCGGGTCGAATTCCGCCGCACGGCTGACCGCGGTGGAAATCGAATCCAGGGCCGGCGAGAGCAGGGCGAAGATTTCCACCGCCCGGGCGGAAGGCTCCATGCTGCGGCCGGTACGCACGAACAACGGGTCATCGAACAGCCCGCGCAGGCGCGAGAGCGCCGCACTGATGGCCGGCTGGCCGAGGAACAATTTCTCCGCAGCGCGGGTCACGCTGCGTTCGTGCATCAGTGTTTCGAAAACGATCAACAGGTTCAGGTCGACACGACGCAGGTCATTACGATTCATCTGGAGTCCTGGCAGATTCAGCAAACTTGACGTGAGCGGCTATATGAGAAGAATGGCCGGCATGAATCTTACGGGCAAAGACTGGTACTCTGCACAGGGTAATTCAGTTTTTTCTGAAAGGCTGCTTCGGTTTTTTACGGCATTGGATGATGTCGCCGTCGCTGCGGAATCAATGACAGGCATGTCGACTATTAATAGCCACTGATGGTCTTGGGTAGAAAGCCCAGATAGAGTTCGGGGCATTAGAGGTTAATTTGACGAGGTTTGCGATGTCCCGCACGATCCGTTTTCACAAGTTTGGTCCAGCCGAGGTGCTCAAATGCGAAGAGCATGCGGCCGCTCTGCCTGCGCCGGGCGAAGTGCAGGTGCGCGTCGAAGCGATAGGCATCAGTTGGTACGACATTCTGTGGCGCCAGAACCTGGCCTCGTCCCATGCTCGTCTGCCTTCAGGCCTGGGTCATGAAATGGCCGGTGTGGTCACGATGGTCGGCGAGGGCGTTGATGACCTGGCCGTCGGTGACAAGGTCGCCAGCTTCCCGGCCGAGAGTCCCAACGACTACCCGGTTTATGGCGAACAGATCGTTCTGCCGCGCTCGGCGCTGACCCGCTACCCGGACGTACTCAGCCCGATCGAAGCCAGCGTGCACTACACGCCGCTATTGATCGCTTATTTTGCCTACACCGACCTGGCGCGAGTCAAACCTGGGCAATTTGCGCTGGTGACCGACGCCAGCCACTGCGCCGGTCCGTCGTTCGTGCAATTGGGCAAAGCCCTCGGTGTGCGAGTGATTGCTGCGACCAAAACTTCGGATGAGCGTGAGTATCTGCTGTCCCTGGGCGCCGAAAAAGTCATCGTCACCGAAGAACAGGATCTGCTGATGCAGATCAACAAGATCACCGATAACCGCGGCGTCGATGTGGTGTTCGATGGCCTTGGCGGACCGCAGATGTCACTGCTCGGTGATGTGCTGGCGCCTCGCGGCAGCCTGGTGCTCTATGGTCTGCAAGGGGGGAACCAGACGCCATTCCCGGCCTGTGCGGCGTTCCAGAAGAACATTCAGTTCTTCGTACACTGCATCGGCAACTTCACCGGCAAGCCGGAGCTGGGCATCATCCAGGATCAGGCCGCACTGCAACGTGCCCTGCGCGACATCAACCAGTTGACCGCGGACCATGTGCTGCTGCCGCTCAAAACCCGGGTGTTCCCGTTTTCCGAATTTGTCGAAGCCCACCGCTATATGGACGAATGCCCATGTCGCGAACGGGTCGCCCTACAGGTCGAACCTGCCTGAGCCCTTTCTCTGCAGAGTCCGTGAAAGCACGGACTCTTCTGCTGGCAGTCACTCCCAAATGAGACGTCCATCGATCTGTCGGTGGGCCGGTTCAGCAACTGAACTGGTTTTTGCTCTCAATCTGTGTCTTCTAATCATTATATAAGCCCTGATAATTGAATGATTAATTTCATCTCAAGGAAAGAGTCATGGCCGAGTATCAGCCTGAAACTCCTCAATGCGCGCCGGCAATATATGCTCAACAAATAATGCAGCGCCGCTCAGTTGTCTTACATTCATGGACAACTTCTTTCTTTATTTCTTGTGCTAAGTGTCTGTGGGACGCTGTCGGAAATTTCCTAGGAAAACGCTTGGGGGCGCAAGACGCCCGCTCTCCGGGGTGTTGCGCCGATCTTGATCTCCTTGGGGTACCTGCAACGTTCAATCATTTCAAATAATTACACAATGCTTAAGTGCTAGCATTTGAATAACGGCACTGGCACTCCATTCATGACAAACAACTTGTTGCGCAATACACCCCGTTATTGGCGCGGCATTGAATTTATGAGTCACAGGTAAATAAATGATGACCGCTACCCATGATCAGGCAATGAACTATGTTTATCAGCAAATGCTGCAGCGCTTGCTGGGTTTTTTCTCTCGCGCCGAACGCACGGCATTGCAATTGCTGATTCAGCGCCTGGTGATGTCCGCAGGAGGTTTGGAGCGTATCAGCGATTACAAGGTGCTGGCGATCCAGTCCGGGTCCCGCGACAGTTGCTACACCCTGGCGCTACTGCGCGCCGCGCAGCTGAGTATTGCCGGCCGGGCACCGGCGACGTTTCAACTGCGAGTGGCGACCTTGCGCTTGAACGGTGCGGCCTCGACGGCCCTGGAAAACATCCATCGCAGCTGCAGTGCGTTGTTTCTCTACGACGATCCCAGGGTCGAAGTGTTGATGGTCGATAATCGTGAAGTCCTGCCGTTCAACCATCTGGCGCCGATCTCCGAAGCCGGTCGCGAGTCGAATCGGCTCAATCTGCTGATGGTCGGGCACCGCCGTGCCTGGGACGGACCGCTTGATCTGTGGGATGACGGGTATCTGGCGACCGGCGAGTTTTACGGACAAATCGCCCGCTGGGACAAGGGTGTCGATGCATTGATCAGTAGCGATACGCCCCGTCGGCAGAAGCAGTTTCTCGAGGGATTGATCCGTGCAGCGGCCAAGGCCGGGCTCAAGGCATCGGACCATCATGAAGCGGGCTATGAGGGCTTGTTCGCGCGACTCGATGAATTGGGCAGCGATTGCTACCGCGAGTTTTATCCTGAGTCTGCCCAGGCGGCGTGGCGTCCCGCCGAGCATTTTGAAGAATGTCGCCGCACAACCTTCATCGATATTCACGACATGCTGGTCAGCAACCTGGAAGAGCGCTGGCCACTGCTCACCGATTTCCTCGGGTTTCAACCTGATGAGTTGTCGGCTCAGCTCAGTGATAACGACTACGTCAGCCTGTCGATATCCGCGCATCTTCGTGGCTTGCAAGCGTGCTATGCACAGGGTCGTACCTACGAGGCGGGCGTCAGCGAGTTCTTGCAGCGGGCGCTGGTGATGATGCGGCGTAAACAAGTGCCAGAGCGCTTTTGCGAACAGGCAATGGAGACGTTCGGCAACCCTGTGACAATGATCGACCAGCGCGCACTGGCGGCGGTCGAAGCACAAAAGAACCTCGGTTTGAGCGAGGCTCAACTGGTGTGTCTGCTGTTCGCCCCTTTTGTCGATAACGGCGCGGCGCTTGAGCATTTTCTTCGTCAGTGCCATCCCGGCATGCTCGTGGCGTTGCCGGACTTGCACCGGGCAATGCAGGGCGGTCCGGCACCCGAGCAGGTTCTGCAGTGGATGGTCGATGTCAGCGGGTTGCCTGTAAGTCTGATCGGTACGCTTTACCGCATGGGGCCTGTGGTTCGGGATGAGGGCAGGGGGCTCGGCATGGAAAGCGGCGAAGTGAGTGCGCACGCTGAAGTCGTGGAACCTGACAGTGAAACGACTGTGGCTGGCGAATGGTCGACGGGCCGGTGAAAGTGCCAGGTCTGACGGATTCAGCAAGGATGCGTCACGACGTTCGTAGCCTGTTCGGCCGTTACCCATGAAAGGACCACGAGATACCGATTTTGCGTACCAGGCGGTGTACCGTTACCTGACTAATCTGATCAATGAGCCGGGCAGTGACGTGCAAGTGCGCCTGCCCTCATTGCGACAGTTGGCGCACCGCCTGAGTGTGTCGATCTCGACCATTCAGTACGCCTATTCGCTGTTGGAGAAGGAAGGGCGCGTCTATTCGGTGGCCAAGTCCGGCTACTACGCCGTACCCGTATCCTCAATAGGCATGCCCGGCCGCGGCAAGGACTTGCTCGAAACGGTTTATGTCAACGCCAGACGTCCCGGTATGCTGGTGCTGAGCGCCGATGAGCCGGCGTTATTACAACCGCTGGATAGCCCGTTGCTGTTGCTGGAGAGAGAACTGCTGCGCCAGTACCCACGCCAGCCACAACCGTCTTCGCAACCCTGCGGCGAACTGGAGCTGCGCACAGCCCTGGCGGCGCGTTACACCACTTCGCCGACACGTTGCTGGCATGCCGATGATGTCTATATCGGCGCCGACCTGCGGGGAGTCCTGGAAATATTGATCGCCGCTCTTGGCCTCAAAGACGCTGTGGTGGTGGTCGAATCACCGTGCGACTGGGGCATTCTGCGTCTGCTCCAGGATGCGGACGTGCGGGTGATCGAGCTGCCGTTGCAAGCCGATGATGGTCTGGATCTGGAGAAGTTGCAGGAACTGCTTGAGACCGAGCCGGTGCGACTGGTGATGCTTTCATCGGGGCTGAACATGCCACGAGGCAGTGTGGCGCCCGACAGCAACAGGCATTCCGCCGCACAGCTGCTGAAACGACATGGCAGTTGGGTACTGGAAAACGATTGCTATGGCGAGCTTGAGTTCGAGCCGAACGGCCTGCGATTTCGCGATCTGCTGGACCCGGATCGGCTGATCGTGTTTTCCACATTCGAGAAATTCATCGGGTCGGAGGCGCCCTTCGGCTATCTGCTGTCGCGACAATTGCGTGCCAGATTGCAGCGGCACTTTTTGCTGCGCGCTTTCCGTTTGTCGTTGATCCGTCAGAAAGCCATAGCGCGGCTGTACAGCAACGGACGCATCGATCAACACCTGGTGGTATTGCGTCGACTGCTCAAGGAACGCATGGTGCAGATGACACAGTTGCTTGAAGAGCGACTGCCCGACGCGCTGCACTTCGTTGAACCCCGAGGCGGGGCGACGATCTGGATTCGCTCGTTGCGCCAGGTCGATGTGCATCGAGTGTTCGAGCGTTTGCTCAAGCAGCATGTGGTGATTGCTCCGGGAGAATTGTTCAGCTTGCAGGGCCTGCACGGGCAGCATTTGCGCCTGAGTCATACCGTCGGTGGTCACCACGACCTCGCCGACGCGCTGGGACTGTTGGGGGATGCCTTGCGCCTGGAATCGATCGACTGAGCGACGACGCCAATCATCCTCGGAACCTGACAATCGATAACATCGCGCCAGGAGCAAACTGTCAGTAAACTGCGTGCTATTCCCGAACCACTCTTCCTCAGAGGTTTTGCATGACACTCAGTCCTTTTGCGGGCAAACCGGCACCGGCAGAACTGTTGGTCGACATCCCGCGACTGGTAACGGCCTATTACACCGGCCAGCCCGATGCAGCCATTTCTACCCAGCGCGTCGCCTTCGGCACGTCCGGACACCGAGGTAGCTCGTTCGACCTGAGTTTCAACGAATGGCACGTTCTGGCCATCAGCCAAGCGATCTGCCTGTACCGCGAAGCCCAGGGCATCAACGGTCCGCTGTTCGTCGGGATTGACACCCACGCGCTGTCCACGCCAGCCGGTGCCAGCGCCCTGGAAGTCCTGGCGGCGAACGGCGTGACAGTGATGATCGCCGAAGGAGACGAGTACACGCCGACGCCGGCCATTTCCCACGCGATTCTTTGCTACAACCGTGGGCGCACCTCGGGCCTGGCGGACGGCATTGTCATCACGCCGTCCCACAACCCGCCACAAAGCGGTGGCTACAAGTACAACCCTACCAACGGCGGCCCGGCCGATACCCACATCACCAAGTGGATCGAAGCCAAGGCCAACGAGTTGCTGGCGGCCAAACTCGCTGGCGTCAAACGCATCAGCTACGAGCAGGCCCTGAAGGCCAGCACCACCCATCGCCACGATTACCTCAACACCTATGTCGCCGACCTGATCAACGTGATCGATTTCGACGCCATCCGCGATGCGAAGCTGCGTCTGGGTGTCGATCCGCTGGGCGGAGCAGGCGTGCGCTACTGGTCGGCGATTGCCGAGCACTATCGCCTGGACCTGGAGGTGGTGAATAAACAGGTTGATGCGACATTCCGTTTCATGACCGTCGACTGGGACGGGCAGATCCGCATGGACCCATCGTCCAGCCACGCCATGCAAGGCCTGATCGGTCTGAAAGAGCGTTTCGACGTGGCTTTTGCCTGTGACCCGGATCACGACCGCCATGGCATCGTGACTCCGTCCGGTGGTTTGCTGGCCCCCAACAGCTACCTCGCGGTGTCGATCGATTACCTGTTCCAGAACCGCCCACAGTGGCGCGCCGATGCGGCCGTGGGCAAAACCGTGGTTAGCAGTGGCTTGATCGATCGCGTTGCCAAACGTCTGGGTCGCCGTCTGTACGAAGTGCCGGTCGGCTTCAAATGGTTTGCCGACGGTCTGTTCGACGGTTCCCTCGGTTTTGGCGGTGAAGAAAGTGCTGGCGCATCGTTCCTGCGCAAGGACGGCAGTGTCTGGTGCACCGACAAGGACGGCTTGATTCCAGCTTTGCTGGCCGCCGAAATGACCGCTCGCACGGGCCGTGACCCTAGCCAGGCCTATCGCGCATTGACCGATGAACTGGGCGAACCTTTCTCGGTACGGGTCGATGCCAAGGCAAACCCTGAACAGAAAGCGCTGCTGAGCAAATTGTCGCCGGACCAGGTCACCTCGACTCAACTGGCGGGCGAAGCGATCCAGAGCATCCTCAGCCATGCACCGGGTAACGACCAGGCTATTGGCGGTCTGAAAGTCATGACAGAGAACGGTTGGTTCGCGGCGCGTCCGTCGGGTACTGAGGATATCTACAAGATCTACGCGGAAAGCTTTGTCAGTGACGACCACCTGAAGCAGTTGGTAGCGGAAGCTCAGACCTTGGTGGACGGCGCGATTTCTGCGAAGTGATTGAGGGCCCCATCGCGGGCAAGCCCGCTCCCACAAGGATTGCGCTAAACCTGTGGGAGCGGGCTTGCCCGCGATGGCGTCAGTACAGTCACTAACATTTAAGAAAAAAGGGGCAACCATCAACGGTCGCCCCTTTTTTTGTCCTGCGTTTACCCCATCAAGCCACATCCACCAACACGATTTCACTGTCCTCAATCGCGGTCACGCGCAACACCTGCTCATCGGCGATCGCAACACCGTCTCGAGCTTGTGCACGCAAGCCATTGACTTCAATGACGCCGGTGGCTGGAACCAGGTAAGCACGACGGCCGCTGTCCAGGTGATACTCCGCGCACTCACCAGCCTTCAGGTTCGCCGCCACCAGACGCGCATCGGCGCGAATGTGCAGGCTTTGATCGTCGCCGGCCTTGCCGCTGGCGAGGGTCACGAAACCTTCGCGCTCGCCTTTGGGGAACGGCTTGGCACCCCACGACGGTGCCGAACCGGCTTCGTTGGGAATGATCCAGATCTGAAAGATCCGGGTCTCGGTGGCTTCCAGGTTGTACTCACTGTGAGCGATCCCGGTGCCGGCGCTCATGACCTGAACGTCGCCCGCTTCGGTGCGGCCCTTGTTGCCGAGGTTGTCCTGGTGGGTGATCGCGCCTTCACGAACGTAGGTGATGATTTCCATGTCGCGGTGCGGGTGTTGCGGGAACCCGGTGCCGGGGGCAATCACGTCATCGTTCCACACCCGCAGGTTGCCCCAGTTCATGCGTTTGGGGTCGTAGTACTCGGCGAACGAAAAGTGGTGATGGGCATCCAACCAGCCATGGTGCGCGCCGCCGAGCGAGTTGAAGGGTCTGAGTTCAAGCATGATCGTCTCCTGAAAAGGTTCGTCATGGGGCAGAGCGTCTGAGCCACAAACGAGAACCGGTGGTTGATGGCGAGCATCATCTATCAGGCACTCATCGATAAAAAGCGTAAAAAATGCCTCAATACAATCGAATTAGTTGATATCAAATAACCTCGAAACATTCTCACCCAGCCTTCACTTCATCGTATAAGCCAATGACCTGTAAGCATTTCACTAGAACTCAACGGCAAATGCAGACACCATAGCCCTCAACAGCCTCACACTCTGGAGTCCGTCAGCGTGCCGCAACACACCCCCGATCTTCCCCCCGAACTTCGTCCCTTGGCCGAGATGCCTTTGTTCAAGCGCCTGGCCGCCCGGTTCTTTGGCCATGGCCTTACCCGCCTGCGCGCGCAACATCGTGCTTCCTGGTTGCACGGGCAAGCCGACGGTTTTCGCAGCGGCCACAGCGCCGGTGTGGAGTACGGCTATAAGGAAGGCAAACTCGAGGGGTTGGAGGAAGGTCGGCAGGTTCTATTGATTCGCGACTCGCGCTCAACCGAGCATCGACCGCCCAATGTCGATAACAATCTGTTCGACGATTGGCGCCTGCCATTGAGTGCTGAGCTGAAGAAGCGCATGAAGGCCGACGTGGCGCGGCTGCTGCCAGCGCATGCCCAGCCAAGTACTGCCCAATGGAAGATGATTTTCAGCGACACACCGTCGACCTCGGTGATCGCCGGGGCGGGCGCGGGCAAGTCGACTACCCTGGTGTTGCGAATTCTGCTGCTCAGTCATTACCTGGGGTTTGAGCTGAGCTCGATGACCGTGGTGACTTTCACCCGCGAATCGCGCAAGGACTTCATCAACAAGCTGATCGAACTGTTTGCAGTCTGGGGCCGGGGAATCAGCCTTAAAGAAGCGCGCGACCTGGTGCGCACTTTTCACTCGCGCATTCTGCCGATGGTCCGTAGCCTGCCAGGTTTCGAGCGGCTGCAAGCCTTCGAAAACCTCAGTCACCGCGTGCAAGGCGGCGATGAGGAGGTCGACAGCAACCCCTTCGACCTGCGCATCAACGACGCTCAGCGTCAGCAACTCAATGCCTGTTATCACAGCCTGCACAATCGCGATGAGCGCTTTCGCGAATTGATCAAACCTCTGTCTCGTCATGCCTTGCAGCTCAAGGAGCTGGAGCGTGATCACCCGGACGTGCAGAAACGCATGGCGGTGACTGAGCTCGCCGCCAAGCGCGATGAAGAACTGTGCGACACAATCGAAGACTTGTGGTTTCGCGCCGGTGCCTGGCCGATCAAGGGCATCGAACCGAATCGTCAGACCTTCGACATTAATGGCGCGACCTTCCATTGCCACGGCTACATTCCGACGCTGGACGCCTGGGTGGTGCTGGGTTTCGATCCCCGGGAAAATCCCCAGGTCAGCCGTCCGAATGCCAAGCTTTCAGTGCGCGCAGAATGGGCGGTGAAGCGTACCTTGTTTCAAGCTTTCTGTCGTAAGCCTTTGATATGGCTAGATAGTTATGAGTCTTCAAAGCGTGTTTTGGCATCGCTTGCCGGAGACGCCAGCGCCGGACCGGGCTTCGATTACAAGGTCAAGGGCGAGCTCGGCTCCGCGCCGTTGCTGGACTGTTTTGTCGCGGCGGCCGGGTTCATTGAAAACCTCGGCCTGGATGTGCCCAATGCCGTGGGCCAGATGAGTTTCGCCAAGGATGACCCGGACCGGTTTTTCTTCGAGGCGTTGAGCCTGTTCTGGCGAGCGCTGGAAGATCATCTGCTGGATCAATCGCCCCCGGTGATGACCTACAACCGGATGTTCGCCTTGTTCAGCGAACATTCGCCGGAGAATCTCAAGCTGCTGAGCGATGAGCTGCTCAGGCCCATGTCGCACTTGATGATCGACGAGTTTCAGGACGTGTCGCCGCAGATCGTTTCGTGGATTCGCGCCAGCCTGACGGAGATCCGCAGTCGCGGACCGGCCATGCATGTGGGGCGCGGCGCGCAACGATCGTCATTGCTTTGTGTCGGTGATGACTGGCAGTCCATTTATGGCTGGCGCGGCAGTTCGCCGACTTACTTCATGGAGTTCAACAAGGAATTCCCGTCGCCAAGCACGACCAAAGTGATGCTCAGCGACAATTACCGCAGCCATCAGCACATCATCGACGCGGCGGAGCATATTGTCCGCGCGGCACCGGCGATCGCTGGCAAGAAAGCCAAGGCCAGTGGTGAACCCAAGGCACTGCTGCCGGTGAATGTGCTCGACCGGGATGACCAGGGCATGGCCCAGCGCCTGACCGAGCACTACAGAATGGGCGATTCAATCTTGATGCTTTATCGAAAAAGCAGCGATAAGTCATTGATAGAAGAGCATATTCAGTCTGTAGTTAATGTGGATTCTAGCTTGCCGTATGAGGCGCGACGGCTCAAACAACTGACCTATCACAGCGCCAAGGGCCTGCAGGCTGATGCGGTGTTTCTGCTGGGCGATTGCCAGCACCTGACCAGTTCACCTTACAAGAACCAGGTCTATCGCATGGCCGGACTCGGTAAGGCTGGCGACAGTGAAGCTTACGACAGCGCACAGAAAGACGAGATCTTGCGGCTGGCCTACGTGGGCATCACCCGGGCAGTGAGCCATTGCTACTGGTATGTCGATGGCCAGGATGCCTCGGCTGCGAATATGCCCAAGGCCTCCGACCGGATCGGCAAGGGCAAGGCGTTCTTCGCAGATCACCGCCAGGGAAAAGTGCCTGCATGAAACCGGGAACTCTCAGGTAGCGGCGTTCAGGCGACGACGTTACCGACTGGCTACGAAAAGTTGCGGGGCGCGCAATCCCGGCCTATGGTCCAAGGCGAGGCTTTGCTTGCGACTGGCGCGCAATGATTCGCCGCAGGTCGCTGTCCATCCAGTGCGGATACATGCAGCGAGGTGACGACATGCCGAACGACTCCCGTCCCGCCGTGCTCGAACTGATCGGCAACACGCCGCTGGTGCGCGTCAGCCGCTTCGATACCGGTCCGTGCACGCTGTTTCTCAAACTCGAATCGCAGAACCCCGGTGGCTCGATCAAGGATCGTATCGGTCTGGCAATGATCGATGCCGCCGAGCGCGATGGCCGCCTGCGCCCCGGTGGCACCATCGTCGAGGCCACCGCTGGCAACACCGGTCTGGGCCTGGCCCTGGTCGGCCGAGCCAAGGGTTATCGGGTGGTGTTGGTGGTGCCGGACAAGATGTCCACCGAGAAGGTCCTGCACCTCAAGGCGATGGGCGCGGAAGTGCACATCACCCGCTCCGACGTCGGCAAGGGCCATCCCGATTATTACCAGGACGTCGCTGCGCGGTTGGCGCAGGATATTCCCGACGCCTTCTTCGCTGATCAATTCAACAACCCGGCCAACCCGCTGGCCCACGAGTGCAGTACCGCTCCGGAAATCTGGGCGCAGACTCAGCATGATGTGGATGCCATCGTGGTCGGCGTCGGTTCGGCTGGCACGCTGACCGGGCTGACCCGTTTCTTCCAGCGCGTACAACCGAACCTGGAAATGGTGCTGGCCGATCCGGTCGGTTCGGTGATGGCCGAATACAGCCGCAGCGGCACCCTTGGTACGCCCGGTTCCTGGGCGGTGGAGGGCATTGGCGAAGACTTCATTCCATCAATTGCCGACCTGTCCAGCGTGCGTAAGGCCTATTCGATCAGCGACGAAGAAAGCTTCGATCATGCCCGCCAACTGCTGCGCGCCGAAGGCATTCTCGGCGGCTCCTCGACCGGCACATTGCTCGCTGCGGCACTGCGTTACTGCCGCGAACAAACCGAGCCGAAGCGGGTGGTCAGTTTTGTCTGCGACACCGGCACCCGCTACCTGTCGAAGGTCTACAACGACCAGTGGATGAACGATCAGGGGCTGCTTGCGCGCAAGCGTTACGGTGATTTGCGTGACCTGATCGCGCGGCGTTTCGAAGATGGCCGGGTGGTCAGCGTGGGCCCGGACGACACGCTGCTCACCGCTTTCCAGCGCATGCGTCTGGCGGATGTGTCGCAACTGCCGGTGCTGGTGGATGGGCAGCGGCTGGTCGGGGTCATCGACGAGTCCGATATTCTGTTTGGCGTGCATGAAGACGCTACGCATTTTCGCATGACCGTGACCAGCGCGATGACCGACAAGCTCGAAACCCTGCCTCCCGGCGCCAGTCTTGCTGAGCTGGAGGCGGTGCTCGACCGTGGGCTGGTGGCGATCATCGCCGACACCTCGGGCTTCCATGGCCTGATTACCCGCGTCGACATGCTCAATCACTTGCGGAGGTCCCTGGCATGAGTCAGCACGATGAAAGCACCGCGCCACGGGGCTTTGCCACCCGTGTGATCCATGCCGGACAAACACCGGACCCGACCACCGGGGCGTTGATGCCACCGATTTACGCCAACTCCACCTATGCGCAGCAGAGCCCCGGTGTGCACAAGGGCTTCGACTACGGGCGTTCGCACAACCCGACGCGCTTTGCGTTGGAGCGTTGCGTGGCGGACCTCGAGGGTGGTACCCAGGCTTTCGCCTTCGCTTCCGGGCTGGCGGCGATCGCCAACGTGCTCGAACTGCTCGACGCCGGCGCCCACATCGTCTCTGGTAATGACTTGTACGGCGGTACATTCCGGCTGTTCGACAAGGTGCGTCAGCGCAGTGCCGGGCATCGCTTCAGCTTCGTCGATCTGACTGATCTGGCGACCTTCGAAGCAGCGCTTGAGGATGACACGCGGATGGTCTGGGTCGAGACGCCGAGCAATCCTTTGCTGAGCCTCACTGACCTCGCCGCCGTCGCGCGCACCTGTCGCGAGCGAGGCATCATTTGTGTGGCCGACAACACGTTCGCCAGCCCGTGGATACAGCGCCCTCTGGAGTTGGGCTTCGATATCGTGCTGCACTCGACGACCAAGTACCTGAACGGTCATTCCGACGTGATCGGCGGTATCGCGGTGGTCGGGCAGAACGCTGGACTGGCCGAGCGCCTGGGTTTTCTGCAGAACGCAGTGGGGGCTATCGCCGGGCCGTTCGACGCGTTCCTCACGTTGCGCGGGGTTAAGACCCTGGCGCTGCGCATGGAGCGCCACTGCAGTAACGCGCTGGAGCTGGCGCAATGGCTGGAGCGTCAGCCGCAGGTGGCGCGCGTCTACTATCCGGGCCTGCCATCGCACCCGCAGCACGAACTGGCGCGGCGGCAAATGCGTGGGTTCGGCGGGATGATTTCCCTCGACCTGAACTGCGACCTGGCTGGCGCCAAGCGTTTCCTCGAAAGTGTGCGGATCTTCGCTCTGGCCGAGAGCTTGGGCGGGGTGGAAAGCCTGATCGAGCACCCGGCGATCATGACCCATGCCAGCATCCCCGCAGAAACCCGGGCACAACTCGGCATTGGCGATGCGCTGGTGCGCTTGTCAGTGGGTGTCGAGGATGTCGAAGACCTGCGCGCCGATCTGGCGCAGGCGCTGATGCAGATTGGTTAAACGCAATCAATGTGGGAGCGGGCTTGCTCGCGAAGAGGGAGTGTCAGTAAACATTAATGTTGCCTGACACACTGCATTCGCGAGCAAGCCCGCTCCCACAGGTTTTGTGGAACGCCAACCATCAGGCATAACTCCTGAGGGCCTCCGGAGGAATGAACGCCTCCAGCTCATCTTCCACGGCTTCAATGATTCGTTCTACATCCGCCGCATTCATGACCGTTGCGCAAGGAATGCCGGCAATGGCGATCATGGTTTCGCCACTGGCGCGGTCGAACAGCCGGGCAACCATACTGCCCGGTGCATCCATGGTCGCTTCGAAACCCATGGGATGAAAATGCCAGCGCATCAGCTGGCAGGCATTTGGAAAAGTGACTTTGCTGAAGGAGCCTTTATTCATGTGTTGCCCACCTTATTCATCGAGCGCTTCCTTTAGCTCATGTTAGGAGGGAAGAACCTTCAATGGCTCAACCGGTGACTGTCTTTAAAAGTAGCATCCAGATGTGAAAGTCATGTGATTTTTTCAGGCCGTTTAGCGATTGGTTCATTTTTTTTTGACGCAGATCACGAGACACCGATTTTGTGGCGAAGGGCCAATATTGCCGGGGCATTCCACGGGGCCATTGAAGCCCTGCGAGAACTTCGGCAAGCTCGGTTTTTTCTCGTCGAGTCCTTTATGCCCGCCGATGATGATGGTCGGTTGCAAACCCAGGCCACGGGCGAGACGGTCCAGCCCTTCACCGCCGCGAAGGGTGATGCGGTACTGAATGAGCGCCGTGTCGCCGTCCAGGCGAATACGGTCCGAATGCTCCAGGGCTTCATCCGGATCGCGAGGCATGCTGTCGCGCACATACTCGCCAATCCCTGTGCCCACGCACTAGGATCGACGCCATCGAAGGTTTGAGTGGCGGAGTCTTGCATGTCAGCGTGGCGCACGATCAGTTTGTGGATGGACCAACTCGACGAGCCATTGCTGGCGCGCCCGCCGCTGGAGCAGGATCTGGGCGTCGACGTGGCCATCATTGGCGCCGGGTACACCGGGCTCTGGACCGCGTATTACCTCAAGCGCCTGGCGCCGGGGCTGAACATTGCCATCGTCGAGGCAAACATCGCGGGTTTTGGTGCGTCGGGCCGCAACGGCGGTTGGTTGATGGGCAATCTGCTGGGCGAAGATCGCTTGCTCGCCGATTTACCGGCCGAACAACGCCGCGCCTCTTTCGAACTGCTCCACAGCATCCCTGATGAAGTAGAGAACGTCCTCGAACGAGAAGGCATTGACTGTGATTATCGCAAGGGCGGGGCGCTTTACTGCGCGGCGCGTTACCCGGAGCAGGAAGCCAGTCTGCGTGGTTATCTGGATGGGCTCCACTGCCAAGGGCTGACCGAACACGACTACCGCTGGCTCAGTCCCGAGCAATTGGCGCAGCAGATCAGAATTGCCAAACCTTATGGCGGTATCTATGCACCGCACGTCGCGACCATTCACCCGGCAAAGTTGGTCCGAGGTCTGGCTCGGACGGTGGAGCGCATGGGGGTCAACATCTATGAGAACAGCCCCGTCACTCAATGGCAGTCGGGCAGTTTGCGTACAGCCAAGGCTCAGGTTCGCGGCCGCTGGATCGTGCCAGCGGTAGAAGGTTACGCAGCCACATTGCCACCGCTGGACCGTTATCAGTTGCCGGTCCAGAGTTTGCTGGTGGCGACCGAACCGCTGTCCGCCGCGACCTGGGACGAAATCGGCCTCAGTCGCGGGCAAGCCTTTAGCGAAAGCAGCCGCCAAGTTACCTATGGCCAGCGTACGGCGGATAACCGCTTGGTGTTCGGTGCCCGTGGCGGCTATCAATTTGCTGGCAAGTTGCGCCATGACTTCGGCCTGACCACTCGCGAAATAGAGTTGCGGCGCTACCTGTTCGGCGAACTCTTCCCGCAACTCAAGAACGTACGAATCACCCACGCCTGGGGCGGCAACCTGGGCATGTCCCGGCGCTTCAAGCCGCACATGCTCTGCGATCGAGCCAGCGGCATCGCCTTGTCGGGCGGTTATGGCGGGGAGGGCGTCGGAGCCAGCAACCTCGGCGGGCGGACGCTGGCCGATATGATTCTTCAGCGCGATACCGAGCTGGTGCGCCAGCCGTGGGTGATTGCTCAGGGCGGTCTTGACGCGCTCAAGGCTTGGGAGCCCGAACCCTGCCGCTGGTTGGGCTACAACGCGATCATCCGCAGCTTCGTCCACGAAGACCAGACCCTGGCCAACCCGGCCACCGCGCCCTGGCGTCACAAACTGGCCAGTCGGGTCGCGGGGTTCATGGAAGGGTTCATGCACTGAACGGCGACGCTCTGATGTAGCCCGTCCCAACATCCGGGAAGCCGTGCGCAAGACTTACGTTTTGATTTTTTGATCCATTGATTGCCTGCCAACAAAAAAAGCCCATACAGGAATCGACTCCAGCCGTTGTTCACGAACGGGTCGATTTTTACCGATTGGCAAATGGGAAGACTGGTTGCTCAGCAATTGCATCTGGCACAGGAGGAACGCTGGGCGGATTTTCTGACTTGGGTGGTGATGCCAGACCATATGCACTGTTTGGTACAAATTCGGGATAAAACGCTGGCCGAGTTGATGTGCCGAATCAAATCCCGTAGCAGTCTGGCCGTTAATCAGGCGCTAGGGCGAAGCGGGCGTTTGTGGCAGAAGGGCTATCACGATCGAGCAGTTCGGCGGGAGGAGGACGCGAAAAATCTTGCTCGATATGTCGTTGCCAATCCCATTCGGGCGGGACTGGTAGCAGCTGCCGAAGGCTGCGTTCGGCTGCGCAGCAGTCGTGAAAATGATCCATCCAATAGAAGTTAGAGTTGATAGCAATACACTGGCACTTATATTAATAGGGCCTGGAAAATGAGAGCTCATCTACAAAAAGCAACTTGGCCATATTTAATATTTAGATAGCATATTGTCAGACAATCCGGCTAAAACCTTCAACTAAAAACTATATTTCGACAGCGCACGCACTGTTTACTGGAGTTCGCCGGAACCGCTCAATTTGACGTCAAAAAAAATGTAGACGTTTGATTTCGAATTGTGTCAGTTTTTATACGCCTTCATTGGGCGAGTGATAGGACGATCTCGCCAGAGATTGTCGTATCGGACAAAAACTGTTCCATTGCTAAACAAGGAAGTGTGTTTATGTCGAAAGTTAAAGACAACGCTATTGATCTTGCCGAACAGGGCTTTGCGCCATTCCAAGCGCTGGCTGCACCCAGTTCCGCCTACAACCAGATCGATAGTTTCAGCCATCAATATGATCGGGGTGGCAATCTCACGGTCAATGGCAAACCCTCCTTCTCCGTCGACGAGGCAGCTACCCAACTGCTGCGTGACGGCGCTGCCTACCAGGACAAGGACGGCAGCGGCAAAATCGAACTCACCTATACGTTCCTGACCTCGGCTTCGTCGAGCACCATGAACAAGCACGGCATTACCGGGTTCAGCCAGTTCAATACGCAGCAGAAAGCCCAGGCCGTGCTCGCCATGCAATCCTGGGCCGACGTGGCCAATGTCACCTTCACCGAAAAGTCGTTTGGCGGCGACGGTCACATGACCTTCGGTAACTACAGTGGTGGTCAGGATGGCGCGGCAGCATTTGCCTATCTGCCTGGCACGGGTCCAGGTTATGACGGTACTTCATGGTATCTGACGGGCAGTGGCTATAACGTCAACAAGACGCCAGACCTGAACAACTACGGTCGTCAGACCCTGACCCATGAAATCGGTCATTCCCTGGGCCTGGCTCACCCTGGCGACTACAACGCCGGTGAAGGTGCACCGACCTACAATGACGCGACCTACGGCGAAGACACCCGCGGTTACAGCCTCATGAGTTACTGGAGCGAAAGCAATACCGACCAGAACTTCAGCAAGGGCGGTGTGGAAGCCTATGCGTCCGGCCCGCTGATGGACGATATCGCCGCCATTCAGAAACTCTACGGTGCCAACACCACCACCCGTACCGGTGACACCACCTACGGCTTCAACTCCAACGCCGGTCGCGACTTCCTGAGCGCGTCTTCGTCGTCGGACAAAGTCGTGTTCTCGGTCTGGGATGCGGGCGGCAAGGACACCCTGGACTTCTCCGGATTTACCCAAAACCAGAAGATCAACCTCAATGAAGCCTCGTTCTCCGACGTTGGCGGCATGGTGGGCAATGTGTCCATCGCCAAGGGTGTCACCGTCGAGAACGCGATTGGCGGTTCGGGTAGCGACCTGCTGATCGGTAACAGCGTGGCCAACGAGTTGAAGGGTGGTGCCGGCAACGACATCCTGTTCGGCGCGGGCGGTGCGGACAAACTGTGGGGCGGCTCGGGCTCGGACACCTTTGTGTTCGCGGCCAGCAGCGACTCCAAGCCAGGTACTGTCGACCAGATCCTCGATTTTGTCAGTGGCCTGGACAAGATCGACCTGACCGGCATCACCAAGGGCGCGGGCCTGCACTTTGTGAACTCGTTCACCGGTGCGGCAGGCGATGCGGTATTGACCACTTCGGGCGGCAACAGCCTGTTGTCGGTGGACTTCTCCGGGCACGGCATGGCTGACTTCCTGGTCAGCACCGTTGGCCAGGCAGCGTTCTCGGACATCGTGGCCTGATTCAAGGCAAAAAGGCGGGTGGCGCTTGATGCGCCACTCTCTGCCCCGATCCAGAGTAAAACGCCCTATGATCCAGAACGCTTTTACCTGCAAAGCAACCGCGTGGCTGTTGGCGACGCTGATGATGTTTCTTGGAGATGTAGCCATGGCACGCAGTCTGAAACTAGCCGATCCGTCGGAACTCGCCGGGAAATGGCAGGCCATCTTGAATACCGCGCAAGACTCGCCCGAGTCCCAAGCGCTGCAGGACAAGCCGTCGAATGTCTGCTCGATCGAGCTCAAATTGAACCAGACCCTGGGTGAGGGGGCCGACTGCCTAGGCGCCTGGCTGAACGAGTCGGCGATTGGCTGGTTCCCGGAACCGGATGGCATTGCCGTGACCGGTAAAGAAGGCTCAAGAATTGTGTTTTTCAGCCGACAGCATGAGGGGCTTTATAAAAGCACCTTGAAGTCAGGTCTGATCATTACGCTCGAGCGCGCAGCGCAGTAAGTGAACAATGCCGGACCGACACCAGGCGCTGAATATAAAGCTCGTTATTGCCGTTATAAGCAGCCGTTCAATAACCGGAGCTCTTTGAAGAACACAAAGAGTTGTTATTAATGTGCAAGCGATAACCGGCAAAAGAACGTCTCGGCCATGTGCGGACAGTTAATTGGAACCTCGCCAAGTAAGGCGAGGATTAATACCTCAGGAAAAACCAATGAAGATGGCGAAGAGCCCGGCCACCGCACCGTTATTCAAGGCACTGGGCGACTATAAAAGCATCCTGATCAGCGTCGGATGTTTCACCGCACTGATTAATGTGCTGATGTTGGTCCCGTCGATTTACATGCTTCAGGTCTATGACCGGGTACTGTCTTCGCAAAACGAAACCACACTGGCGATGTTGTCGTTGATGGTGGTCGGGTTTTTCGCTTTCATCGGTCTGCTGGAAATCGTGCGCAGCTTCATTGTCATCCGTATCGGCAGCCAGTTGGAACGTCGTTTCAACCTGCGGGTGTATCAAGCCGCTTTCGAGCGCAACCTGTTCAAGGGCGAGGGCAATGCGGGGCAATCCTTGGGCGACCTGACCCATATTCGCCAATTCGTCACCGGCCCGGCGCTGTTTGCCTTCTTCGACGCACCGTGGTTTCCGGTCTATTTGTTTGTGATCTTTCTATTCAACGTCTGGCTCGGTGTATTGGCCACCGCAGGCGCGGTGCTGCTGATCGGGCTGGCCTGCCTCAACGAGGCGATGACCAAAAAGCCCTTGGGCGAAGCAGCAGGGTTCTCCCAGAAATCCAGCCAACTGGCCACCAGTCATCTGCATAACGCCGAAACCATTCAGGCCATGGGCATGCTCGGCGCGTTGCGCAAGCGCTGGTTTGCGGTGCACTCGCGTTTTCTCGGCTTGCAGAATCAGGCCAGCGACACCGGCGCGGTCATCAGTTCCCTGAGCAAAACCCTGCGCCTGTGCCTGCAATCCCTGGTGCTGGGGCTGGGCGCCTTGCTGGTGATCCAGGGTGACATGACCGCCGGGATGATGATCGCAGGTTCCATCCTGATGGGCCGGGTACTGAGCCCCATCGATCAGTTGATCGCCGTGTGGAAACAGTGGAGCGGCGCCAAGCTCGCTTACCGCCGTCTCGACGCCTTGCTGCAAGCCTATCCACCGACTGAAGAGGCGATGGTGTTGCCGGCGCCGAAAGGTCAGATCACGTTCGAACAAGTCAGCGCCGGCCCGCCAGGGCAACGGGCTGCGACCTTGCACATGGTCAATTTCAACCTGGGCGCCGGGGAAGTGCTCGGTGTGCTCGGGGCGTCTGGCTCTGGCAAGTCGACTCTGGCCCGAGTGCTGGTTGGTGTCTGGCCGACGCTCGGCGGCACGGTGCGCCTCGACGGCGCGGACATTCATCGCTGGAACCGCGACGACCTCGGCCCCTACATCGGTTATCTGCCCCAGGACATCGAATTGTTCAGCGGCAGCATCGCCGAAAACATCGCCCGATTCCGTGAGGCGGATCCGCAAAAAGTCGTCGAAGCCGCGCAACAGGCTGGCGTTCATGAACTGATCCTGCGCATGCCGCAAGGGTACGACACTGTGCTTGGCGAGGACGGCAGCGGCTTGTCCGGTGGCCAGAAGCAACGTGTGGCCCTGGCTCGCGCGCTGTACGGCAATCCGAGTCTGGTGGTGCTGGATGAACCGAACTCCAACCTCGACACCGTTGGCGAAGCGGCATTGGCCGGCGCCATCGCGCACATGAAGGCCCGGGGCACCAGCGTGATTCTGGTCACCCATCGCTCTTCAGCCCTGGCCCAGGCCGACAAGTTGCTGGTGCTCAACGAAGGTCGTTTGCAGGCCTTCGGCCCAAGCCAGGAAGTGCTCAAGGCGCTGGCCGGTAACCCGTCCGGCGCCCAGGAACAACAACGTGAAAAACCTGCGCAAGCACCGGGCGGGCTCAGCATGAGCCGGCAGTATCAGCCCACGACAAGGAATCCGTGTGTATGAGCAGCACACGCATGAACGACGACAGCGAAGCGACCATGGAACACGACTACATCGTTGAACGCCCTGAGCGCGACGCGCGTTTCTTCGCTCGCATGGGCTGGATTCTGGCGATTGTCGGTGCTGGCAGTTTTTTCACGTGGGCGAGTCTCGCGCCGCTCGATCAAGGTATTCCGGTGCAGGGGACCGTGGTGGTCTCGGGCAAGCGCAAAGCCGTGCAATCGATGAGCAGCGGCGTAGTCAGCCAGATTCTGGTGCGCGAAGGCCAAGTGGTGAAGCAAGGCCAGCCGCTGTTCCGCCTCGACCAGACCCAGGTCGCGGCCGACGTGCAATCGCTGCAAGCGCAATACCGCATGGCGTGGGCCAGCCTGGCGCGCTGGCAGAGTGAACGGGATAACCTCAAGCAGGTGAATTTCCCCGCCGAACTGAGCAACGATCCTGACCCGCGTCTGGCCTTGGTGCTCGAAGGCCAACGGCAATTGTTCAGCAGCCGTCGCGAAGCCTTTTCCCGGGAACAAGCCGCCCTGCGCGCGAACATCGAAGGCGCCAGCGCGCAACTGGCCGGCATGCGCCGCGCGCGCACCGACCTGACGGCCCAGGCCAGTTCCCTGCAACAACAGCTGAGCAATCTTCAGCCCCTGGCGGACAACGGCTACATCCCGCGCAACCGCTTGATGGATTACCAGCGTCAGTTGTCGCAAGTGCAGCAACAGCTGGCAGAGAACACCGGCGAAAGCGGCCGCGTGGAGCAGGGCATCCTTGAATCCCGTCTGAAACTGCAACAGCACAGCGAGGAATACCAGAAGGAAGTCCGCAGCCAACTGGCCGACGCGCAGCTCAAAAGCGTGACCCTGGAAGAGCAACTGACTTCCGCCGGCTTCGACTTGCAACACAGCGAAATCATCGCCACCGCCGACGGCATCGCCGTCAACCTCGGGGTTCATACCGAAGGCGCCGTGGTGCGTCAGGGCGACACGCTGCTGGAGATCGTCCCGCAAGGCACCCGTCTGGAAGTGGAAGGGCACTTGCCGATCAACCTGATCGACAAGGTCGACACGCACTTGCCGGTGGACATCCTGTTCACCGCGTTCAACCAGAGCCGTACCCCGCGAGTCCCCGGCGAAGTCAGCCTGATCTCCGCCGACCAGATGGTCGATGAGAAAACCGGTGTGCCGTATTACGTGCTGCGCAGCAGCGTCAGTGACCAGGCCATGGAAAAACTCAACGGTTTGGTGATCAAACCCGGTATGCCGGCAGAAATGTTCGTGCGCACCGGTGAACGTTCACTCCTCAACTATTTGTTCAAGCCGCTGCTCGACCGGGCAGGCTCCGCGTTGACCGAGGAATAAGGATGTTCGGCTGTATGAATAAGTTTTCCCTGCTCGCAGCGACCCTGGCGTTGCTGACGTGCAACAGCGCGATGGCCATGGGGCCCTTCGACATCTATGAGCAAGCGTTACGCAATGATCCGGTGTTCCTCGGCGCTATCAAGGAGCGCGATGCAGGCCTTGAAAACCGTGCCATCGGCCGCGCCGGGCTGCTGCCCAGGATTGGTTACAACTACAACAAGGGGCGTAACTCCTCCGAGGTCAAATACCTCAACGATCGCGGTAACAGACAAACGGATGATCGCAACTACAGCAGTTACGGCTCGACCTTGACCTTGCAACAGCCGTTGCTCGACTACGAGGCTTATGCGGCGTACCGCAAGGGCGTGGCGCAATCGCTGTTCGCCGACGAAAACTTTCGTGGCAAGAGCCAGGAACTGCTGGTTCGCGTGCTGGAGAATTACACCAAGGCGCTGTTCGCTCAGGACCAGATCGACATCGCGCGAGCCAAGAAAAAAGCCTTCGAGCAGCAGTTTCAGCAGAACGAGCAGATGTTCCGCCAAGGGGAGGGCACGCGCACCGATATCCTCGAAGCCGAGTCACGTTACGAGCTGGCCACCGCCGAGGAAATCGAGGCTCGGGACGAACAGGATGCGGCCCTGCGCGAGCTCGGTGCACTGATTGGCGTGCCGGCTATCGACATTGGTGACCTGACACCACTGGATCAGAACTTCCAGACCTTCACCCTGCAACCGGCCAATTACGACACCTGGCACGAGATGGCGGTGGCCAATAACCCGAACCTGGCCTCCCAACGCCAGGCGGTGGAAGTGGCGCGCTACGAGGTTGAACGCAACCGCGCCGGCCACCTGCCAAGAGTCAGCGCCTACGCCTCGGTACGCCAGAACGAATCGGAAAGCGGCAATACCTATAACCAGCGCTATGACACCAACACCATCGGCATTGAAGTCAACGTGCCGCTGTATGCCGGTGGCGGGGTCTCGGCCTCGACCCGTCAGGCCAGCCGCACCATGGAACAGGCCGAGTACGAGCTGGATGGCAAGACCCGGGAAACCTTGATCCAGTTGCGCCGTCAGTTCAGCGCCTGTCTGTCGGGGGTCAATAAATTGCGGGCATATCAGAAGGCGTTGACGTCGGCCGAAGCGCTAGTGGTCTCGACCAAGCAGAGCATTTTGGGCGGCGAACGGGTCAACCTCGATGCGTTGAATGCCGAACAACAACTGTTTACCACCCGCCGGGATCTGGCCCAGGCGCGTTATGACTATTTGATGGCCTGGACCAAATTGCACTACTACGCCGGCACCTTGAACGAACAGGATTTGGCCAAGGTGGATGAGGCGTTCGGCCAGGGCCCGAAAGCTCAGTAGCGGTTAGAACATTGTGGCGAGGGCGCTTGCTCCCGTTCGGTTGCGCAGCAACCGCCATTGGGCCTGCTTCGCAGTCCAGCGGGAGCAAGCTCCCTCGCCACAGAAACAGAGCAACGCCGCCCCTGAACCGGGGGACTACAACTCTAAAAACGCCAAAAAAGCGAGAGTCATGAACATGGACGTACAGATCAAGCCGATGTCGGTCGGCGCGCTATTGCTCCTGATTTCATCAGTACCAGGCCCAGCCCAGGCGCTGTATCTGGAAACCGGCAAACCCGGCGACCCCGCCAGTTGGCGCTCGACGGAGTTCCAGCGCGATTGGGGCCTGGCGCGCATGCAGGCTGATCAAGCCTATGCCGCCGGCATCACTGGCAAGGGCGTGAAAATCGGCGCGCTGGATTCCGGTTTCGATTCCAGCCATCCCGAATTTGCCGCAGACCGTTATCACGCGGTGACGGCCAGCGGCAGCTATGTCGACGGCTCGGCGTTCAACGTCGACGGCACGCTCAACACCAACAACGACTCCCACGGCACCCACGTCACCGGCACCATGGGCGCTTCCCGGGATGGCACTGGCATGCACGGCGTGGCGTACAACGCGCAAATCTACGTCGGCAACACCAACAAGAACGACAGTTTTCTATTCGGCCCCAACCCCGACCCGCGCTACTTCACTGCGGTCTACAACGCCTTGGCGGATGCCGGTGTCCGTGCGATCAACAACAGCTGGGGCAGCCAGCCTCCGGACGTCAGCTACCGAACCCTCGACGACCTGCATGCCGCCTACGCCCAGCACTGGAACAAAGGCACCTGGCTCGATGCCGCCGCCGACGTTTCGCGCCGTGGTGTGATCAACGTGTTCAGCGCCGGCAACAGCGGCTACCCGAACGCCAGCGTGCGTTCGGCCTTGCCGTATTTTCAGCCGGACCTGGAAGGCCACTGGCTCGCAGTGTCGGGGCTGGATCAAAGCAACCAGCAGAAATACAACCAGTGCGGGATCGCCAAGTATTGGTGCATCACCACCCCGGGCGCGAAGATCGACAGCACCATTCCCGGCGGCGGTTACGCGATCAAGTCCGGCACCTCCATGGCCGCGCCGCATGCCACCGGGGCACTGGCGCTGGTGATGGAACGCTATCCATACATGAATAATCAGCAGGCGCTGGAGGTGCTGCTGACCACTGCGACCCAGCTCGACGGCTCGATCACTGACGCACCGAGTACGCGCATCGGTTGGGGCGTGGCCAACCTTGAGCGGGCAATGCGCGGGCCGGGGCAATTGCTCGGGACGTTCGACGCCAATCTGGGGGCAGGGCAGAGCGATGTCTGGAGCAACGGCATTACCGACAAGGCGCTGATTCAGCGTCAGGCAGAAGACGCCGCCGAACGCAGCGCCTGGCAACAGATGTTGAAGGACAAGGGCTGGGAGAACGGTGTCCCGGCCGGCGCCAGTCAGCAGGATCAGACCGATTATGCGGTGGGCACAGCTCGTGATTCCGCCGCCGCCAACCGAGTCTACGAAGGCAGCCTGATCAAGTCCGGGGCCGGACGGTTGATGCTCACTGGCGACAACACTTATCGCGGCGCGGCCACGGTCAACGGCGGGTTGCTGGCGGTGAACGGCTCGCTGACGTCGGCGGTGACCGTCAATGACAGCGGCACCCTCGGCGGTAACGGACGAATCGCCGCCTTGAATGCCAATGCCGGCGGCACCGTGGCGCCCGGTAACTCCATCGGTACGCTGCAAGTCAGCGGCGATGTGACGTTCGCGCCGGGTTCGACTTATGCCGTCGAACTGTCACCCACCAGCAGCGACCAGATTATTGCCGGCGGTACGGCGACCATCAGCGGCGCCACCGTGAGCCTGTCCCTGGAAAACAGCCCGACCTTGCTCAGCACCCAACAAGTGCAAAGCCTGCTGGGCAATCAGTACAACATCTTGCAAGCGGCGGGCGGGATTCAAGGCCAGTTCGGCGCGGTGCTGCCCAACTACCTGTTCATCGGCGGCAGCCTCGATTACGCCGCCACCGGCATTCAGCTGAGCATTGAGCGTAACGCCACAACCTTTGCCAGCGTCGGGCAAACGCCGAATCAGCGTTCCGTCGCCGCCGCAGTGGAAGGGCTTGGCGCGGGTAACGCAGTCTACGAAAGCCTGCTGCTGTCACCGACCGCCAGTTCAGCGCAACAGGCCTTCCAGCAGTTGTCGGGGGAAATTTACCCGGCGCTGGGCGCGGTGTTGATCAATGACAGCCGTTATCTGCGCGATGCGGTCGGTGAGCGTCTCAATGAAGCCAACGGCTCCCGAAACAACGGCTGGATCAAAGCGTTGGGCGCCTGGGGCAAGACCGATGACAGTCACGACACCGCCGGCTACACCACGTCGATTGGCGGTTTGCTGGCCGGTGTCGATGGCGCTGTCGATGACCAAACTCGTGTGGGCCTGGTCGCCGGTTATAGCGACAGCTCGGTCAGCATGGGCTCCGGAACTCACTCATCAGCACAGATCGACAGTTATCACCTGGGCGCCTATGCCGGCCACGAAATGGGCGCGTGGCGTTTGAGTGCCGGCGGCGCCTACAGCTGGCATCGGGCCGACGTCAAACGTGACCTGCAATACGGTGACGTCAGCGCCAAACAGAAAGCCAAAGTCGATGCCGGGACCACCCAAGTATTCGGCGAGGCAGCGTATCGCCTGAACCTGCAAGCACTGGCCTTGGAACCGTTCGCCAATCTGGCGTACGTGCACCTCGACACCGAGGGCTTCACCGAAAAAGGTAGCGCCGCCGCGCTCAAAAGCAGTAGCGATCGGCGTGACGCGGTACTCAGCACCCTGGGCGTACGCGCACTGAAAACGGTGACGTTGTCCGGTCAACAACAGCTGGACCTGAGCGGCAGCCTCGGCTGGCAGCACAACCTGAGCAACACCGATTCCGAGGAACACCTGGCGTTTGCCAGCGGTGGCACTCCGTTCGTGGTGGAAAGCTCGCCGCTGGTTCGCGATGCGGCGCTGGTGGGCGCCCATGCGAGCCTGGCCTTGAGCCGGGATGTTCGGTTGAACCTCGATTACACCGGCCAACTGGCCAGCCGCGAGAAGAGCCACGGCGTCGGGCTGAGTCTCAATTGGCAGTTTTAAGTCTGTGAACACTGATTGTGGCGAGGGGGGCCTGGCGCAATCCCTGTGGGAGTGGGCTTGCCCGCGAAGAGGGAGTGTCAGTCGACATTAATGTTGCCTGATACACCGCTATCGCGGGCAAGCCCGCTCCCACAGGTTCCGCACCTTGACTGACAGGATTGGGCAGGCCCCTGGCCACAAGGATTTTGGCAACACAACTAAGGACGGTAGCTCGATGGATAACAAGTACAACAAACTTGCCTTGCTCTGCGCACTGGCCACCCTGGGCACCGCACACGCGGCGCCCTACGTGGAAAACGGCAGGACAGGCGATCCCGATAGCTGGCGCAGCACGGAGTTCAACGCCGACTGGGGGCTAGGGGCGATCAACGCTCAGGAGGCCTACGCGGCCGGTTACACCGGCAAAGGGGTGAAACTGGGGATCTTCGATCAACCGGTTTACGCCTTGCACCCGGAGTTTTCCGGGGCCAACAAGGTGATCACGCTGGTCACCAGTGGCATTCGCGAATACACCGACCCCTACATTCCGGTCAAAGCCGGGGACGCCTTTCTCTATGACGGTTCGCCCTCGGTAGGCTCCAACGGCAAACTCGGTGCCCACGGCACCCACGTTGGCGGGATCGCCGCCGGCAGTCGTGATGGCGGCCCGATGCACGGTGTCGCTTTTGGCGCGCAAATCATCAGCGCTGACAACGGCGACCCAGGCCCGGAAGACGGCATCATTCGTGGCAACGACGGAGCGGTGTACAAGGCCGGTTGGGACGCCCTGATCGCCAGCGGCGCACGGATCATCAACAACAGCTGGGGCATCGGCATCACCGACCGCTTCGACCTCGGTGGTCGTGACCCGGCGTACCCGCACTTCACCGTGCAGGACGCACAGGTGCAGTTCAACGAGATCCAGACGTTGCTCGGGACCAAACCCGGCGGTGCCTACGACGGCGCCATCGCGGCGGCCCGCAGCGGCATCGTGACGATTTTCGCCGCCGGCAACGACTACAACCTCAACAACCCGGACGCCATCGCCGGTCTCGGTTACTTCGTTCCGGAGATCGCGCCGAACTGGATGACCGTCGCTGCGTTGCAGAAGAACCCGGACATCAACAGTCCCGAGCTTTACAACATCAGTACCTTCTCGTCGCGCTGCGGCTATACCGCGAGTTTCTGCGTGTCGGCACCCGGCAGCCGGATCTACAGCTCGATCATCAGCGGCACCAATGCCGCTGACCTGACCACCGGCTACGCCAACTACAACGGCACCTCCATGGCGGCGCCGCACGTCGCCGGCTCGGTGGCGGTGTTGATGGAACGCTTCCCGTACATGACCGGCGCGCAAGTCGCCAGCGTGCTGCGTACCACCGCCACCGACCTTGGCGCACCCGGCGTCGATTCGCTGTATGGCTGGGGCATGATCAACCTGCGCAAAGGCATCGATGGCCCGGCCATGTTCGTGACCGAGCAGGACATTCCCGAGGAATTCCGCATCGAAGGCGCCTACGGCTCCAGTCAATTTGTCGCGGACTTGCCGGGTATCGGCGCGATCATCGATGCCGGCAAACCCACCGAGCGTGTGTGCAATGACGTGCACTGTGGGCTCGACGTCTGGCGCAACGACATTTCCGGCCATGGCGGCCTGACCAAGCAGGGCATCGGCACGCTGGTGCTGACCGGCGCCAATACGTACGCCGGCCCGACCCTGGTCAATCAGGGCCGATTGGCAATCAACGGTTCGCTGCTGTCGGCCGTCACCGTCAATGACAGCGGGATCCTCGGCGGTAACGGCAGCATCGCGGCGCTGACCGCGAAAAGCGGCGGTACCGTGGCGCCTGGCAACTCCATCGGCACCTTACAGGTGGCGGGTGACGTGGCTTTCGAGCCTGGCTCGACCTACGCCGTAGAGCTGTCGCCCACCAGCAGCGACCAGATCATCGCCAGCGGCAAGGCGATCATCGAAGGCGCAACCGTCAGCCTGTCTCTGGAAAACAGCCCGACATTGCTGACCACCAGCGAAGCGAAATCCCTGCTGGACAATCAGTACAACATCCTGCAAGCGGCTGGTGGAATCGAAGGGCGCTTCGGTGCGGTGGTGCCGGATTACCTGTTCCTCGGCGGCACTCTCGACTACTCGGCTAGCGGCATTCAATTGGCAGTGGTGCGTAACGCGACGTCCTTCACCAGCGCTGGCCAAACCCCGAACCAACGCGCCGTGGCCGCTGCCGCCGAGCAACTGGGCGCAGGCAATCCGCTCTACGAAACCCTGCTGCTGTCGCCGACCGCCGCTGTCGCGCAACAAGCGTTCCAGCAACTCTCCGGCGAGATTCATCCGGCAATCGGCACGCTGCTGATCAATGACAGCCGTTACCTGCGCGATGCGGTTGGCGAGCGTCTGCGCGAGCACGATCTGTTCGACGCCGCGGCACCCACCGATGACCGCAGCAACGCCTGGCTCAAAGTACTCGGCGCCTGGGGCAAGAGCGATGGCGGGCATGACAACGCCAGTTCCAACAGCTCCATTGGCGGGTTGCTGGCCGGTGTCGATGGCTTGATCACTGAAGATACGCGACTGGGTTTCGTCACCGGTTACAGCGACAGTTCGTTGAGCATGGGCGATGGCACGCATTCGTCGGCCTCGGTCGACAGCTACCACTTGGGTGCGTACCTGGGCCATGAAATCGACGCGCTACGCCTGAGCGTTGGCGGCGCTTACAGCTGGCATCGCATTGACGTCAAACGTGACCTGCAATTTAACGGCGTCAGCGGCAAGCAGAAATCCAAACGCGATGCGACCTCCGCGCAACTGTTCACCGAGGCGGCGTATCGCCTTGACCTGCAACCGATCGCTCTGGAGCCATTCGTTAACTTGGCTTACGTGCACTTGAACACTGAAAGCTTCAGCGAAAAAGGTGACACCGCCGCGCTCAAGGGCGGTGAAAACAACCGCGACGTGGTGCTCTCGACCCTTGGCCTGCGGGCGAGCAAAGCCATTGCGCTGTCCGACCAGCAACAGCTGGAACTGTCCGGCACGCTCGGCTGGCAGCACAACCTGAGCAACACCCGTTCCGAAGACCACTTGGCCTTCGTCAACGGCAACACCGCGTTCAGCGTGCAAAGCGTGTCCATGGACCGCGATGCCGCGGTGGTCGGTGCCCGTGCCGGGTTGGCGCTGGGCCGCGATACCCGCTTGAGCCTGGATTACAACGGGCTGCTCGGCTCCCGGGAAAAAGACCACGGTATGGGCCTGACCCTGGACTGGCAGTTCTGATTTGACGCTAAGGAAGCAACAACATGGGACTGTTTGATTACAAAAATGCTGACGGCAAGGCGTTGTACAGCGACGCCATCGCGCTGACGCTCTACGCGTACACGCCCACCGGCCAGCCACTGCCGGCGACCGCTTGGGCGCCGATTGGCGCTGCAGCGTTGGGCTACCAAGGCAACGTCGGCGCTCAAGGCACCTTCTATGGCGAAAAGGACGGCTTCACCAGCGCCGAAGCCGAAATCCTCGGTAAATACGATGGGGCAGGGAAGCTGATCGGCATCGGTATCGCCTTCCGTGGCACCGGTGGCCTGGGGTACAGCGACACCTTCGGCGACATGAAAAACAACCTGCTGGCCGCGGTCGGTCCAGTGGATTACGCGACGAACTACGCAAAAAACGCCTTCGATATCTTGCTGAAAAGCGTCGCCGCGTTCGCCATCGCTCACGGCCTGAGTGCCAAGGACGTATTGGTCAGCGGGCATAGCCTCGGTGGCTTGGGGGTCAACAGTCTGGCAGAGCTGAGCGGCAATAACTGGGGCGGTTTCTTCAAGGACGCCAACTACATCGCCTTCGCCTCGCCGACCCAAAGCGCCACCGGCAACAACGTGCTGAACATCGGCTACGAAAACGACCCGGTGTTTCGCGTGCTCGACGGCACCACCTTCAGCAGTGGCTCGCTGGGCAAGCACGACGGTCATCAGGAGTCGGCGACCAACAACATCGTCAACTTCAATGACCAGTACGCGTCCACCGCGCAGAACCTGGTGCCGTTCAGCATCCTCAACCCGCTGAACTGGTCGGCTCATGGCTCGTTGGGCTATGCCGACGGCTTGAACCGGGTGATCGACTCGCGCTTCTACGACCTTACCGACAAGGACTCGACGCTGATCGTGTCCAACCTGTCGGAGTCGTCCCGAGGCTCGATCTGGGTTGAAGACCTGGGCCGCAGCGGCGAGCCGCACACCGGCAGCACGTTCATCATCGGCACCGACAGCCATGACTGGCTCAAGGGTGGCGCGGGCAATGATTTCATCGAAGGCCGTGACGGTAACGACCGGTTCCGCGATGACGGTGGCTACAACCTGCTGCTGGGCGGCAAGGGCAGCAACACCTTCGAGCTGCAGAAGCCGTTGCAGAACTTCAGCGTTGCCAATGACGGCGACGGCACGCTGTATGTGCGTGACGCCTACGGCGGCATCAGCATGACCCGCGACATCGGCGCGCTGGTGAGCAAGGAATCGGGTTCGTGGTGGGGCAGCAAGGAGGTGACCTACAACGTCACCGCCAATGGCTTGCTCAATGGCACGGAACTGACCCACTACAACCACTCGCTCAATGGCGACGCCTACGGCAACACGCTGGTGGCCAGCGTCGACGGTGACTGGCTGTTCGGCAACGCCGGCGACGATCTGCTGCGCAGCGACAAAAGCCACGTGACCTTCGTCGGCGGCGCGGGCAATGACGTGATGCACGCCTCGGGCGGCGGCAACACCTTTCTGTTCAGCGGCGCCTTCGGTTTCGACGCGATCAATGGCTACCAGGGCAGCGACAAACTGGTGTTCGTGGGCGTCCAGGGCGCGGGGCAGGGCTATGACTACGCTCAGCACGCGACCCAGGCCGGCAACGACACTGTGCTCAAGATTGGCGATTACGCCGTAACACTGGTGGGCGTGGGTCTGGATAATCTCTCGGCTTCGGGAATTACGTTTGCGTAAAGGCTGCATGCACTGGAGGCTCCGGGGCGCCTTGTGATTGAGGCGTCCTGGCTGTGAGCTATCTCTGACAATTCCAACAAAGAGAGAGGCAATACCAATGGGTGTGTATGACTACAAAAACTTCGGCACAGCAGACTCCAAGGCGTTGTTCAGCGACGCCATGGCGATCACGCTGTATTCCTATCACAACCTCGACAACGGTTTCGCCACTGGTTACCAGCAAAACGGCTTCGGTCTGGGCTTGCCGGCAACCCTGGTGACCGCACTGATTGGCGGCACCGATTCCCAGGGCGTCATCCCCGGAATTCCCTGGAACCCCGACTCGGAAAAAGCCGCGCTCGACGCCGTGCAAAAAGCCGGTTGGACGCCAATCACCGCCGCGCAACTGGGCTATGACGGCAAGACCGACGCTCGCGGAACCTTCTTCGGCGAGAAGGCCGGTTACACCAGCGCGCAGGTGGAGATCCTCGGCAAGTACGACGCCCAGGGTCATCTCACCGAAATCGGCATCGCTTTTCGTGGCACCAGCGGTCCGCGAGAGATCCAGATCGGCGACTCCATCGGCGATGTGATCAACGATCTGCTGGCGGCGTTGGGTCCCAAGGATTACGCGAAAAATTACGCGGGCGAAGCCTTCGGCAATTTGCTCGGCAAAGTGGCGGCGTTTGCCCAGGCCAATGGGCTGTCGGGCAACGATGTATTGGTCAGCGGCCACAGCCTCGGCGGGTTGGCGGTCAACAGCTTGGCGGACTTGAGCAGCGAAAAGTGGTCCGGATTCTACCAGGATTCCAACTACATCGCCTACGCCTCGCCGACCCAGAGCAGCAGCGACAAAGTGCTGAACATCGGTTATGAAAACGACCCGGTGTTCCGGGCCCTTGATGGCTCCACGTTTAACCTGTCCTCGGTGGGCGTGCACGATGCCGCCAAGGATTCGACGACCGATAACATCGTCAGCTTCAACGACCACTACGCCTCGACGGCGTGGAACGTGCTGCCGTATTCCATCCTCAACATTCCCACCTGGATTTCGCACTTGCCCACCGGTTACGGCGACGGCATGACCCGGGTGCTGGAGTCGCAGTTCTACGAACTGACCAGCAAAGACTCGACCATCATCGTCGCCAACCTCTCGGACCCGGCGCGTGCCAACACTTGGGTCCAGGACTTGAACCGCAACGCCGAAACCCACAAAGGCAGCACCTTCATCATCGGCAGCGACGCCAATGACTTGATCCAGGGCGGCAAGGGCAGTGACTACCTGGAAGGCCGCGACGGCAACGACACCTTCCGCGATGGCGGCGGCTACAACATCCTGTTGGGCGGCAAGGGCAGCAACGTGCTGGACCTGCAGCAGTCGGTGAAGAACTTCACCTTTGCCAATGACGGTGCCGGCAACCTGTACGTGCGCGACGCCAATGGCGGCATCAGCATCACCCGCGACATCGGCAGCATCGTTACCAAGGAGCCAGGTTTTCTCTGGGGTGTGTTCAAGGATGACGTGACCCACAGCGTCACCACCAATGGCCTTGCGGCCGGCAGCAACCTGACCCAGTACGCCTCAAGCGTGAAGGGCACGAGCGGCGCCGATACTCTCAACGCGCACGCAACGGGCGACTGGTTGTTTGGCCTTGATGGCAACGATCATTTGATTGGCAGCATTGGTAACGACGTGTTTGTCGGCGGGGCGGGGAATGACCTGATGGAGTCGGGTGGCGGGGTCGATACGTTCCTGTTCAGCTGCGCGTTTGGTCAGGACCGGGTGGTGGGTTATCAAGCCAACGACAAACTGGTGTTCCTCGGGGTCCAGGGCGTTGCACCGAACGACGATTATCGGGCCCATGCCACGGCGGTGGGGCAGGATACGCTGCTTACGTTTGGCAGTGATTCGGTGACCTTGGTGGGGGTCGGGCTGGACAGTTTGTCCAGTGGGGGGATTGTGATCGCCTGAGGGTAATGGGCGCCTGCTAGGGCCCTATCGCGGGCAAGCCCGCTCCCACAGTGGTTGGTGATGTTCACAAAATCTGTGTCCGCATCAAATCCCTGTGGGAGCGGGCTTGCTCGCGAAGAACGATAACGCGGTAAACCTGCCTGCCTCCGTGACTCACCATTCACTCCTGGACTCCAATACCTGCATCAACAGGAACTGGCACTAAAGCATCAGCCCTTTCATGCGTTACACTATAACGCTATAGCTGCATGCCGCCATTGAGTACAGGAGATTCTGCAACGTGAGTAACAGCAAGAGGTACACCTTCGGTTTGGCGCTGGCCTTTATATCGGCAACCGCCGCCGCCGACCTGCCTCAGAGCTCGATTCTGACCCGTTACGGGGTCACCTCCGATCAACTGCCGAAACCGGCAGTGACCGAACCCGCCAACCCCATCGAAGAAAAAAGCCGCTTCCAGATCCAGCCGGAACAGCCCTGGGTGACCGTGCGCCTGGGCGACGGCAAACAACCGGAGAAGACCGGCAACATCAGCATCGATCGTTCGATGCAGCAGGAACTGGAGCGTTGTCAGCGGATGCAGGAGCCACTGCTTCGGCGCGGAGGGCAATACATTTCCTGCGACAGCAGCATTCCGGGATTCACTGAGCCGCCAGCAATAGTCCACTGACCACGACATGAGTGACTGATATGACCCTATCCACCAGCGTGGCAGGGCAGGCGGGAAGTATTTCCCCTGCGCTGGCCACCAGCGTTGCAAAAACCAACACCCGGATGCTGGCCATCGATGCCCTGCGCGGCTTCGTCATGCTGTTGATGCTTATCGACCATGTGCGGGAAACCTTTTTGCTACACCGCCAGGTGACCGACCCGATCGACGCCTTGAGCGTGACCCCGGACCTGTTCTTCACCCGCCTGCTGAGCACCCTCTGCGCCCCGGTGTTCATCTTCCTCACCGGTTTGTCGGCTTGGCTCTACAGCCAGAAACACACGGCCAATGAAACCTCGGTGTTCCTGCTCAAGCGCGGGTTGTTCCTGGTGTTTCTGGAACTCACGTTCGTGTGCTTTGCCTGGAACGCCGAGTTCCCGCCCAAGACGTTGTGGCTGCAAGTGATCTGGTGCATCGGTATCTGCATGATCGTGCTCGCCGGGTTGCTGCACTTCAAGCGCGGTTGGCTGATCGTGCTCGGGGTGGCGATTGTCGCCGGGCACAACCTGCTCGATGGCGTGACCGTGGGGCCGGAATCGCCGTTCTTCGTACCGTGGTCGATCCTGCATCAGCGGGTATTCATCGACATCACCGAATTCACCAGGGCCCGCACCACGTATCCGGTGTTGCCGTGGATCGGCGTGATCCTGCTGGGTTGGGCCATCGGGCCGTGGTTCGGCAAGGACATGGAGCCGGCCCAGCGGATTTCCCGGTTACTGAAAGTCGGCGTCGGCCTGCTGGTGGCGTTCGTGTTCATCCGTTACCTGAACGTCTACGGCGAGAAGCCTTGGGTGCAGACCGGTGATTCGCTGCGCACCTTCATGAGCTTCATGAGTGCAAAGAAATACCCGCCATCGCTGATGTTCCTGATGCCGACCCTCGGTCTGGGGCTGATCCTTCTGGCGTTGTTCGAGAAGGCTCAGGATCGCTGGTCTACCGCGACCCTGGCGATTTACGGCGGTGCGCCGATGTTCTTCTACTTGCTGCACCTGTACGTGCTCAAGGCCATGTACCTGGTCGCTGTCGCCATCTGGGGCGTTAATCAAGGCACCTATTACGGCTTCGATAATCTGCCCATGGTCTGGCTGTGGAGCGTGATTCTCGGGGTGTTGCTGTTATTCCCGACACGCTGGTTCGCCAACCTCAAACAGCGCCGTCGTGACATTGCGATTCTCAAATATCTCTGATTGGCTGCCCGCGTTGACAACAACGCGGGCAACTAGAGGATCAGTCTTCCTTGCGAACCGTGGCCACTTCATCGGCCCGGACTTTCACTTTCGCCCCGGAAATATCTTCAAATTCGTAGAAGCCATCCTCGGTCTTGGTGTTTGGCATGTCCTTGGTCAAATACTGGGTGCCGTTCTGCAAGGTCACGACCGTTGGCGTCGAGCAACCGGCCAGGGCCAGAAAGGCCGCTGCGGCCAGGGGCAAACCCAGAATCTTGATATTCATACACACCTCTCATCACTGAATAAAAACAGCGCGAACGCCTCGCTTGAGGTAATCGTCACTGTGCCTTCTAACGCGGTTGGTGCGATGGAATGGCAGAAAGTTCGATGGCCACCCGAAAATTGCCGAATAGCCTCGCCACTGATCCTTTTCCGTTTGCACCGGGTGGGGCATAGCTGGTATCTGTACGCATAACCAGTACTCGTTTGCCATGGCCCTTTTGCCCGTGATTGTAAATCCTCTCGACGATCCGTTCTATTACTTGAACAACTTCATGCAAGTGCTTGATTGGCTTGAACATCGTTATGCCGATGTATTGAGCATCGAGGAACACGATTTCATCCGCGATTTCAATCGAATGCCCCGCGAGTCCCAGGCCTTGCTGGTCAGACTGGTGATGCGTAAAGGTTTGCATTTCAGAGCTGGCAAACTGAGTTACGTCGAGATCGGCGACATCGACAGCGCTGCGGCGCCGCTGCTGGCATCGGGCTGGATCGACGAGCAATCGCCATTGCACATCGAGGACTTGTTCGAGGTATTGCTCAAGGCCGAGATTCTCCAGTGCTTTGGCAACGCTATTGAACAGCCAAAAGGCAAAAAGACCGATTGGCTGCCGGTTCTGAGCGAGCAGTTTCCCGAGTCGCAAAGTTTTGCCCGGTGGTGCCCGGCATTGAATGACCGGTTGTTCAGCCTGACCGTCATGGGCCTGTGCGACCGGCTGCGGCTGATGTTTTTTGGCAATCTTTACCAGGACTGGTCGGAATTCGTGCTGGCCGACCTGGGCATCTTTACCTATGAAAAAGTCGAGTTCTGCGCCGAGTCCCGAGGGTTGCGCAGTCGCGAGGACGTCGATGCCTGCCTGTTCCTGCATAACTGTCAGCAGCGTTTCGAGGCCGGTGACGACGTGGCGACGATTGTCGGGCAGATCAACGGGCTGCAGCTCGACAACCCCTGGCTGCAAAGACGTCGGGGCAAACTGCTGTTCCAGATCGGTCAGCATTGCGAGCGCGTCGCGGATTTTTCCACCGCCCTGAGCCTCTACCGCGAATGCGCTTACCCCGGCGCGCGTCTGCGGCTGATTCGCGTGCTGGAGCGCTGTGCTGAATACCAACTGGCGATGGACCTGGCCGCCCACGCCGAGCAAGCCCCTGAAAGCGCCGCCGAGCATCAGCATCTATCGCGTGTGCTGCCCAGACTGCGGCGCAAATTGGGCGGGCCGCCGATCAAGCGGCCAGCCCCTCGGCCCATGCAGCGCCTGGACCTGCAACTGCCCAGGCCCGATCCGGCGTTATCGGTGGAGTCTTACGTTCAGGCGCACCTGGCGGACGAGTCGGCGCCGGTGCATTACGTCGAGAACAGCTTGATCAACTCGCTGTTCGGGTTGCTGTGCTGGCCGGCGATCTTCGCCCCGTTGCCGGGGGCGTTTTTTCACCCGTTCCAGCGCGGGCCGGTGGACCTGCACAACGAAGACTTTCATGCGCGGCGCGCGGACCTGTTCCAGGCCTGCCTCGCCGAGCTCGATGACGGGCGTTATGTGCAAACTGTCCGCGAGCGTTACAGCGCCAAGTGGGGCGTGCAGTCACCGTTCGTATTCTGGGGCGTGCTGAGCGAAGAACTGCTGGAGCAGGCGCTCGACTGTCTGCCCGCCGAACACCTGAAACACTGGTTCAATCGACTGCTGCTCGACATCAAGGCCAATCGCGCTGGCATGCCGGACCTGATCCAGTTCTGGCCGCAAGACAAAACCTACCGGATGATCGAAGTCAAAGGCCCCGGCGATCGGCTGCAAGACAATCAATTGCGCTGGCTGGAATTCTGTCACGAGCACCAGATGCCGATCGCCGTTTGCTACGTGCAATGGGCGGAGCAGGGCGCGTGAGCTACAGCATTGCGGTGCGGGCGCTGTGTGAATTCACCGCCAAGGTCGGCGACCTCGACCTGCGCTTCACCCCGTCGCCGACTGCGCTGGAAGGCATCGTCGGGCATCGCACCGTGGCGTCACGGCGCAGCGAGGGTTACCAGAATGAGGTCGCGCTTGAGGGCCAGTATCGAACCTTGACGGTGAAGGGCCGGGCGGATGGCTACGATCCGGCGCAAAACTGCCTCGAAGAAGTCAAAACCTACCGTGGCGACCTGAGCAAGCAACCGGCCAACCTCCGGCAGCTGCATTGGGCGCAGGCGAAGATCTACGGTGGGTTGATGTGCCAGAAACTGCAGTTGGAGCAGATTAATCTGGCGCTGGTGTATTTCGATATCGTCAGCGAAAAGGAAACCTGCCTGGTCGAGGCTTTCAGCGCCGCCGACTTGCAGCTGTTCTTCGAACACCACTGCGGATTGTTCCTGCACTGGGCCGAGCAGGAAATGGCCCATCGCGAAGGGCGCAATCTGGCGGCGCAACAGTTGGCATTTCCCCATGCCGATTTTCGCTCCGGGCAACGGCATCTGGCTGAGTCAGTGTTCAAGGCTGTCAGCACCGGTCGCTGCCTGATGGCCCAGGCACCGACCGGTATCGGCAAGACGGTCGGCACGTTGTTCCCGATGCTCAAGGCCCTGGCGCCGCAGCAACTGGACAAGGTGTTTTTCCTTACGGCGAAAACCCCGGGGCGCAAATTGGCGCTGGACGCCGCCCGTGTCATCCTCGACAGCGCCGACGCGCCACCCTTGCGAGTCCTCGAGATGATCGCCCGGGACAAGGCTTGCGAGCACCCGGACAAGGCCTGCCATGGCGAGTCCTGCCCGTTGGCCCAGGGTTTTTATGATCGTCTGCCGGCCGCGCGTCAGGCTGCCAGTCAATTGAGCCTGCTGAACCAGAGCGCCTTGCGCGAGGTTGCCCTGCAGCATGACGTTTGCCCCTACTACCTGAGCCAGGAAATGGCCCGCTGGGCGGACGTGGTGGTCGCCGACTACAACTACTATTTCGACTTCAGCGCATTGCTGTTCGGGCTGGCCCAAGCCAATAACTGGAAAGTCGCGGTGCTGGTGGATGAAGCCCATAACCTGGTGGAACGTGGCCGGCAGATGTACAGCGCCAGCCTCGACCAGGCGACGTTGAACAGCGTGCGAAAAACCGCGCCTGAGGCACTGAAGCGGTCCTTGCAACGGGTTAATCGCGAATGGAATGCCCTGCATGATCAGCAACTCAGCCCCTATCAGGCCTACGACAAAGCCCCGGAAAAACTGCTTCAGGTGCTGTCCTTATGCTGCGCGAGCATCGGCGACTACTTGAATGATCATCCCCAGGGCCTGGACAGCGGATTACAAAACTTTTACTTCGACATGCTGCAATTCGGCCGCGTGGCTGAACTGTTCGATGAACATTTCCTGTTCGACATCAGCAAGCGCGACCTCGAGCGCAAGCGCAACCTGTCGCAACTGTGCCTGCGCAATGTTGTGCCCGCCGCTTTCATTCGCCCGCGCCTGACAGCTGCGCGTAGCTCTGTGCTGTTTTCCGCCACCCTGAGCCCTCGGCATTACTACGCCGATTTGCTGGGAACACCGGCGAGTACGGTATGGATCGATGTGGAATCGCCATTTCAAGCCGATCAGCTGCAAGTGCATATCGTCAGCCAGATTTCGACCCGCTATGTCCATCGTCAGGCATCCCTTGAGCCCATCGTCGAGCTGATTGCCAAACAGTTCACCCAACGCCCTGGCAACTACCTGGCGTTTTTCAGCAGCTTCGATTATTTGCAGCAAGTGGCCCAGTTGCTGGCCGAACGGCATCCGCACATCACGCTGTGGTCGCAGTCCCGGGGAATGGGAGAAGGGTCGCGTCAGGCGTTTCTCGATCAATTCACCGTTCACAGTCAGGGCGTAGGGTTTGCGGTGCTGGGTGGAGCATTCGGCGAAGGCATCGATTTACCTGGCGCGCGGTTGATTGGTGCCTTTATTGCCACCCTGGGGCTGGCGCAACTGAATCCGGTCAACGAACAGATGAAACAGCGCATGGCGGTGATTTTCGGTGCCGGTTATGACTACACCTACCTGTTTCCGGGCGTGCAGAAAGTCGTGCAAGCAGCGGGGCGGGTGATCCGCACTCAGCAGGATAAAGGGGTGGTGATGCTGATCGATGACCGGTTTGGCGAGAGCAAGGTCAAGCAATTGTTACCGCGCTGGTGGTCAGTTGAGTCGACGCAATTTCCTTCTGTGCTGTAGGAATATTTACTTTATAAAACAGTGACATATCTTGAAAGACACGCTCATTTGAACAAACAGCGAAACAGCGCTTTATTCAAAAGGCAGCAATCACTTTCAAGCGAATCTTTGATAAGGAAATCAAGGTATGTCAGCAGCCCCGAATCTAGCCCCGAATTACACTTACACCCCAGAGCAGGTCACTGCAGCATTCACTGAAATCACCGCAACGCTGTTCACCGGCATTACTGCCGAGGAAACCCCAAAAATGCTGATCGTTGCCGGGCTGCAAGGGTCAGGTAAAACGTATCTGCTGGAAAAAAAACTGCTGCCCTCGAAACGCTACGACAATTATGTTCGTCTGTACCTGCCCAAATACCGCGAAAAACACCCTCAATACGCAGAGATGATCAAGCTGGGTGTCCTGCACGCTTATGAGCATACGGAAGCCTTTGTCCGGAAGCTCGGCGAGCAGATCTTCGCGGAGGCTTTTAACCGCAAATACAACATCATCATGGAGTGTGCATTCGACAGCATCGATTTCGCCGCTTTTCCACCGAAGGCGACGGAGGCCGGCTACCAGGTCGAGGCCCATATCGTCGCCTGTAATCAAGAGTTCGCTCATGCATCGAGCATCAAAAGAGCACTCAGGAGTCTGGAAAAGCAGGAAATGGAAAGGTTCGTCACTGTGTCGGATCTGGATGCCAGCATGAGTAACGCGCAAGCGATCATTCTGGCCTTCGAGACGGCCGCCAAAGCGATCAGCGGCTCGCAAATCACCTTGTATGAACGCGGGTTGGGGGCATTGAAGGAACGGACCTTACGCGCTCAAAGTACGTATACAAAAGCCGCCGACGGGACTTCGACCATCGCAGAAACATCGACACCTTATACGTACAGCGCTTATGGGGCGATCATCGACAATCACATCTACACGATGAGTGATCGCGATGAAATGATAAAAGAATGCCATCTGGCACTGCTCAAAACCCAAGCCCATGCTGAACGGGTGCCGGATTTTGTGTACAACGATCTGTACGCCTATATCGTCAAGTACGTGTACCGATAATCCGTCGCGCCAATGCGACAAACCCACGTATTGGTTTTTTTGAATTTCCAAACAAGCGGTTTGTCGCATACAGAAGAACAACAATTAGGACAGGGATCCATGAGCGATGACCGGACCAAGACCAATGCCATCGAGGAGATGCGATTTCGTCTGCTGATCGATGCAGTGGTCGACTACGCGATTTACATGATCGACCCCGACGGCATTATCAACAGTTGGAATTCCGGTGCCAAACGCTTCAAGGGATATGAAGAGGCGGAGATTCTAGGTCAGCACTTTTCGCGTTTCTATACCGAGGAGGATCGCAAAGCCGGTCTGCCCCAGCGCGCGCTCGATACCGCCATTCGCGAAGGGCGGTTCGAGGGCGAAGGCTGGCGGGTTCGCAAGGACGGCACGCATTTCTGGTCCCACGTCATCATCGATCCCATTCTCGATCCGTCGGGCAAATTGCTGGGTTTTGCCAAGATCACTCGAGATCTGACCGACCGTAAAATGGCCGAAGAAACCCTCAAGCAAAGTGAGCAGCAGTTTCGGCTGCTGGTGCAAAGCGTCACCGACTACGCCATCTACATGCTCGCCCCGGATGGACGTTTGACCAACTGGAATCTGGGGGCTCAGCGAATCAAGGGATATCGGCCTGAAGAAGTTATCGGCCAGCATTTCTCGATGTTTTACACCCCTGAAGACCGTGAAGCCGGTGAACCGCAACGGGCGCTGGAGATTGCTACGCGCGAGGGGCGATTCGAAAACAAGGCCTGGCGCGTGCGCAAGGACGGCACGCAGTTTTTCGCGCATGTCGTGGTTGACCCGATTTGGGGCGAAACCGGCACGTTGCTGGGGTTTGCCAAAATCACTCGGGACATCACCGAGGTGACCCAAGCCCAGCAAGCCCTTGAAAAAGCCCGCGAAGCGTTGTTTCAGGCGCAAAAAATGCAGTCCATCGGTCAACTCAGCGGGGGGATTGCACACGACTTCAATAATCTGCTGACCGTTATTCTCGGCAACCTGGAAATCGTTCGTAAACGTGCGGCAGACGACCCGAGAATCACCCGTTTGCTCGACAACGCCACTCAAGGCGCCTTGCGTGGCGTTTCCCTGACCCAGCGCATGCTGGCGTTTGCCAGGCGTCAGGAACTCAAGACCGAATCCGTTGAGATACCAGCACTGATACAGGGGATTACCGGGCTGTTGCGCAGCTCTCTGGGGCCTGCGGTGAGCATAGAAACCCGCTTTGCGCCCGAACTCGAACCGGTGATGGCCGACGTCAATCAGCTCGAACTGGCGGTGCTGAATCTGGTGACCAACGCCCGCGATGCCATGCCCGACGGTGGGAAACTCGTGATCGATGCCAAGGTGCAAGAAGTCGACGATCAGGCAATCCTGTCCCTGCCGTCAGGCCGTTTTGTCTGCCTGAGTGTCACGGATACGGGGGAGGGCATGGATAACGCAACCCTGGCGTCGGCAATGGATCCTTTCTTCACCACAAAAGGCGTCGGCAAAGGCACTGGCCTGGGGTTGTCGATGGTTCATGGGTTTACTGAACAACTGGGTGGACGCTTCATTCTGAAAAGCCAGAAGGACGTCGGCACCACTGCCGAACTCTGGTTACCCGTTGCGCTAGCCAGCTCGACCACCGAACCCGCTATCGAGGAGACAGCCATGTCGCGGGTGCCTCGTCTGTGTGTGTTGGTCGTGGACGACGATAGTCTGGTATTGACCAGTACCTGCCTGCTGCTTGAGGACCTGGGCCATCGGGTGATCAGCGCAGCGTCTGGTGCACAGGCACTGGAGCGGTTCGACAGCGAGCACAACATTGATCTGGTCATTACGGACATGGTCATGCCCAAGATGAGTGGCGCGCAACTGGCTCAGGCTATTCGGGTGATAAGGCCACACCTGCCGATCATCCTCGCCACCGGTTACGCCGAGCGCCTGGAAGGCTTCGCGTCCAGACTTCCGCGCCTGTCCAAGCCCTTTACCCAACTCAATCTGGTGGAAGTCATTGCCTTGGCGATGAAGTGATAGTCGCGGGCAAATCAGATATGTAGGCGCCAGGCTTGCCGCACCGCTGGCTCCTACGAAAAGCGGTTTGCTCGCTTGACTTGCTATTCGCCCACCCCCATCAAGCAGCGAGATTGGGTGCGCCCAGCTCTTTTTTGTATCGGGCTTTCAGGCTTTCCATCTCTACACCCAATTCGTCGAGCGTCGTTTTGCCCAACAGTTTTTTGGCCTGAGGAAACATTTCCTTTTCCTCCTCTTCGATGTGATGCTCCAACAACTCCTTGACCACTTTCACTCGACCGGAAAATTCAACGGTAGAGGGATCGGTGGTTTTCAGGTCGGGAAGCACCAGCGTATCGACGGTGCGATGTTCTTCCTTGGCTTCGTAATACATCACATCCTGTTCCTTGCCCCCGGCTTTTTTATACGCCGGATACAAGACTTCCTCTTCCAGACGGGTATGGATCTTGATTTCCATTTCCAGTTTGGCCAGTAACTCGGTGCGTTTTTTCACCCCACGTTCGGTGGACTCGCTCAACTGGGCCAGGATGCCTTTTACGCGTTCATGGTCGGCTTTCAACAGGTCAATGGCGTTCATGGTCAAACCTCTTGTTTAGTCACGGGTCAAGCTCAAACGGTCTTCCTGCCGTCGTCGCTCACACTGCTGGAGCATTTCCCGTGCCTGTTTCAATATTCAATAAAAATCCAGTAAAAACAGTTGGTTGCAATCGACTTTACTCGGCGTTTGTCGTGCAACCTGCATGAATATCCGAGGCTGTTCAGTGCAGGTTGACCGAAGGATTGACTCGTCCAGTAGGTGTCAGGCGTCCGGCTGATTGCGCCGCTCATAACGGGCCAGCATCGGTTGAGTACTGATGCCATGCGCCAGAATGCTGAGCGCCACCACCGACAATGTCAGGTCGGTGCACAGCGTCGCCGCCGCCGGAGCGAGGTCATGGTTCGGGGCGTAGAACAGGTAATAGAAGCTCCCGATGCCGCGAATCCCGAACCAGCCGATCAACAGCCGTTGGCGGTCGTCCAGCAAGCGCCCCCACGGCATGAGCCATACGCACAAGGGGCGAATGGCACAGAACAACACCAGCGCAACCACCAATGCTCGCCAATCCCAGTGCCCCACCAGCACCACGCCCAGCAGGGTGACCAGAAACACTTCCATGGCGCGTTCCACCAAACTGCCGAATGCCAGCATGTCGCCCATCATGATGCCCGCCGCGACCTGGGTTTCTGGCAAGTTCGTCACGTCGCCGTGGACGGCAGCCGCAGGTTCGACGTTCTGGTGGCCAACCACTGGTTGCACCAGATGCTCGGCGGGAATTCGCGCGTCGCCGGTGGATTTGACTTCGGCCTGCCGCAACCCGAGACCGGCGGCGAATACCGACAAAAAGCCATAGGCTTGTATCTCCTCGGCCGCGACATAAGCGAGGGCGATCAGGGCCAGGGTCAGGTAATCGTTGGGAGAAATGGTGCTGTCGGCATTGCGGATGCGCATCGACAAGGTCAAGCGACCGATGCCGTGACCCATCCAGTAACCGATGAACAAACCGGCAGGCACGGCCCACAGCAGGCTCTTCAATACCCACTCACCGAGCCAGGCACTGTTATCGCCGCTCTGTTGCACAAACAACAAACCGAGGATCACGAAGGGGAAGGCGATGCCGTCGTTGAGGCCCGCCTCACCGGAGAGCCCGAAACGTACCGAATCGTAATCCCTGGCGTCGTTGACCTGCACCAGCGAGGCCAGTACCGGATCGGTGGGGGCCAGAATCGCCGCGATCAACAGCGACGGCCCCCACGCCAGGGCAAAACCGTAATGCAGTAGCAGGCAGACGCCAATGATGGTCAGGATCATCACCGGTCCCGCCAGGCCGAACGCTACCCGCCATCGGAGGTCCTTCAGCGGCAGGCGCAATTTGAGTCCGCAGACAAACAGCGAAAAGAGCACCGCGACTTCCGTCAGGTGCTCCATCCAGACTGCCGCGTCCTTGATGTCCAGCTTCAGCAGGCCCAGGCCCGCCGGACCTATCGCCACGCCCAGCGCCAGGCACACCGCCGACGTGGTCACCGGCATCCAGCGCAGATAGGACGAGGTCAGTGCCAGGGTCAGCAGCACCGCACCCAACACCGCCACCCATACAATGAAACTCATGCCTGGTTCTCGGAGGTGGAGGGTGAATTCAGGAGAGTCACACGCCGGTCGCGCGCACGTACTCAGGTCCCAGATAGTTGAACCAGAGGAGAATCATCTCCACCAGGATAGTTACCAACACCAATAGCCCGACGCCCCATACGCTCGCCGCATTCAGCAAGCCTTGCTCCTTGCGCTCGTGCATGAAAATCGGCAAACCGACGAACAGCAGAAACGTCGAATAAAGGGAGGCGGCCCCCAGCACCGTGATCGCCAGCCAGCGACTCGGATAGAGCCCGGCAATACCCGCAAGGAAGAACGGGGTGACGGTGTAGGCGGCAAAACCGATGCACTGATTGACGTTGGGGCGCGAGTCGAAGGTGCGTGACATCCAGCGGATGAACAGCCCCATCAACACCACGCCGACAATGATGCTCAGGTACAGCAGCCCACAGAGTTGCAGGGCGCTGGCGGCACTGAGTTTGACCGTTTCGTTTCCAGCCAGGCTCCAGCCGACGTAGGTGGTCCCGATAAACAGGCACACGGCGGGGATCAGGGCGAGCAACAGCAAATGAGCGAGGTAATGGCGCGGATGCGCTTCCTCTTCCTTACGAATATCTGTCCAGACGAAATTGGGCTGAGTGAACAGCCTGACGAAAGGTGCGGACATGACGACCTCCAGATAACGAGCGGCCCGGCATAGGAGCCCCTAGAAGTATTGAGGTGCATCCATCGCCGGGGGTTCATTTTTTATCGGGGGCAGGGGCGGTCAGCCCGAGGGAATGTTTGCAAGCGTCGGAGGTCAACCGGGCAGGTCCTCTTGCCTGGATGCCTGGTCATGAACGTCAGCCAAACCATCGTCGAATATTTGCGCCAACACGACCTGCGACTGACGACTGCCGAGTCCTGTACCGCCGGAAAGACCGTAACCCTGCTGGCCGAGGTGCCGGGCAGCGGAGACCTGATCGAGAGCGGTTACGTGGTCTATTCTTCCGAAGCAAAACAACGGTTACTTAACGTCAACCCCCATACGATCGAAACCTTCAACCTGACCAGTTGCGAAGTCGCTCGCGAAATGGCCTTGGGCGCTTTGCTCGACAGCACAGCTAACGTCGCCGTGGCCACCACCGGGATCCTGGGGCCGGAGGATGTCGACGGGATTCCGGCCGGCACCGTCTGTTTCGCCTGGGCGTACCAGACTGAGCAAGGGAAGCGAGTATTCACTCACCAGCACCGGTTTTTCTGGTCCCGCAGCAAGGTCCAGCTACTGGCCGCAGAACATGCCTTGAAGCGGATCTCGTTTTTTCATAAACGTGCGCTAGCCAGTGAACAAGATCAGGTCAATCAATGAACGACGAATTCCGCCGCACCGACTACCACAAGCGCTCGTTGAGGGTTGACCCCGGTCTTTTATCTTGAGTTCGGTTGGATTTCCGCAATCTGTAAAGGCACACAAATCCCCTGTGGGAGCGGGCTTGCCCGCGATGGCGGAGTGTCAGGCGACATCAATTTTCCTGACGGATCGCCATCGCGGGCAAGCCCGCTCCCACAGGGTATGTGTTGTGTCATTGAGTCTGTGTGGAATCAGACCTGGCGGTTACGCAAACTACGCTCCATCCGCGCGATTCCTTCTTCCAGCAGCGCCCGTGGGCAGCCGAAGTTCAGGCGCACGAATTGCCGGGCGTTATCGCCGAAATCCAGCCCGGCACTCAAGCCGACTTTGGCTTGTTCGAGGAAGAATTGCTGCGGGTTGTCCAGCCCCAGCGCCGTGCAATCGAGCCACGCCAGGTAAGTGCCCTGAGGGATGTTCATGGTCACACCCGGCAACCGCGTGCGAACCGCCTCCACCAGATAATCCCGATTGCTTTGCAGATAGGCCATGAGCTCGGTCAGCCACGGACCGCCTTCGCTGTAGGCGACGCGGGTGGCTTCCAGGCCCAGCGGGTTGACGCTGTCGACCATGCCGCAGCGAGCATGGTTGACCCGATGGAGCAGCGCCGCATCCTGAATGATCATGAACGCCGTCTTCAAACCGGCGATGTTGTAGGCCTTGCTCGCCGACATCAGGGTAATGGTGCGCTTGGCGATTTGCGGGCTGAGCGAGGCGGTCGGAATGTGCACGCGCCCGTCGAAGCACAGCTCGGAGTGGATCTCGTCGGAGATGATCCAGGCATCCTGCTCCAGGCAAATGTCGGCGACCGCTTGCAGCTCCTCGCGCGGGAAGACCTTGCCCAGCGGGTTGTGCGGGTTGCTCAGCAGCAGCGCGCCGCCCCCTTGCAGCGCCTGGCGCAAGGTGTCGAGTGGCGTCGCATAAGTGCCATCGGCCAAGGCGTCGAAGTCGAGCTCGACCTTGTTCAACTGCCAGTGGCCCGGCGCATGGCGTAGCGGCGGGTAGTTCGGCGTCTGCACCACCACGTTCTGCTGCGGCTGAACCAGCGCATGCAGGGCCATGTTGAACCCCGACTCGATACCCGGCAGGAATACCAGCTCCTGGGGTTGTACGCGCCAGGCGTACTTGCTCCACAGGTCGGCGACGATGGCGTCACGCAAGTCATCCTGCGCCACGCTGTAACCGAGCATCGGGTGTTCCAGGCGTTTTTGCAGCGCCTGGATGATCGCGGGCGGCGCTGCAAAATCCATGTCGGCGACCCACATCGGCAACACGTCAGCCGGATAGCGGCTCCATTTGGTACTGCCGGTGCCGTGGCGGTCGAACACCTGATCAAAATCGAAAGTCATGCTCAGTCTCATAAAAAGCAGAGGGGTTAATCCGGCGCTCATGATAAGCGCCAACCTTCACCGCTGGCGAGGTGCTCGATAGACCATGACCGACAAGCCGCCGACGGTCGGTTTTCAGACCGCACACGGCAACATTGTCTAAAGTTCTAATTGGCGGTAGTTCCGTTGCCGTCACCGTGATCGTCCAGAAAAACCCGGTCAACGCACCGGGTTTCCACCTGATCAGGAGTGCACGATGGACCTCAACCGTCGTCAGTTCTTCAAGGTCGCTGGTCTCGGCCTTGCGGGCTCCAGCCTCGGCGCGCTGGGCATGGCCCCGACGCCCGCTTTCGCCGAACAAGTGCGTCATTTCAAGCTCGCCCATACCCATGAAACCCGCAACACCTGCCCGTACTGCTCGGTCGGTTGCGGCTTGATCATGTATAGCCAGGGCGATAACGCGAAGAATGTCGCCCAGAGCATCATCCACATCGAAGGCGATGCCGACCACCCCGTCAATCGCGGCACCCTCTGCCCCAAAGGCGCAGGCCTGCTCGATTTCATTCACAGCCCCAGCCGTCTGCAATACCCGCAGGTGCGCAAGCCCGGCACTACGGAGTGGACGCGGATCTCCTGGGATGAAGCGCTGGACCGCATCGCCGACCTGATGAAGGCCGACCGCGACGCCAACTTCATCGAGAAGAACGCCCAGGGGCAAACGGTGAACCGCTGGCTGACCACCGGTTTCCTCGCGGCGTCGGCATCGTCCAACGAAGCGGGTTACATCACCCACAAGGTGATTCGCAGTCTCGGCATGCTGGGGTTCGATAACCAGGCACGTGTCTGACATGGCCCGACGGTGGCAAGTCTTGCCCCGACGTATGGCCGTGGTGCCATGACCAACCACTGGACCGATATCGCCAACGCGAATCTGGTTCTGGTGATGGGTGGCAATGCCGCCGAAGCGCACCCTTGCGGTTTCAAATGGGTGACCGAAGCCAAAGCCCACAACAAGGCGCGGCTGATTGTGGTCGACCCGCGTTTCACCCGTACGGCCTCGGTGGCCGACTATTACGCGCCGATCCGCACCGGTACCGACATTGCCTTTATGGGCGGGCTGATCAATTACCTGCTGACCGAAGACAAGATCCAGCACGAATACGTGCGCGCCTATACGGACGTGTCGTTCATCGTCAAGGCCAACTACGGTTTCGAGGACGGGTTGTTCAGCGGTTACGACGCGAACAAGCGCATCTATACCGACAAGTCCGGCTGGGGCTACGAGATCGGCGAGGACGGTTTCGCCAAAGTCGACCCGACCCTGCAAGACCCACGCTGCGTCTACCAATTAATGAAGCAGCATTACAGCCGCTACACTCTGGAGCTGGCCAGTCAGGTCTGCGGCATGCCCACCGACGCGATGAAGAAAATCTGGGAAGAGATCGCCACCTGCTCGCAACCGGGCAAGACCATGACGATTCTCTATGCGCTGGGCTGGACCCAGCACTCGATCGGCTCGCAGATGATCCGCAGCGCGGCCATGGTGCAACTGCTGCTGGGCAACGTCGGCATGCCGGGCGGGGGCGTCAACGCCCTGCGCGGGCACTCCAACATCCAGGGCCTGACCGACCTGGGCTTGCTGTCCAACCTGCTGCCCGGTTACCTGACCCTGCCGGCCGAGGCCGAACAGGACTACAACGCCTACATCGCCAAACGTGCCCTCAAGCCGCTGCGTCCGGGGCAGATGTCCTACTGGCAGAACTACGGCAAGTTCCACGTCAGCCTGATGAAAGCCTGGTACGGCGCCAATGCCACCGCCGAGAATCACTGGGGCTACGACTGGCTGCCCAAGCTGGACATTCCCGGCTACGACATCCTGAAAATGTTCGACATGATGGGCAAGGGCGAGGTCAATGGCTACATGTGCCAGGGCTTCAACCCGATCGCTGCCTTGCCGGACAAGAACCGGGTGATGAAGGCGCTGGCCAAGCTCAAGTGGCTGGTGGTGATGGACCCATTGGCCACCGAAACCTCGGAGTTCTGGCGCAACGCCGGGCCTTACAACGATGTGGAAACGGCCAGCATCCAGACCGAAGTCATCCGTCTGCCCACCACCTGTTTCGCCGAAGAAAACGGTTCGCTGGTCAACAGCGGTCGCTGGCTGCAATGGCACTGGAAGGGGGCCGACGGCCCAGGGCAGGCGCGCACGGACGTGAAGATCATGGCCGAGCTGTTCTTGCGCCTGCGCAAGCGTTACCAGGCCGACGGCGGCGCCTGGGCCGAGCCGATTCTCAAGCTCGACTGGCCCTACAAAATACCCGACGACCCGACGCCGGAAGAGCTGGCCCGGGAATTCAACGGCTACGCCGTCGCCGATGTCACTGACGCCTCGGGCGCGGTGGTCAAGGCCGGTCAGCAGCTGTCCGGCTTCGGCCAACTCAAGGACGATGGCAGCACGGCGTCCGGTTGCTGGATCTTCTGCGGCAGCTGGACCGAGCAGGGCAACAACATGGCCCGGCGTGACAACAGCGATCCGTTTGGCATGAAGCAGAACCTGGGCTGGGCCTGGGCCTGGCCGGCAAACCGGCGGATTCTCTATAACCGCGCCTCTTGCGACCCTCAAGGAAAACCGTGGGATGCGAAAAAACGGCTGGTGTGGTGGAACGGCAAGGTCTGGACCGGCACCGACGTGCCCGACTACAAGGCCGATGTGCCGCCGGAAGCCGGGATGAACCCGTTCATCATGAACCCCGAAGGCGTGGCGCGTTTCTTTGCCCTCGACAAGATGAACGAAGGGCCGTTCCCGGAACACTACGAGCCGTTCGAGACGCCCATCGGCATCAACCCGATGCACCCCAACAACAAGCAGGCGACCAGCAACCCGGCCGGGCGGATTTTCGATTCGGTCTGGGACACTCTCGGGCAGGCCAAGGACTTCCCTTATGCGGCGACCAGCTACCGGCTGACCGAACACTTCCACTTCTGGACCAAGCATTGCCCGATCAACGCCATAACCCAGCCCGAGCAGTTCGTCGAGATCGGCGAGGCGCTGGCCAAGGAGAAGGGGATTGCCGCCGGCGACCGGGTTCGGGTCAGTTCCAAGCGCGGGCATATCGAAGCGGTGGCGGTGGTGACCAAGCGGATTCGTCCGCTGCAGGTCAACAATCAGGTGGTGCATCAGATCGGTATCCCGTTGCACTGGGGGTTCACCGGCGCCACCCGTCACGGTTACCTGACCAACACCCTGGTGCCGTTCCTCGGCGATGGCAACACACAGACCCCGGAATCCAAGTCATTCCTGGTCAACGTGGAGAAAGTCTAAATGGCCAGCCAAGACATCATCGCCCGTTCGGCCACCACCACCATGCCACCCTCGGTGCGCACGCAAGAGGAAGTGGCCAAGCTGATCGATACCACCAAGTGCATTGGCTGCAAGGCCTGCCAGGTCGCCTGCTCGGAATGGAACGAGCTGCGCGACGATGTCGGTCACAACCTCGGCACCTACGACAACCCTCAAGACCTCAGCGCAGACACCTGGACCTTGATGCGCTTTACCGAGCATGAAACCGACGCCGGCAACCTCGAATGGCTGATTCGCAAGGACGGTTGCATGCACTGCGCCGAACCCGGCTGCCTGGCGGCGTGCCCGAGCCCGGGAGCGATCATCAAGCACGCCAACGGCATCGTCGATTTCGATCAGGACCATTGCATCGGCTGCGGGTATTGCATCACCGGTTGTCCGTTCAACATTCCGCGCATCTCGCAAAAGGACCACAAGGCTTATAAGTGCACGTTGTGTTCGGACCGGGTGGCGGTGGGGCTGGAGCCGGCCTGCGTGAAAACCTGCCCGACCGGCGCTATCGTGTTCGGCAGCAAGGAAGACATGAAGGAGCACGCCGCCGAACGTATCGTCGACCTCAAGAGCCGCGGTTTCGAAAACGCCGGTTTGTATGATCCCGCAGGCGTCGGCGGCACCCACGTCATGTATGTGCTGCACCATGCCGACACGCCCAGGTTGTATGCCGGGTTGCCGGATCACCCGGCGATCAGTCCGTTGGTGGACCTGTGGAAAGGCCTGAGCAAACCCCTGGCGTTGCTGGCCATGGGCGCGGCGGTGCTGGCCGGGTTCTTCCATTACGTGCGCGTCGGGCCACAACTGGTCGAGGAGGACGAACATCCAGTCACCATCGACCCGGCGGTGCATGAATTCGATCCCTCGGTGCACACCTTTGATCCGACGAAACCCGGCGGGGAGGACAGGCCATGAACGACAAACCGATCCTGCGCTACACCGCCAACCAGCGCACCAACCATTGGCTGGTGGCGATTGTGTTTCTGATGGCTGCGCTGTCGGGGCTGGCCTTGTTCCATCCGGGATTGTTCTGGCTCAGCAACCTGTTTGGCGGCGGCTCGTGGACGCGCATTTTGCATCCGTACCTGGGCGTGGTGATGTTTGTATTGTTTCTCGGCCTGGTGTTCAGCTTCTGGCGGGTGAATTACTTCAGCACCAACGACCGGCTATGGCTCAGGCGTGTCGGGCATGTGATCCGCAACGAGGAGGAGGGCGTGCCGCCCATCGGTAAATACAACCCGGGTCAGAAGCTGCTGTTCTGGGTGTTGCTGATCTGCATGCTGGTGCTGCTGTTCAGCGGGCTGGTGATCTGGCGCGCCTGGTTCAGTGCGTACTTCGGCATCACCAGTATTCGCTGGGCGATGCTGCTGCATGCGTTGGCGGGGTTCATCCTGGTGTTGAGCATCATCGTCCACGTCTATGCTGGTATCTGGATTCGCGGTTCGGTCGACGCCATGGTGCATGGCCGGGTCAGCCGCGCCTGGGCGAGAAAGCACCATAGGCTCTGGTACCGCGAAGTGACCGGTGACGAGACGCCTGAGCCACCGATCAGCAAAAAAGGATGACCTCTTGGCCACGATCCTCGAGCCTGGGCAGATAGAAGCGGCGGCGAGTTCACCGCCGTTTCTGTACCTGCCACCGAACAATCTATTCACCTTGCGTGCGTTGCGCCTGGAACGCCTGGCCGACGGACATCCCATGGCGGACTATCTGCGCTTGATCGCGGGGCTGTGCCACGTTCAACAGAACCTGATGGACGATCCGCCCGCGGCGGCCATGCCCGATCCCGAACGTCTTCGGGTGTGCGTGGAACATGGCTTGCCACCATTCGCTGCCGACAGTCTGGTGCGCGAAAATGTTTGGCTGCCCGTTCTCGAAGCCTTGTTGCTACGCTATCAGCCGCCGCCACAATCGGCGGTAGAAAACGCCGTGGCGACTTTGCGCAGTGCCAACCCGGGGCTGCTCAAAGCGTGGGCGATTGCCTTGGTCAGCGGCCAGTATTCAATGCTGCCGGCAGAACTGGTGCCGTTTCTCGGTGCAGCGCTGCAAGCCGCCTGGAGCCATTGGCTGCTGAGTTCACCCAACCTTGAACTCAAGCGCGGCGACAGCCTCAGCCAATGCCCGGCCTGCGGTTCGCCGGCGATGGCCGGGGTGATTCGTCATCGTGGCAAATACAACGGTTTGCGTTATCTGGTGTGCTCGTTGTGTGCCTGCGAATGGCACGTGGTGCGGGTCAAATGCGTGTATTGCGAACAGAGCAAGGGGCTTCAATACGTCAGCTTCGAGGATGACCGTCACGCTGCCAATCAGGCACCGTTGCGGGCGGAAGTCTGCCCCGGCTGCAACAGCTACCTGAAACTGATCTACCTGGAAAACGACGCCGAAGCCGAAGCGCTCTCGGCGGACCTGTCCAGCCTGATGCTCGACATGCGCCTGGAGCAGGAAAGCTATCAGCGCCCATCGCCCAATCTGATGCTGGCACCCGGAGGCGACTGAGCCTGTCCCCTTGAGCAGTGAACCCAGCGGCTACACTCAGACGCGACGGTCATTCGCTTCCGGGAGCCTCTGATGTCCGCACCCTCCGCCAGCCAAACCTTGCGGCTGCCCTCCATCGACAGCTTGCTGCGCCATCCCGCCTGCCAGGCGTTGGCCGAGCGTTATGGGCGTGACGCGCTGCTGGCCGGCCTGCGGCAACTGCTCGATGACTTGCGCGAGCCAGTGCTCAAGGGTGAACTCGCTGCCGTTGAAATCGCCCCCGAGGTACTGGCGGGCAGGGCGGGCGAGCGTCTGGCGATCCAGCATCGCAGCCAGGTCCGCCGGGTGTTCAACCTCACCGGCACGGTGCTGCACACCAACCTTGGGCGCGCGTTGTTGCCGCAGGCGGCTATCGAAGCCGTTCAGCTTGCTGCCCGCTATCCGCTCAATCTGGAATTCGACCTGCACAGTGGCAAGCGCGGCGACCGGGATGATTTGATCGAAGGGTTGATTCGCGAGCTGACCGGCGCCGAAGCGGTGACCGTGGTCAACAACAATGCCGCCGCCGTGTTGCTGACACTCAACAGTTTGGGCGCACGCAAGGAAGGCATCATTTCCCGTGGTGAACTGATCGAGATCGGCGGCGCCTTCCGCATCCCCGACATCATGGCTCGCGCCGGAGTGCGGCTGCACGAAGTGGGAACCACCAACCGCACCCATGCGCGGGATTATGAGGCCGCCATCGGTCCGCGCAGTGGTTTGGTGATGCGCGTACATGCGAGCAATTATTCCATTGAAGGCTTTACCGCCCGGGTGCCGACGGCTGAATTGGCCGAGCTGGCTCACCGGCACGGGTTGCCGCTGCTGGAAGATCTGGGCAGCGGCAGCCTTCTGGACCTGACTCGCTGGGGCCTGCCCGCCGAACCGACGGTGCGCCAGGCGCTGCTTGATGGTGCAGACATCGTCACCTTCAGCGGCGACAAATTGCTCGGCGGTCCCCAGGCCGGGTTGATTGTCGGTCGCAAAGACCTGATCGCGAAGATCAAGAAGAACCCGCTCAAGCGCGCGCTGCGGGTCGACAAACTGACTCTGGCCGCCCTCGAAGCCGTATTGGCGCTGTACCGCGATCCTGATCGGCTGGCCGAACGTCTGCCGAGTCTGCGCCTGCTGACCCGACCCCAAGCCGACATCTTCGCCCAGGCCGAACGCCTGCAACCGTCACTGGCGCAGGTGTTGGGTGACGGCTGGACCGTCAGCGCGGTGCTGGCGCTGGGCATGATCGGCAGCGGCAGCCAGCCGGTGGCGCGACTGCCCAGCGCTGCGTTATGCCTGCGGCCCAACGTTTCCAAACGTCTGCGTGGGCGGCGACTGCTGGGACTGGAGGCCGGGTTTCGTCGGCTGCCGATTCCCGTGCTCGGGCGCATCGACGGTGATGCGCTTTGGCTGGACCTGCGCCAACTGGACGACGAAGCCGCGTGGCTGGCGCAGCTCAATCAGCTGGCGCCATTCGATCAATTGCAGGAGGAGGGCCGGGACGGGTGATTGTCGGCACCGCGGGGCATATTGATCACGGCAAGACCTCCTTGCTCCAGGCATTGACCGGCCAGGCCGGCGACCGTCGCCGGGAAGAACGTGAACGTGGCATGACCATCGACCTCGGCTACATCTACGCGACGCTGGAACCGGGCGCCGCGCTGACCGGTTTTATCGACGTACCCGGCCATGAGCGCTTCACCCACAACATGCTGGCCGGCGCTCAGGGCATTGATCTGGTGTTGTTGGTGGTGGCGGCCGATGACGGGGTCATGCCGCAGACCCGCGAACATGTGGCGATTGTCGAGTTGCTGGGCATCCCCCGGGCACTGATTGCAATCACCAAATGCGACCGCGTCGACCCTGCTCGGGTGCAAGCCGTCCGGGAACAGATCAAAGCATTACTGGCACCCGGACCGTATGCCGACGCGCCGCAAATCGCGTTGTCGAGTGTGACCGGCGAGGGTGTCGAGACACTGCGTCAAGCCTTGCTGGATGCGCAACATGAGGTGCTTCAACGCAGCGCCAGCGGCGGTTTTCGCCTGGCGATTGATCGTGCCTTCAGCGTGGCTGGCGCCGGTATCGTGGTGACGGGCACCGCGTTGTCCGGCCAGGTGACCGTGGGCGATACGCTGATGTTGAGTCCGCTGGGCAAACTGGTGAGGGTACGAGGCCTGCATGCGCAGAACCAGGCGGCTGACAGCGCAACGGCCGGGCAGCGAGTCGCGCTGAACCTGAATGCCGAGCGTTTGGCCCTGGAGCAGATTCACCGGGGCCACTGGCTGTTGGCCGAATGGCTGCATGCGCCGACGCAGCGTCTGGATATCCAAATGACCTTGTTGGCCAGCGAGGCGCGAAGCTTCGAGCACTTTCAACCGGTGCACGTGCACCTCGGCACTCAGGACGTCACCGGGCGAGTGGCGTTGCTGGAGGGCGCTAGCCTGGCACCGGGAGCGCAGATGTTCGCGCAACTGCTGGTGAACGCGCCGGTGCTGGCGGTGAAGGGCGACCGTTTGATCCTGCGGGATCAAAGCGCCCAACGCACCCTTGGCGGTGGCCGGGTACTTGATCCGTTCGCCCCGGCCCGACACCGCCGCAGCCCCGAACGATTGGCGCAGCTACAGACGCTGGCCACCACGAACAGCCTGGAGCAAGCACTGCCGACGCTGCTGGCCAACAGCGACACCGGGCTGGATCCGCAGCGTCTGGAGCGCCAGTTCAATCGCCCGCGCGATAGCTGGGAGTTGCCCGATGACGTGCGCTTGATCGATACGCGGCAGGGGCCGTTGCTGTTCAGCGCTGCCCGCTGGGAAGCCCTGAAAGCGCCGCTGCTGGAACACCTCGCACGCTTTCATCAACTCGAACCGGACCAAATGGGACCGGACAGGGATCGCCTGCGTCGCTTCGCCGGCACCGCGCTGGATCGGCCGACCTTTATCAGTCTGCTCGACGAATTACTGGCCAGCGGCACGATTGTCGCCAGCGGCCCCTGGCTGCATTTGCCCGATCACCAAGTGCGGTTGAGCGAGGATGACGAAACCCTGTGGCAACAATTACAGCCGCTGTTCGAACAGGCGGGTTTCGATCCGCCGTGGGTGCGTGATCTGGCGAAATCGACGGGCCATGAAGAGGCCGCCGTACGCCTGCTGCTGCGCAAGATGGCGCGACTGGGGTTGGTGCATCAAGTGGTTCGTGACCTGTTCTACACCGACACGCTGCTGCGCCGATTGGCGGCTATGCTGGTGCAATTGGCCAGCGATGACCCGGTGATTCAGGTCACCGCATTTCGCGATGCCGTGGGCCTGGGGCGCAAGCGCAGCATTCAGATTCTTGAGTACTTCGACCGAATCGGCCTGACCCGACGCTTTGGCGACCGGCGCCACATTCGGCTCGACAATGCACTGGCTCAACGCACAGCAGACTGAGTTCAAGGAAGGCAATCGCGCCCGGTGGCGCGGCCGGGCTTCAAACCCGGTTGGGGACGGCATCCGTTCCCGGGCAGGTTCGACTCCGGCTGCCTTCCGCCATTTTGCGTTTTCCCTTTCGCACGATTACTTCGTGATATAGATCACTTGGGCGCTTGACCACTTATCAGAACTATCATTTTTGACAGTGGAAACGTTTATGGGTGTCATTTATAACAAGGTTGCAGTAATTCTGATATTCCTGGGAATTAAAAGGAGTTTTTATGTCTCTCTCTAAAATCAGCGTTTATGTCCGTGTCGGACATGGCGATAATGTATCAGGGCCTCTGGCGGCCGAATTTTCTGGACTGTTCGGAGGAGGTAGTTCCAAGCCTCCTAATGAACCGGAGCATGGAGTTCAATATGAACTCTCTGTTGATACTGCCAAAACGACGGGGTTGGCTCTAATTCACCAAATAGAACAGAGATGTGGTCAAAGTCTTTTAATGAGAAAGGGTTGGGAGTCTACGCTACAATATTTTAAGAATGTCACGCCATTTAAGACCAAAGCTGAAGGTAAACCGTTCACCCAAATAGCTCAAGAGCTTAGGAATATGGGGCTTCCAAATATAATGGACAACGGTAAAGGTAACTACATCTGGGGAAAGAATACGCTTGATGAAATAGGTGTTACTGAGAAAGGTTTGGTTGTTTGCTATACTTTTCAATATCGCTACTAAGTGCTTTAACAAATCTACAAAAAAACAATCCATCGCCTGCTGCATTTTATCGAGATGCGATACCCTGCAGTTTTTGATTGCAGGGTATCTGGTTTGAAATAATTGTATTCGTATGACTTAGCGCCTTCGCCAAAATTAACAGCAGTACTTCATGCATCGAACGGGTTATAGGCGCCGCACTTGGGCGCGTGAGTGCCGTCGATCCCTCTGCCCCTGAACTCGTCATGAAGTTCAGGCCCGGGCTCCATACATCATGGATCAAACACCAAAAGGGCTGCGACTCCAGAATGCCGAGAGTCGCTGCTTTTTGCTTAATGGCCTTCAGAGGCGTTGAACATGGTCTTGGCGTAGATCAGGCCCAGGCCATAGGCACCGCCGTTGGCGATGGAGGTTTTCACCGTCTCATCGTAAGTCTCGGTACGTGCCCAGTCGCGCTGGAGTTCAAGCAAGTACTGCAGCGATGTCATGGGACGGGCACCGATCTGGATCATGCGTTGCAAGGCCATTTCATGCGCCTCGGTGGTGACATCGCCACAGGCGTCGGCAATCACGTAGACCTCGAAACCCTGGTCAATCGCCGAAAGGGCCGGGCCAACGATGCACACGGAAGTCCACAGGCCGGCCAGAACGATTTTCTGCTTGCCGGCTGCGTTGACTTCGACGGCAATACGCTCGTCCTCCCAGGTGTTCATGCTGGTGCGGTCGATCACCTTGTGTTCCGGGAATACCGATTTGATTTCGTCGAAAATCGGGCCGGAAAAACTCTTCTCGGCGACGGTGGTGAGGATGGTCGATACCTTGAAGCCCCTTGCGGCCTTGGCGACGAGGGCCGCGTTATTGCGCAGGGTGACGGCATCGATGGACTTGGTTGCAAACGACATCTGCGACTGGTGATCGATCATGATCAGGGTGTGGTCGGTCGGGGTCAGCAGGGTTTTGCCGGGAACTGCTTTTGCAATGGCCATGGTGAATGTCCTTACGGATGAAGTGAGGGATGATTCGCGAGGCCATGGTTGCGTAGATTCGGGCTGGAATATTGAGTCGATGTGCTGTTTTTTTCGTAGGAGTAGTGGCGGCGGGCAGGCCATTGAAATACCGCCAACAACACAACTATGACCTACGCTTATTTCCAGACGCATGTTCAACGAACAGGGGCTCTTCCCTGATCGAAAACAACAAGAACAGCTATCCGGAGACGACTCATGTTTGCATTGGCCCGTCGATTCAGCAGCAACCTCGCCGTTTTCATTACCGCCGCCGCGCTCGCATCACCGGTTTTTGCGCTGGACACCGTCAAGTTCATGGCCCCGGGTTCGGTCGGTGGTGGTTATGACCAGACCGCACGCGTCCTGGGCAAAGCCATGGTCGAGGCGAAAACGGCAAAGTCCGCTACCTTCGAGAACAAGGGCGGCGCCGGTGGCACCCTGGGGTTGGCGCAGTTTGCCAACGGCACCAAGGGCGACGCCAATGCCCTGCTCGTGGTCGGAGCGATCATGGTCACGGCCATCGAGCAGAATAAACCGCAGATTACCTTGAAGGACGTGACACCGATCGCCCGGCTGTTTACCGAATACAACGTGATTGCCGTGCGTGACGACTCCCCGTACAAAACCCTGAGCGACTTGCTCAAAGACTTCAAGGCCAACCCGTCCAGCATCAAATGGGGCGGCGGCTCCAAGGGTTCGATCGACCACATCGGCATCGCCGAACTGGCGAGCAAAATGGACATTCCCGTCAACAAGGTGAATTACGTTGCCTTCGCCGGGGGCGGTGAAGTCGTTGCCGCGGTGCTGGGGGGGCACATCACGGTGATCACCGGCGGCTACGCGGAGCTTGCCAAATACGTGCAGTCCAAGCAGTTCCGCTTACTCGCCATCGGCGCACCCAACCGCGTAGAGGGCATCGATGCACCGACCCTTAAAGAAAGCGGCTATGACGTGACGATTGGCAACTGGCGTGGCGTTTACGGCGCAGCGGGCCTGACGCCCGAACAGCGCAAAGAGCTGACCGAAGCCGTCCTGACCGCCACCAAAAGCAACGTATGGCAAGAAAACGTAAAAACCAATGCATGGTCACCGAGCATTCTGACCGGGGATGATTTCGGCAAATTCGTCGAAGAAGAACATGGGCGCCTGCGCGCAATGCTGGTCAAGGTCGGGCTGCTTTGAGATGGCCGGGCGCTGGAGAGTCATGCCGACCCAATTGGCGATTGGCGTCAGTATCGTCGTCATCAGCGCGGTATTGGCGTTCGGCGCCTCGCGGTTTCCGGCCGAAATGGGCTTCGTCATCATGGCGGCGTACGTCTATCCCTACGCCGTCGCGGCGTTTCTGGGCGTCGTCGGTCTGTTGATGTGCTATCAGGCGCTCACCGGTGGTTTTCGCAACCTTCCCGACGACCATGAGACCACCCAGGCTCTGCCCGGCGGCAAGCTCGGCGCAACCTGGGTCACGGCGGGGCTGGTGGGCGTTGCCTTGCTCATTACATACATCGGCTTCGTCTTGGCTGCGGCACTGCTGTTTGCCTGTTCTGCACGAGGTTTTGGCAGTCGCAGCCCACTGCGGGACCTGGCCATCGGCATCGCCCTGACGCTGCCGATCTACTGGCTTTTCACCGCCGGGCTAGGGGTTTCCCTTCCGCCCCTGGTCAACGCCTGGATCTGATCCAGGCCGAAGGAGGTCGACAAGGTGGACATTCTCGCGAGTCTGGCAACCGGCTTTGGTGCCGCGTTGGCGCCAATCAATCTGATGTGGGGCTTTATCGGCTGCCTGCTGGGTACCGCGATCGGTGTTTTGCCGGGGATCGGGCCGGCACTGACGGTCGCGCTGCTGCTGCCGATTACCGCCAAGGTCGATCCTACCGGCGCGCTGATCATGTTTGCCGGCATCTATTACGGCGCTCAGTTTGGCGGCTCCACCACCTCGATTCTGCTCAACACCCCGGGTGAGTCGTCCTCCATGGTCACGGCCCTGGAAGGCAACCTCATGGCCCGCAACGGGCGCGCAGGCCCCGCCTTGGCGACGGCTGCTATCGGCTCATTCGTGGCTGGCACCATTGCGACAATCTTGCTGACCTTGTTCGCTCCACTCGTAGCCACACTGGCACTGAAGTTCGGGCCGGCGGAGTATTTCGCGATTCTGGTGCTGGCCTTCACCACGGTGTCGGCGGTGCTCGGTGCGTCGATGCTGCGCGGCTTCGTTTCGTTGGGGATCGGACTGACCATCGGCTTGATCGGTCTGGACTCGACCTCAGGCATAGCTCGCTACACCCTGGAGGTGCCCGAGTTGGTCGATGGCATCGAAGTGGTGCTCGTCGCGGTGGGGTTGTTTGCCGTCGGAGAGGCGTTGTACAGCGTGCTCTACCAAAAGGAAGAAACGGCCAGCCGACATCGCTTGACCTCGTTGTGGATGACCCGCGCCGACTGGAAACGCTCGATCCCCGCGTGGCTACGGGGCACCCTGATCGGTTTTCCCTTCGGCTCCATTCCGGCCGGTGGCGCGGAAATTCCGACATTCCTGTCTTATTCGACCGAACGCAAACTCAGCAAATACCCGAAAGAGTTCGCGGCCAGCAAAGGCGAGGGCGCCATCGAAGGTGTCGCCGGCCCCGAGGCGGCCAACAATGCCAGCGCCACCGGTTCGCTGGTGCCGTTGCTGACCCTGGGCATCCCGACCTCGGCCACCGCGGCGATTCTGTTGGCCGCGTTCCAGAACTACAACCTGCAACCGGGGCCGCTGCTGTTCCAGACCTCGGGCGAACTGGTCTGGACCCTGGTGGCTTCCTTGTACATCGGCAACGCCATTCTGCTGGTGCTGAACCTTCCATTGGTGGGCCTGTGGGTCAAGCTCCTGCAGATCCCCCGGCCATACCTGAACGCCGGCATTCTGGTATTCGCGACCATCGGCGTGTACGGCATGCGCCACTCGACGTTCGACCTGTTTCTGATGTTGGCCATCGGCTGGGCCGGGGTGTTGATGCGGCGTTTCGATTTCCCCGTCGCCCCGGTGATCGTCGGTATGCTGCTGGGCCCGATGGCGGAAAAACAACTGCGCAACGCCTTGTCGATCAGCCAGGGCGACTGGATGATATTTGTGACGCAACCCATCGCCGCCTCGCTCCTGGCGCTGACGCTGCTGGTGCTGCTGGTTCCGTACGTGCTGCATAAACGCGGGATCAAATTGCATGAGGATGATTGAGCGTTTCGCGAGCCAGTCCGAGCATCACGCGCTCATGAATCACCACGTAGATCGTTCCCATGCTCCGCGTGGGAATGCCTCAACGGACGCTCCGCGTTCGGCTGCGGAAGGGACGCAGAGCGTCCCGGGCTGCGTTCCCACGCAGAGCGTGGGAACGATCATCGAGCTACCCACAAAATCTTCGGAAGTTTCTGACAGAGTCTCCCGTTGCGGCGCTCCAGCACAGCCCTTTATAGTTCCGGCTCGCGGCAAATTTCGCGACGATCTTGGCCGGTCGATAACCTAGGAAAACTCATTAATCAGGAGCTACCTCAATGTTCGACCAAGTCATGCCACGCTACCTTCCCATCGACACCTACGACGCCGAAAACCCGGTGCTCTTCATCAACACCCACAAAGAACTCAGCGACATGGCCGCTTGCGCCATGCACCGCTTCACCGTGGTTCGCGATCTGACGGATACCTTGTCCAGCCTCAATCTCACAGGCATTTCCGACTGCGACCTGACCCGCGTCACCCGGGCGGTGCATCTGCTGATGCGCGAAGGTTGCGCAATACTGGATGTGATTCAGGCTCGGGCGTTGCAGCGGGAGGAGGGGTTCAAGACTGCTGTTTAGCGGTGTTTGATCTGACGCTATCGCGAGCAGGCTCCCACACTGAACCGTATCCACCTTGAGAACGCGGTCAAATGTCGGAGCGAGCCTGCTCGCGAATGGGCCTAAAGATCGCAGCCAACGCCTGATCAGAAGCGGAACGCTTGTCGTCCTACCAGTAGCCATTTGCCTTGCTGTTTCTGCCAGATCTGGAAGTTCTCGATTTCCGTGGGAACGATCTCTTCACCCTTGATGGCTTGCGCCGAAAAATGATGACGAACCAACGCCACATCACCCGAGAGCGTGATGGTCTGGCCTTGCATTTCGAGTGTCTTGAAAGCGCTTTTGCCGCTTTCGATGTCGGCGATAAACGCTTTCTTGTCCTGGATTTTCCCGCTGGAATGGCCGTAGGTAAGGTTTTCAGCGGTGAGCGCATTCAGTTTGGGAATGTTCTTGGTCAGCATGGCTTGAGTCAGATGGTCTACCGCCACGGCGACGTCTTTCTCGCCGGAGGAGGGGGCTGCCATCACGTAGCCGCTGAAGAGGCACAAGAAGCCGATAAGCAATTTCGTTTTTTTCATGGGTATTTTCCTTGTTGTTATGGAGATGACAGACGAGAGATAGGTGTATCGTCTGTCATCGTACAACTTAGCAGGTTTTTTGTTGCGAGATGCATTCCGCGAATACCCACCCGAACCTGTGGGAGCGGGCTTGCCCGCGATAGCGATGTTTCATCCGAAATCAATGTTGAATGTGCCGCCGTCATCACGGGCAAGCCCGCTCCCACAGGTTCTGCAATGCGCTTTTTATCACTTCATCATCTGCTTGGAACTCCGCGCCAGACACCCTCGTCATCTGCAATGAAGCACCACCGCGGCCACACCGCGGCCACTCCCTGACGTGTTCATTACGAAGGCGATGGATGACATGACTATTCCAGACAGCAGAACCGGACAACCGGATGCCCCTCGGGATCCCGCAGGCTCCGAACAAAGCTTTCAGCATTTAAAGGAGGAGGTTACCGAAGCGATAGGCGGTGCGCGGCATCAGGCCGATGAGCAGTTCGGCCAGTACCGCGATACCGCAGCGGACCAGATTGAAGCATTGGCCAGAGGCGCCCAATCAGTCGTTTCCGAAATCAGGACGAACGATACGTTCGGGATGTCCGATTACCTGGCAGACATGGCCGACAGCATGAGCAGCCTGGCTGGAAAACTGCGCAGCAAAAGTGCCGAAGAGCTTTTGCACGATGGCGCTGATCTGGCACGCGACAATCCGGGGTTGTTCATTGTCGGCAGCATCGCGGTGGGGTTCGGTTTGTCGCGGTTCCTGAAAGCGGGCACGGCGACCCTGCCGACAACAACCGACCGTGAGTTCACTGCCCAAAGCAGCACACCCACATTCACTGGCGATGGCTCGCAAGGACTTTATGAAACATCGATGCCGACCGGGGGCGATCTGTCGCCCGGATTGGCCACGGGCATCACGCCGTCCTCGCCGAGCGCACCCGACCATCGTGGCGACAGTTCCTCAATGCCGGGGTCCAGCCCCTTCTCAGGAGAACGGTGATGAACAGAGAAGATCCAGAACTGCAACGCACACCACCCGTCACACCGTCGGTCACGACGGCTGATCATGACGCCTCCGTGGTCGGTTTATTGCGGCAGTTAACTCGGGAAGTACCGGCGTTATTCACCAAGGAACTGGCGTTGGCCAAGGTGGAATTGCAGGCCAGCCTGACGACGTTGAAGGCAGGGATTGCCGGGGTCGCCGGTGGCGCCATCGTGCTGCTCGCCGGGTTCATCATTCTGCTGATGGCGGTCGTCTATGCCTTGAGCCTGGTGATGGCGCCCTGGCTGGCCGCGCTGATTGTCGGCGTCGTGGTGATGGTCATCGGGTTCGTGATGCTGCAAGCAGGCAAAAAACAATTGGAGCCTTCCCACTTCAAGCCTGATCGCACCCTGGACGCCTTGAACAAAGACCAGGAAGCCCTGCGGAGGAAAGTGTCATGAACCGAGAATTCGAAACCGAAGCGGCCAAGAGCCCGGAAACCATCGAGCGTGAAATCGATGCGCAACGGGAGAACATCGGGCATATCGTCGACGCGCTGGAAAGCAAGTTCACCCCCGGCCAGATGTTCGATCAGGCGCTGCTGATGATGCAAAGCAACGGCTCGACCTTCCTGACCAATCTGGGCACCAGCGTGCGCAACAACCCCGTGCCCGCGGTGCTGACCTCGGTCGGGCTGATGTGGTTGATGATGAGCCAGAATCGCCCGCCAACGCCCATGGAATATCGCGTCGAGCCGCAGCCGGATGTCGACTGGGCCGATGACTTGGGTGAAGGGCTTTCCGAGGGTTTGGACAGCGCCCGACAGCGTCTGCACGACACCACCGATTCGCTCAAGGACAGCTATCAGGCGGTCAAGGGTAAGGCAGCGCACCTGAGCGATAGCCTGCATGCGAAGACCGATCAGCTCAGTCACGCCGTCCATGACACCAGCGATCGCCTGGCGCGCAGGACTCATGAAATGGGCGACCAGTTCAGTCATCTGCTCAAGGAGCAACCCCTGCTGATGGCCGCGATGGGTATCGCGGTGGGCGCGTTGTTGGGCGCGGCGTTACCCACCACTGCAACGGAACGCCGTTATCTGGGCAGGACCAGCGCAAGCCTCACCGGCAAGGTCAAGCAGCAAGCACGGGAGGGTTATGAGGCGGTGCGCGAAAAGGTGATGGAAACCACGGAGCCCCACGAGGCAATCGCTGGAGAAACGGGCGAGATGCGCAAGACCGCGTCCGAAACCTCGGCCGATCTGTCGCGTGGGTTGGGAACTTCTTGACAGGTATCAGGGCAAGGCGGGAGGTCTGATGCACAGACGTCCCGTCGAGCCCGGCGATGAGCTTGATCCCGAGGGTGAGCCGGTTTTCAAGGACCGTGTGGCTGGCACGATCAAGGATTTGAAACTCACCTTGAATGACGGAATGACGCTGGAGATTCAGCCCATTGCTGGCACCTGACTCATCGGTAACGAAAAGTTCAGAGAACGTGCGTCAGCTGCCACTGATTTTCCAGTGTTTGACGTTATCGGCAAACACCATCTGATGCATTTCGTGGGCGATGCCGTAGGCCAGGGATTCATGCGCCGCAATGACTTTTTCTTCCGCTGAAAGGCAATGAAAAATATCCAGTTTGGTCTCTGCGTGGGCAGTTTCCAGGGCAAAGATTTGCACGTAACGCGCGAGGTCGTTATCCAGGCTCGACAGGTATTCGCGCAGACGTTGATGGTCAACCGAGTTTTGGCTGAAGTACCAATTCATGGGGTGAATCAGAAACCGCGAATGGGGCGCGGTGATCCGTCGGCCGGCGGCCAGGTACATGATGATGCCCATCGATTCGATGTTGCCGGCATTGATCGCGCACAGCGGCACCGGCAGGGATTTGAGGAAGGTGTAGAGGGCGAAGCCAAAATTGGTGCTGCCACCGCAGGTGGAGAGATTGAGCAGCAAGGAGGAGGCGCCCTGGTCGATGGCGTCGAGGCAGCAGTCCCGGAAGCGTTCCATGGTGCCCTGATCAATCTGGCAATGAAAGTGGACGATGTGCTCAGTCATCGACGTACCTCCATAGAGGATAAATTAGAGAGCTGATGATTCAGCGTAACTGTTTGAATGATGCCAGACCTTAACGCTCTTTTCTTTCATGAATTTGTATAAGCGGAACCCATTTTTATACTCGTTTAACTCACCCCCATTAGTCGCCGCACCAGGAGTTTTCTGGAACTAATAACTCCAATCCGTTGGTCGCAAGAATGCCGCATCAGTTCAAACTTTCAATCACAGAAAACCTCGGAATTAGACGAACCCACGAAGGTTCGCGAGAAATAATGAGGAGAACGAAAATGGCTAACACCGGTGACAAAAAACCTGGCAATTTTGCCAACGACCCTCAAAAAGCCTCTGAAGCTGGCAAAAAAGGCGGGGTATCGGGCGGCGGGATGATGAACGATCCGCAACGCCCCTCCGACGCCGGCAAAAAAGGTGGACAGGCCTCAGGGGGCCGTCAATCCAGCGATACCAATCGTCCCGGCAGCGAACAGGGAGGAGGCCGCTCGGGCAGCTTTGTCGACAGAGAGAAAACATCTGACGCAGACAAAAAAGGAGGAGGGCAAAATCCCGGCGGCGGGCGTAAACCCTGATGCCGTATGAAATACATCAAGCCCCGCTTATGGCGGGGCTTGGTTTTCTCCAGGTCAGATTCCTGATGCCTCACGCATCATGATAGGCGCGTGCTGTGCCATCAGCTCAGCGACCCAATCAATGAACACGCGCAGCTTGAAGCTGATATGCCGGTTCGGCGGAAAAGCCACGTAGATCGGCATCGGATCGAGACGCCAATCCTCGAACAAACGGACCAACTCGCCGCGCGCTTCGTATGGTCTGGACATGTAGTCTGGCAGCCAAAGCACTCCGAGGCCGGCCAGCCCGGCCGCGATATAGGCATTGCCATCGTCGACCGCCAGCACATAGCGACCTTTGATATGCACGCTCTCACTGTTGCTGCGCATGGCATAAGGCACGGCTTTGCCTGTGCGTGCCCACAGGAAACCGACGACACGATGATGCGAATCTTCCAGCTCTTGTGGATGCGACGGCGTACCGACGCGTTCCAGGTAGCTCGGCGCCGCATAAACGCTCAACTGGAGGTCGCCTACCCGCCGGGCCATCAGAGACTGATCGGTTAGTTCTCCGCCGCGCACAACGCAATCCACATTCTCGCCAATCATATCCACGATGCGATCGCTGACGCCCATGTCGATCTGGATGTCAGGGTATCGAGCATGAAACGCAGGCAACGCCGGTACCAGAATCATGCTGGCCAGCGGGCTGGGCACATCCACTCGCAGCCGGCCCCGGGGCAGGGTCGAGGCGCTGGACAGGCTAGTCTCGGCATCGTCCATGTCGGCTAGCAGCCGTATCACGCGTTCGTAATAGACGGCGCCGTCGGCCGTTACGTTGACCTTGCGCGTCGTGCGGTTGAGTAATTTGACGCGTAACCGGGCCTCCAACTGCTGCACCAGTTGCGTCACGCTCGTCTTGCTCATATGCAGTGTTTCGGCCGCTTTGGTGAAGCTGCCCGTTTCCACCACCCGAGCAAATGCCTGCATCGCATCGAAACGGTCCATTTCTGCCCCGGATATCTATTGGATTGTTTGGGATTTACAAACAGTGATGGCTACAGTTGCTCGTTTATCGGGCAGGCACAAGTCCTTAAAGTCTCTTCATCATTAATTGCGGGTCGTCTTTGACCCGTTGATGGAGGCACTTTATGACTCAGCGTGATGTTGTTTTTCCTCCCGGACGCCAAGCGCTTTATGAGCGCAATCGCTATTCGCCGGCGATTCGGTCCAATGGCTTTTTATTCGTTTCGGGGCAAGTCGGTAGTACCGAAGACGGCTCACCCGAGCCCGAGCTGGAGACTCAGGTTCGGCTCGCGTTCAACAATCTGAACGCGATCCTGGGTTCTGCTGGTTGCACCTTCGACGACGTGATTGACGTAACGGTCTTCATCGTCGATCCCGAATCGAAGTTCGAAACGATCTGGAAGGTAGTGCCGGAGTTCTGGGGTAACGCACCGCACCCAACGTTAACTGCTGTCGGGGTAACGTGGCTGTATGGCTTTGAGTTCGAGATCAAGGTGATCGCCAAGCTTCCTGAAACCATCAGGAGCTGAGCTGACCAGCGATAGCGCGGCGCAACTATCGGTTCAAGTAATAGTGACAATCAAGAAACGCAAGTTCTGGTTTGTTGGGCAAAGGTGGAAAATCTCCTCCATCGAAGACATTGCCCAATGAACCAGACTTTTTATTTTCAGGACTTCACCGATGCGCCCTTTATTTGTTCCTGTCATGGCTTTCGCCTCCTTGCTGCTGGCCGGTTGCGCCTCCGCGCCGAACGACCCGACGCAGACCTTTCAGACGAAAAAAACGCCTGCCGAGTACGCCGATTGCGTGATACCGAAGTTGCAGGGCAGCGCACTGAACCCGACGGTCTCGCAAACCCAGCGCAGCTACCGGATCGTGGTGCCGAGCAAAGTCGCGGCAGACAACGTTCTCGAAGCCTACAAGACCCCGAATGGCGGCAAGGTGTTTTTGTATGAGCGCCACTTGCTGGCGTCGAACTTCATGCCTTCGAGTTTCGAACGTGCCGCGCAGGAGTGCCTGTAACCGCTTTTTAAAAATGCTCCTTTGGTTGGCCGCAACCAACCAATTTTTTGTCCCGTGACTCATTCGGTCACGGGACTTTTTTTGCGTGCAGATAGTTAAGCCGTAATGTTATCCGTAGCAGCAGCCTCGCGAGCTCGGCATCTGCTACATAGATTGATCCGCTGAAGTTGCGGTGATGGCTGGCGTTTTCTAATGATCATCTATGGGTGGAAGATCATTGACAGACCGGACGTCCCACCAACGTCATGACTGCCTGGGCTTGCGCTAGCATAAAAGATGTTCAGGCCACTCGCCCTGACTTCACAGGTCATGGGTGTGTCGAGTGTGCGTGACGGGCTCTGTCAGTTGCAGGGCCGGAGGAGGCGTGTTGAAACCATTCCAGCTCAGACCTAGCGCCTCAACCCTGAACATGTTGCGTCAAGCGTGCCTGCAACGCCGTGATGCGGTGCCGCCAACGTTAACGGAACAAGCACTGATCCCGGGCATTCCAGATGCTCGCTACTGGCTGGACCAGGACCTGACTCCGTTCATTCGGGATGTGAGCCAGGCCAACCTTCGAGAGGCTGAGGCGCTCGCCAGCGCAGGGCTACCGAATGACATCCTGCCGCGGGCAAATATGCTGGCCGTTTCGGGCGGCGGCGACGCCGGCACATTCGCGGGGGGCATCATTGCCGGATGGACCCGGCATGGGACTCGTCCTGTGTTCAAAGTTGTCACCGGCATTAGCGCTGGCGCCCTGGTCGCCCCGTTCGCTTACCTGGGGCCCCAGTACGACGATGTCATTGTGCGTATCTGCAATGCAGTCGGTCCAAAAGACATTTTCCATGCGCGCAATATGCTGACCCGTCTTACCAGCGATGGTATGGCGCACAGCAAGCCACTGTCGCGGCTCATTGCACAGTACGTCACTGCCGAGATTCTTGCGGCGATCGCGGCGGAATACGCCAAAGGACGGCTCCTGATGATCGGTACAACCGACCTTGATTCAGGGCGCCCGGTCACCTGGAACATGGGCGCTATTGCCTCCAGCCAGGCACCGGGAGCGCTCGAGCTGTTTCGCAACATCATGGTCGCGTCGATGAGTATTCCCGGTGCCGTCTCACCCGTCATGATTGATGTGGAGGTTGACGGCCAACAGTTTCAGGAAATGCACGTGGACGGAGGTGTCCTTACGCAGGTGTTCCTTTACCCGCCCGGCACCGTGATGGCGCTGAACCAGGTACCCGGGGCGCGTTTGCGGCGTGAACGGCATTTCTATGTCATTCGCAACGGCAAACTGGAACTGCAATGGTCCGGAACGAAGCGCCGAACCTTGAGCATTGGCGGTCGAGCGATCAGCGCATTGATCCAGACTCAGGGGATCAGCGATCTGGATCGAATTTACCGAATTGCCCAGCAAGATGGGGCGGACTTCAATCTGGCGTACATCGGCTCCGACTTCCACATTTCTCGCCTGCATAAATTCGATGGTGAGTACATGAAGCGCTTGTTCAAGTACGCCTTTGAACTCAGTGCCAAAGGCTATCCGTGGCATAAATCGCCGAGTACGTGAGAGACGGTCTCAGCTAGCAGGCTCGGCCGTACAACTCATTTCCCCTGAGCCTGGTTTCTGGAAAAGAGCCACGTTGCCGTCTTGCCAGAAGCTGTAGCTCCCCTGGGAATCCTTGCCAGTGTATTGGGTTCCCGAATCATTCCGCACCTGACTCAGGGTGATCGAGCTGTTCGCCCATTTCAGGTACACGACACCAGGCTGCGTGTTAAAGAAAGTGGCGGCAATCAATGCGTTTAACCCTGTACACCGAAAAGCCAGGGGACCTTCGGTGAGTCTGTCTGGATCCTTGGTTCTCACAATGGCCGAGCCTTGGCGTAGCTGGTGCGCGCGCTCGGCATAACTTCGGATCGCGCACGCCTTGGGCGCAGGGTCGGAGCCACACTGATTGCGAGCCTCGATCCAGAACTGCTGGTCGATCATGACTTTGTCTGGACGCGGTACAGAATGATCATCCGTGAGCGCCAGGCGATAAAGACGCGTCAGTTCGATATCCATTTGCGTCAGTTGTGGATCGCGACAGATAAGCTTTTCGACGGATACCTTTGCCGTGGCGCAGTCGAAGCTGGTCTGGAATGTCGGCGTAGCAGGTGAAGCATTGACCCAACTGCTCGCCGCCGCGCACAGGCTGGTAGCGAACAGGCAGGTGACCGTTTTCATGTTGGGCTGATTCATTACCTGATACCCGGATTGCTGTGGGATCTATTGATCCGTTGAACAGTCATTTGTTCGCATTGGGTGTATCGCAGTGTAAGTCAGTGCTTAAAACTTGCCGCTCCCGTTTGAGTTCGAGGGAGTAAAAGTGCAAATGGAATTAGAGGTTGCAGCATTAGAACTTTGTTCCAGGGTTAGTCGCCAGACGCTGAGCTAGACTCAAAGATCCAAAGCACACTGATAGCAGTGGAGGCTTTATGAAAAAATCCATTTCCCCCTGTCTGGCTACGATTGTCTCGGTATTTTGCCTTTGCGCTTCAGCCGAGACCGTAACGCCGCTCAAAGGGCAGTCTCCCGAAATCATTCAGCAGGACATCAGCTCATGCCAGGCTCAGGCCGGTAACACGGCAAGCACCAGCACAACGCCTCAATCAGGTGGACGTGTCCGTGGTGCCGCTACTGGCGCAGTTGCCGGTGCCGCGGTTGCCGGAGCGCGCGGTCGTCAGCATGACGAGATTTATGACAAGGTAGACGACGATGTTAAACAGGAATATCGACAGAACAAGGCCAAGGATGCTGCTGTGGCAGGTGCGGTTGTAGGTGGATCTCGGCAACGTCAGGATCGTCGTCAGGACCGCCGGGCAGAACCGGCTGCCACTGCTTCCGCCTACAGCAGTTGCATGCAGCAACGGGGCTACCAGATAACCCCTTGAATCTGAACAACTAAGGGTTAATTGCAGCAAGATCTGTATCGTCTTTGAAGGGCGCGACGGTACAGGGAAGGGCGGAACGATCAAGGCGCTCAATCGTGCCTGACCACATAGGGGGTGCAATGCGCATTCCATTATTTTACGCGGTGTCAGCGGTACTGTTTTTGAGCGGATCCTCCTGCCTGGCGCAGTCATTGGATGCGACCGCGGCCGCCAACGCTGCCGCCACAGCGCCCGTCACGGCAGCGGTCAAAGATGCCGTGTTTACCCAGGAGCAGCTGGATCAAATACTGGCTCCCATTGCGCTTTACCCGGACCCGTTGCTGGCACAGGTGCTGATGGCCACCACGTACCCTGGGGAAGTCGCCGAGGCGGTAACCTGGTCTAAAGCACACCCGGATGCCAAGGGCGATGATGCGGTCAAACAAGTGGCGAGCCAGCCCTGGGATCCGAGCGTGCAGGCGCTGGTTGCCTTCCCACAGGTCCTGGCAACGCTGGGGCAGGATCCCGTCTGGGTACAACGTCTGGGTGATGCTTTCCTGGCGCAGCCCGACGATGTCATGGGGGGCGTGCAACGCTTGCGTCATCAGGCGCAAGCAGCAGGCAACCTGCAGAGCAACCAATATCAGAACGTGACGGTTCAGGCTGTTGCGGCACCGGCACCGGCAGCTACCGCTACAGCTCCGGCCCCTGCCAGCAGCACCTCCACCATCATCATTCAGCCCTCCGATCCGCAGGTGGTGTACGTACCCAGTTATAACCCGACAACCACCTACGGCACCTGGCCCTATCCTGCGTCGCCTCCCGTGTACTATCCACCGCCGCCAGCCTATTACCCCGGTTCGGCATTGATGGCTGGGTTGGCGTTCGGTACCGGTGTGGCTATCGTCGGTGCGTTGTGGGGTGAATGTGACTGGGGCAATAACGACATCGACATCGACGTCGATCGCTACAACAACATCAATCGCAACAACCAGATCACCCGTAATCAGAACAAGTGGCAGCACAACGCCGTTCATCGCGATGGTGTTCCCTATCGAGACAGCAAGAGCCGCGAACAGTACGGCCGACAACTGGGCGGCGCCAATCAGCGTGTAGCCTATCGTGGGGACGATGCTCAGAGGGCCCAGGCTCGTGAAAAAGCCCGCAGTTCAATGGACAAGCACGGTATCGAACGACCTGCCACCAGCAACCGCGAAGCCCGTGATCGAGCGCGCGCCGCCCAGTCCGGAACCTCGGCCAGCAATCGGATGCAAGCAGGTGCAGACAGACCGAAGTCGTCTGACAGAAGCCAGGGCACTGCCAGAAATACTCGGGAGAGTCAGCAACCCAGGAAACAGACCGCTCAGGTCAATCAGCGCGGGCAGGGCGACTCGCCGGGGCGCCAGGCTGCGCAAAAACGGCCGTCCGCCAGTAAGGGCAGTGCCCCCAACAATGTATTCGCGGGCGCGCGCTCACCGTCACAGACCAACGCACAAGCCAGTCGTGGCCGGGCCAGCCAGGCATCCGCCCAGCGTCCCAGTGCCTCGCGATCAGCCGGCCATCAGATCAGTCGGCCGTCCAATCCACCAGCGCGTCAAAGGGGAGGCCGTCGTTGAAAAACAATGCTCGAGTGAAGGCACTCATGGGCTTGCTCCTTCATGTCCTGGCAATAGCTGCCGGCTTGGCGTGGTCGGGCATTGTTACGGCACAGCAGGCATTTCCAACGCCAGAAATGGCCGCTCAAGCGTTCGTCGAAGCATTGGGTACGGAACACGCCGATCAGGCACGCCTGACAGCGTTGCTGGGTAATGAATGGCGCAGTTTCATCCCGCGCGAAGGCGTGCAGCGCAGTGATGTGGATGCGTTTTTGAAGCAATACCGCGAGCAACACGCCATTGAAAAAACCAGCGATCGCAAAGCGGTACTGTCGGTTGGCAGTGATCACTGGACACTGCCAATACCGATGATAAAAGACGCGAACGGTTGGCGCTTCGACATCAAGGCCGGTAGCGCGGAAGTCCGTGCACGTCGAATTGGCCGCAACGAACTCGCCGCGTTGCAATCAGTGCTGACCTATCACGATGTCCAGATGGATTATGCGTCAGTGGATCGTGACGGTGACGGCGCACTGGCCTATGCGCAGAAAATCTTCAGCACCGCCGGCAAGCACGACGGACTCTATTGGGCGGACGACGATAGCGGTCAGATCAGCCCGTTGGGCCCCGCGTTCGGCAAAACCATTGCTGGCGAAGACTGGCATGGTTACCAGTTCCGTATCCTTGATGGCCAAGGTCCTTCGGCACCTGGCGGCGCCTACAGCTACCTCATCGGTGACAAGATGATCCGTGGCTTTGCATTGATCGCCTGGCCGGCGAAATACGATGACACCGGGGTGATGAGTTTCATGATCAGTCATGAAGGACAAGTGTTCGAGAAAGACTTGGGACCCGGTGGTGACAAGTTGGCGCAGTCGATGAAGCGCTTTGATCCAGATGACAGTTGGAAGGTGGTTACTGTAGATCAAGAGTAGATCTACTTGGGTACTGCAAGTCCCCCGTGGGAGCGGACAAGTCCGCTCCCAGGATATGGGCCTAACTCAAAACTGTGAAATCGCTGGCGTGCAGCTCCTGCACGCCCACCAGTTGGATTTCGAACTCAGGGGTGGCCCCGGCGTTGACACTGCCGTAGAGAATGCCATCGGCAAAGCGCAGTTGGCCCGTGGCGTCGGCAGGGTCGAAGGCGTTGCTGCCGATGAAGGTGAAGGCGTCGACAGCGGTGGTCTGCGGGTTGGCGTCCAGGCCGGTGAAATCCAGAAGATCGCCTTCGGTGCTCTTGAAACCGTTGATCACATCACGCAAAGCCCCGAGGCCCATGTCCGACAGCGCACCAAATGCGTAGGTATCCGTGCCAGTGCCACCGGTGAGGTTGTCGGTGCCTGCACCGCCGATCAGCCGATCATTACCCGAACCGCCCACCAGCGTATCGTTGCCCGCACCACCGTTCAGAACGTTCGCGGCACTGTCGCCTGACAGACTGTCAGCGTAGGCACTTCCCATCAGGTTTTCGAAGAGTTTCAAGGTGTCGAGCCCGGAACTCACGGTGTTTTGTTGCGCTGACGTCGAGAGGTTTACGGTAACGCCGGACAGGGCGCGTTCAAAAGATACCGTGTCATTGCCATCACGCCCGTCCAGCACATTGTTGCCGGCTCCGGCGAACAGCGTGTTGTCCAGCGCATTGCCCGTGCCATTGGCAGCGCCAGTGCTGTCGATAGACAGACGCTCGACGTTGTTGCCGAGGGTATAGGTCGCCAGGCTGCTGTGCACACTGTCGACTCCTCCAGAAACGGCATTGCTGTCGGTCTCGATCACTGCGTCGTCGGCGTTGTCGACATAGTAGGTGTCGTTGCCATCGCCGCCGCTCATGCTGTCGTCCCCTGCGGCACCATCGAGCACGTTATTGGCGGCATTGCCGGTGATAAAGTTGTGCCGCTCATTGCCGGTGCCGTTGATGTCCGACACACCGGTGAGCACCAGGTTCTCAAGATTGGCGCCCAGGGTCCAGTTGATCGAGGCCTGCACCGTATCGATCTGCGAGGTCGAGGTGTTGGTTTCCACCACGCGGTCGAGCGCGTTATCGACCACATAGATGTCGTTGCCATTGCCACCGGTCATGGTGTCGGCGTCCAGTTTGCCATCCAGCGTGTCGTTGCCCGAGCTGCCCGCCAGGGTATCCGCCTGGTCGGTACCGGAAATCATGTTCCGGGCGTTGTCGAAAATGGCCTGCACGCTGTTGTTGTCGTTGGGGTTGCCCTGGAAGCCAAGGTCATTGGCAATGTAGTCGGCCAGGCGCTGACCGACGATCTCCGCCGACTCCTCGTGCAGGTGCCAGACGTCGTCTGGATATGTCAGCGGATCGACATCGTAGCGCAAGGGGAGGTCGGTGTAGTCCACCGCCAGCTTGACGTCGGCGCGCTCGGCGGCGATGGCTTCCTGGGCGGCGCGGACATAGCCAACCCCCTCGACGATGGAGGCAATCTTTTCTTCCGAATAACCACGGGCACGCGCCGCGTCTTGTTCGTAGTGACCGGTTTCCATCAAATACACGTTGAAGTTGCCGAACTGGGCATGCAGGTAATCAAACACCTTCAGGGTCGCGGCCTTGTAGGCCGCTGCTGCCGCTGCTTTGTCCGTGGCGCGGGCGATCTCCTGGGCGGCTTCCTCGCCCTGGCCCCAAATGATGCCCATGGTGACGTTATCGATCGATTGCAGTTCGGTGCGTTGGTCGCGCAGCAGCGTCACGGCGCGCAACAGCGCAGCCCCGGGTTGGTTGGTGTCGGTCAGCCACCAGCACAACTTGAGTTCCTCGGCGCTGAGCGTCGACACGCCGGTGACTGTGCTGCCGCCCACCGCGATGTCGATGCCGTTGCCATCGGCATCGGTGAACTGGCTGCGCACGTCATAGGGGGTGTAGCGGTCCAGGTCGTTGACCAGCATTGAGGTGCCGGACTGATTGTCGTCCTCCGTCATGCGCAGCAGGCGCGTATTGGATTGGCCGAGGGTGGGCAGGTAGAGGATTTCCTGCGGGGTGCTCTGGCCGAACACAAAGTCACTGGCGGTCAGGGTGTTGAGGTAGTTGCCGTTGAGGGCGATTTCAAAGCGATTGCCATCGGCATCCGCTTCGGCGGACTTGATGTAGGTCTTGTCGCCGGCCGCGTTGAGGGTGATGTACAACGTGCCATGGTGGCCATCGCCCAGGCCGATATAGCCCAGGCCCGAAACGTCGATCTTGTCGACGCCGGCGGTGAAGTCATAAATCGTGTCGGTGGCCGTGATGCCACCGGTGTCGTAGTCGCGGTAGCTGTCGAGCGCGTTGGTGTAGCGGAAGGTGTCGGCACCGTCGCCGCCATACAACGAATCGCGTCCGGCGCCGCCGTCGACGATGTCCGCGCCGGTGCCGGCCTTGATCGTGTCGTTGCCACCGAGGCCGAGGATCTGGTCTGCACCCGCCGTGCCATTGAGGGTTTCGGCATTGTTGGTGCCGGTGATGGTGTTGACGGGCGCATCGGCCACTACCAGGGCAAAGCTATCGCTGACCGACGCACCGGCCGGGTCCGTGGCTTTGACCAGCACGTTGTAATTGCCGGACGCGGTGCTGGTCGGCGTGCCAGTGAAGGTCAGGTTGGTGGCATTGAAGCTCAGCCACGCGGGCAGGGCGCTGCCATCGGCCAGGGTCGCGGTGTAACTGAGGCTGTCGTTATCTGGATCGGTGAAGCTGGTGGCCGGCACCGCGTAGCTGAACGTGGTGTTTTCGGTCGCATTCTGATCCAGCAATGCTGTTGCCACCACCGGCGCATGGTTGACCGTCGGCGACGTGGCGAAGACGAAGTTGGCGCTGGTCAGCTTGCCGAGGTAGTTGCCGTCCAGTGCTACTTCGAAGCGGTTGCCATTGGCGTCGGCGGTCAGGGTTTTAATGTAAGTCTTGGTGCCGGCACTGTTGAGCACCACGTACACGGTGTTGTTCTTGCCATCCCCCAGGCCGGTGAAACCTATGGCCGAGAGGTCGATCTTGTCGGCGGTGATATCGAAATCGGTGATCAGGTCACCAAGGTTGGCACCGCCGGTGTTGTAGTTGCGGTAACTGTCCAGACGATTGGAAAACACGAACGTGTCCGCCCCGGCACCGCCGGTGAGGGTGTCCATGCCTGCGCCGCCGTCGAGCTTGTCGTTGCCCGCGCCGCCACTGAGGTTGTCGTTGCCCGCCAGGCCGAGGAGGGTGTCGGCCGAATCGCTGCCCAACAGCGAGTCGCTGCCGCTGGTGCCGGTGATCACCCGATTAAAGATGAAGTTATTGGCCGTCAGGGTGCTGGTCAGGTTACCCGAGAGAATCAACTCGAAGCGATTGCCGCTGGCGTCGGCATCGAAGTCCTTGATGTAGGTGCGGTCGCTGCTGGCGCTGTAGCTGACCTGCAGGGTGCCGCCACGGCCATTGCCCAGGCCAGTGAAGCCGAGGTCGGCGAGGTCGATCTTGTCCTGGGTGACGTCGAAGTCGGTGATGATGTCATCGAAGCTTGTGGTTGCGTTGCGGTAACTGTCGGACTGTGCGGTGAAACGGAACGTATCGGCGCCGGTTCCGCCGGTGAGTTTGTCGATGCCTGCACCACCCACCAGAATGTCGCCACCGGCCCCGCCATTGATGGTGTCGTTGCCGGCAACGCCGTAGAAAATCTCGCTGGCGGCGCTGCCCAGCAAGGTGTCATTGCCAGCCGTACCTTGTACGGTGGTCATCGGCACCGTGGCGCTGACGTAGCTGCCGTCGCCATAGACCAGCGTGGCACCGTTGCTGGTGTGACTGATGGTATTGCCGATGATGGCGTTGCGATCAGTGCCGTCTTCATTGCGTTCGGCGACGCCGTAGGTCGACAGGTCGCTGCCGATAATGATGTTGCCCTGGATGGTGTTATCGCTGCCGTTGAAGTACTTGCCGGACACGCCCAGGGTGTCGTTGTAGGACTGAATAATGATCTCTGGTACGGGGCTGCCCAGGGAGTTGTTGGTGAGCGTGTTGTCGATGATCTCGACGTGGTTGCTGCCGTAGATGCGGATCCCGGCGCTGGTGTTGTCGTGAATATCGACGCCGCTGACCGTCACCTCGCTGGACATTTTGATCAGCACCCCTTCTGCGCCGTTGCCGTACACCTCGCCACCGGTGATGGTGATGTTGCTGGGGGAGGGGATGTCCTCGCTGCCGCGCTGGACCACGATGCCGTTGCCGCCATTGTTGTAGGCAACGTTATTGGTGAGCGTGAAGTCGTGGGTGCTGGTAACGATGTTGAAACCGTGGCGGTCGTTGTCGTAGGCGATGTTGTTTTCGAAGGTGCTATTGCTGAGGAAGTCAGCAACGAAGCCGTCCAGGCCGTTGCCGTGGGACACGCTGTTCTTGATGACCATGTTGACGGTCTGCTCGTGAGGGTCGAAACCGTACCCGGAGCAATCCTTGATCTCGACGCTGTCGAGGGTGACGTTGGAGTCGTAGCCTTCTTCGCCGGGAATGTAGCCGTTGAACCAACCGTCGATCTTGCCCGTGGTGTTGTCACGGTTGCCATCGATGGTGAGGTGGCTGACGCCGAAGTCGTGGGTTTGCTCGCCATAGGCGGAGCGGATGACCCCCGTGATTTTGGTGTCGGAGCCGTCAGCGACCTTGACGGTGGTTGCGCCCATGCCGTCGCCGTACAGGTAGACGTTGCTCTTGAGCATCAGGCAGCCGTCGGACGGTTCCTCGCCTCCCGAAACGATATAAGTTCCGGTCGGCATATACACCTGCCCCCCGCCTGCAGCGGCCGCCGCATCAATTGCACTTTGTATTGCCGCCGTGTCGTCAGTGATGCCATCTCCTTTGGCGCCAAAATTTTGTACATCGAAAATCATGAGCTTATCTCCGTATCAGGCGAAATCTCGGTAAATGCCAATATTCCATCGACAGCTACCGTGTTATGACCCAGCGGAGCGCAAAAGTTGTGACCGCATATCGGGGAAGCGTCAAAAAACCGAACTAACTGATTAGCGGTTGCGAGGGATTTTGAGATATTTCTGAAAAGTAACGTTCTGTTGACGCTTGCTCAGGTAGCGAGCGATGCCCTGTGGGAGCGGCTCGCACAGCGCTTTGCACGAGCAAACCTGCTCCCACAGATTCCGGGGCGGAGTAGTATGGTATGAGTGACGAAGGGAGCCAGATATCGGGAAGGCCAGGATGGCTAATGCCCCTCAGGCTCCAGGTCCAGTTCGAATACTCTCTGATACTGGAGGTTTATCGTGAGCAACTTGAAGCTTCATCCTTCACTGGATAACGGAATAGAGCCAAGCGCTGCAAACTTCTCTGGCGGCACCCTGCAATGCCTGTGTCCGACCGATAAGGTTGAAATCAGGATTGACGCCCAGACTCTGCACAATCACGCCTGTGGCTGCAGCAAATGCTGGAAGCCCGCAGGTGCGAAATTCGCGGTCGTTGCTGTCGTTCCTCGCGATAAAGTCAGCGTCACCGCGAACGCCGAAAAGCTGGTCATCGTCGACGAGAGCGCGACCATTCAACGACATGCCTGCAAAGAGTGCCATGCACATATGTACGGTCGCATCGAAAATAAAGACCACGCGTTCTATGGCCTGGATTTTGTGCATACCGAGCTATCCCCGCAAAAAGGGTGGGCTGCACCGGGCTTTGCAGCTTTCGTTTCGTCGATCATCGAAACCGGCACCCCACCGGAGGACATGAAGGAAATCCGCGGAAAACTGCGCGCGCTCGGTTTGGAACCTTATGATTGCTTGTCGCCAGACCTGATGGACGCATTGGCTACGCAAGTGGCGAAGTTGAAGGGTGTTCTTGCATCCCGTTAAACCCACTTGCCGAATGTAATTATTCGGCACGATCCACCTTGGCTGAACCCTTGCTGCCACGCCCTTCACCTAAATCCGTTTCAGGTGAAGGGCGTTGCGCCAGCAAACAGTTGCGCGCTGCTATCTGCCGTCCACCGAATACTTGCCAGGACCTGTAATGCCCAGCAGCAGCAAGCCGCCCATGATACTGAGGTTCTTGAAATACTGGACCATGTTGGTTGCGCGCTCCGGGTCAACCATAGTCCAAAAGTGATGCCCGATCAGCGCTGTACCGAGTACAAACAAGGCGAAGAGAAATGCGAGTGGACGGGTGTAGAAACCCACGACTATCGCTATAGCGACAAAGAACTCCATGACGACCGCAACCCCCGCAGCGACCATGGGCATGGGCGCACCGAGTGAGTCTAGGTAAGCAACGGTACCGCCAAAGTTGGTCATCTTGCCCCAGCCGGAAATGATGAAAAGAATCATTAGAAGGATGCGGGCGAGCAGGATGATCTCGTTTCTCTGATTCTCAAACAGGTTGTATCTCATAGTGTTCCGCCTGTGGACGCGAGAGAGGATGCGCAAGTAAGTCTGGTATTGAAGCCTTGTGCGCACTTTTAACACTAGCAGCTGATTGGCAGCCTGCTCTGGGACGGGGGAGGGGCAATAAAAGCGTCTCTGTTTGCCAGCAGGCGATATATACGGAACTGCTAGTGTTAAGTCCCATGCCGTGTAATCCAAGATCTTCCTGATCCATCGAATGGCGCTTAATCCAGGAGCAAATCATGGCGAAGGTTCTGGTTCTCTATTATTCAATGTACGGTCACCTCGAAACGATGGATGGTGCAGTGGCCGAAGGAGCTCGATTCGTAGTGACCAATGCTGAAATCGCGTCTGAAAAGATCCGGTTAATTTAGAAGTAATCGAGCTGTCGCACTGACAAAAACCAGCAAAACACTCACGCAGCCAAGCGCGAATGACAAGGTGCTCAGGTGGGCGACCGCCCCGATAAATACGGGACCTATCAGAATTCCCGCGTAGCCCATCGAGATGACAGCGGGGATGGCTACCGCCTGTGGCATACGTTGCTGGCGGCCCACAGCAGTAAAGATCACTGGGACAATGTTTGAGCAACCAGCACCGACCAGAGCGTAGCCAATCAAGGACGCGGACCAGCCATCGATTCCAAGCGACACGATCATGCCTGCGGCTGCGCAGAGTCCGCCAAGCGCAACGACGCGCACGCCCCCAAGTTTGCTGACGATGGCGTCCCCTGTCAGGCGACCCACCGTCATTGCGGCGGCGAAGGATGCGTAGCCCAAACCGGCGATGCTGGGCTCTAACCCTCGGTTCGAGACAAGGAAGACCGCGCTCCAGTCGAGCATTGCGCCTTCAGTGAGGAAGACGATGAAACAGAGCGCCCCTAAAAACAGCACGATACCCCTGGGCACCGCGAACATTGGTCCACCCCGTTCAGTGCCATAAGTCAGCAAAGAAGGCGCAGCCTTGTAAAGCGATCCCAAAACGGTGGCAACGATACAGAGCGCCGCAATCAGTGGGTCCAGCCCGAAGGTCAATAAAGCGGTCATAGCCCCGGCGCCCACTATGCCTCCGACGCTGTAAAGGCCATGGAAGCCGGACTGAAGTGCCTGCCCGCTGTTTTTCTCGACGATGACGGACTGTATGTTCATGGCGCAATCAAGCATGCCCATGCTGGCGCCGAAGATAATGACAGCGATCACCAAGCCCGGCAGCCATACCACGGTGCCAACAGCGCAAGAACGGCGCACAAGACAATCGTCGCCCAGATCACGACCGGGCGGCATCCATAGTGTGCAGTGAGATACCCAGCAAAGGGCATGGCCACAATAGATCCACCGCCCAGGCCAAGCAGCAGCAACCCCAGGCCACCATCGTCCAAACCAGTGCGGGCTTTAACCAATGGAACCAGAGGCGCCCAAGCGGACATGAGTAAGCCTGCGATAAGGAAGGCGATGCGTGTAGACATCCGCTCGCTATGGTTAGCCGTGGGTATCAACACTGACGATGGAGCATTCATAATTCTCGGTAATCCTTATCGATGATGCTGGCCATCATTCGCTAGCCTTGGATCGTGCGGGTTTCTTGTTTTTTGCGGGCCCGGGTTTCGGAAACTTAGCGCCTGCGCTCATACGTCGCTCTATAACTACTCGGCGCGACGCCAAAGAAGTCACGAAAGCGCATATGGAAGTTGGCGAAACTACAGAAGCCGGTCGCAATCGCGAGAACGCTCATCGGCGGCATCGCGCTGAGTCTGGACTTGCCGAAAAATTATTTTGAACAACGCCAACGTAAACCCATCACCATTCAGCGAGTTTTGCGTTATCCGCCTCAGATAGGAAAGGTCTCCCTGGAAGAGATCGGTATTGGTGCTCACACGGATGACGGCTTCCTGACAGTCCTGTCTCAAGACACAGTTGGCGGTTTACAAGTCAAGAACCGGGCAGGGGAGTGGGTTACCGCCCCACCCGTTGAAGGCACTTTTATCGTCAATATCGGTGATCTGGTGCAAACCCTCACCAACGATCGCTACACCTCGACAATGCATCGCGTCATAAATACTAGCGGTCTAGAGCGCTATTCAATACCTTTCTTTATTGATTTGGACTTCGATGCAGTTGTTGCGCCTGTACCAACCTGTGTAAGTGAGGCTTTGCCCGCGAAGTATGAAGCGTACACTTGTGGCGAACACAAATTTAAGCGTTTCGTTGATAGCTATGCGCATCTGAAAGGCGAATAGAGTGTTTTCAATGTGCATTCTATGCGTGGCCAACTTTTCTTCTAAGGGAAATGTATAAATCACATGAGGTATTTCTGAGTAAAGGGTTTCCGGATACTAACGCCGGTACTCAAGGACGGCTACATGGTCGCCTCGTTCGCGCGGTTTTGGGGGTGACGCCTGACAGGGCGATCCTTGGTAAACCGGTGCTGGTGATCGGCGGATAATGCCCGATCGTCCAGCGGCAACCTGAACAATCAGGCTGGACTTGCGAGCAGCAAGCCCTGCCTGATTCATGCTTGGGAAACACACAATGCAAATGATCAGCGCGCGAAAGATTCAATCAGTACTGGAAGAGGAGATCACCGTATACAAGAATGCTGGTGGTGCGCACCTGGACCTGATTGTCAGCTTGTTTGTAATACGGCGTTTGGATGAGCTTAAGCTGGAGTGATGGCGGCTAACACGGCCGATTTCTGCCTGTCGTGACGGGCAGAAATCGACTCCAAGCAGCCGCTTGCAGATCATCCCCGGGCCGTTCAGTTCATGCCTGATCCATAGCCTCGGTCACCCCCCGATCCTCACCCAGGAACCCGCCACTCTGATGGTGCCACAGCCGTGCATAGATGCCGTTTTTAGCGAGCAATTCGGTGTGGGTGCCTTGTTCGATGATGCGTCCATCATCCATGACAATCAGTCGATCCATCGCCGCAATCGTGGACAGCCGATGGGCGATGGCGATTACGGTTTTGCCCTGCATCATTTCATCGAGGCTTTCCTGAATGGCCACTTCGACTTCCGAATCCAGCGCGCTGGTAGCCTCGTCAAGTAGCAGGATCGGGGCGTTCTTGAGCATCACTCGGGCAATCGCGACGCGCTGGCGCTGGCCGCCCGACAGCTTGATGCCGCGTTCGCCCACCAAGGTGTCGTAGCCGGTGTGGCCTTGCCGGTCGCTCAGTTGGCTGATGAACTCATCGGCCTGGGCATTGGCCGCGGCACTGCGGATTTGGGCGTCGCTTGCATCGGGTCGGCCGTAGGCGATGTTGTCGCGAATGGAGCGGTGCAGCAGGGAGGTATCCTGGGTGACCATGCCGATGGCACTGCGCAGGCTGTCTTGCGTCACGTGCGCAATGTCTTGCCCGTCAATGCGAATCTGCCCGCTGTCGACGTCATAGAAGCGCAGAAGCAAGTTGATGAGCGTGGATTTTCCCGCGCCGGAGCGGCCCACCAGGCCGATTTTTTCGCCCGGACGAATGTTCAGGCTCAGGCCATCGAGCACTTGGCGTTCGCCATTGTAGTTGAAGCTCACGTTGTCGAAAGTTACCGCGCCGCCGGAGGTCACCAGGACGCCCGCGTTCGGCGCATCCTGCACCTTGGGGCCGCGGGTAAGGGTTGCCATGCCATCCTGCACGGTGCCGATGCTCTCGAACAGCGAGGTCATTTGCCACATGATCCAGTGCGACATGCCGTTGATACGCAACGCCATGGCGGTAATCGCCGCCACGGCACCTGTGCCGACTTCGCCCAAGTGCCACAGCCAAAGCGCATAACCGCCTGCTGCCATGATCAACGCCACCACCAACGCTTGGTTGACGATCTCGAATTGGCTGACCAGGCGCATCTGGCGGAAGCCCGTTTGCTTGAAATCTTCCATGGCCGCGCGCGCGAAGTGCGCTTCACGATTGGAATGGGAGAACAGTTTCACTGTCGTGATGTTGGTGTAGGCGTCTGAGATACGTCCGGTCATCGAGGAGCGCGCATGGGCCTGTTCCTGTCCGACTTTCCCCAAGCGGGGGACGAAATAGAGCATGGCCAGCCCGAACAACACGATCCAGGCAACGAAGGGCAGCATCAGTTTCAGAGCGAAGCCGCCGGCCAGTGCGATGAGCGCGATGAAATACACCCCGATTCCGGGTGCGATCTCGATAAGGGTGAACAACACGTCGCGCACGGCCAGCGCAGTCTGCATCACCTTGGTGGTGACCCGACCGGAGAACTCATCGGAAAAAAACGAAAGGCTTTGCCGCAGCATCAGGCGGTGGAAGTCCCAACGCAGCCGCAACGGCAGATTGATCGCCAATATCTGGTGCTGCACCATGGTACGCAACGCCACCAGCCCGATGCTGGTCAGCATTACGATGCCCATGCCCCACAACACGCGACTTTCCTGCGCAGCCGCATCCCCACCGGCCTGCCAGGTCGAGAGCAGATCCACGACCTGACCGAGGAAAGAAAACAGCCAGGCTTCGTAGATCGACACACCGGCACTGAGCAGCGCAAACACAAGAATATAGCCGCGCGCCCCCCGCGTGCACGCCCAAAGGAACCGAGCCAGGCCTTCGGGTGGCGGTGGTAACTCGTCGGGCGGGAAGGGGTCGAGTCTTCGTTCGAATACGCGAAGCATGGTGGTCTCCAAAAACGATCAAGTTAAGGCGATTCTGCCATTTAAAGGTGGCGTTGAGGGTTATGTTGAGTGGTGGGTATGGTTCTAATTGGCACAAACACAGGAAAAGACACACAGACAGTCTCCCTCCAAGCTGGACAAGAGCATTGTTTCTGGTGGCTGAGATACGCGAACTAATTATTCATTTATAGGACAGGGTCTCGATTTCCAATCTTTACTTCGCAAAAAACCACAGATTTAGTTCGGAGCGCTGTGTAGGAGATGGCTTATGGCAAAGTTCCATCCAGACACATTATTTAACTTATGTCAGATGTCCATGGCTCCAATAAGTCCTTTTGAAATAAGGGCTTGGATTAGAAAGACAAAGCGCATGCTCTCCAAAACTTGTTCATGACCGACTGTTCAGACCGCAGCGGTGCAAACAGTGGTTATCTGCGCAAATCCAGTGCCTCTGGCATTGCAGCGGGGGGGGGGAGGAAGTTACACCAATATTTTCGAGCGGGAGTAATCTCTATATGCGTCACGAGCGGCAACGTTTTCAATCTTCACATTCGTTCGTTGCGAGTAGACAATGTGCGCTCTGTTCCGGGGTAGTTCAGCGGTAGAACACTCGGCTCTTAACCGGGTGGGCGCTGGTTCGAATCCAGCCCCCGGCCCCACTACATCGCAGGGTCAGAAGGACATATGTCCAGGCACGATAGGGAATCGGATGCTATGGCCGGCATAAACGCCGGTTATGCGGTCTTTCAGTTATCTCGAGCATTGACCGCATCGGGTCTAGACACTGAGAAAGCGCGCGAACGGATTGAGCGCTGGCAGCAGGTGGTCGAACACATGGTGCAGGGCACCGCGCTGTATGGCTCGCGTATACCACTCGTGGATGTGCCTGAATGGGTCACACTGGAGGTGGTCACGGGTGGTTTTGCCACTGGACAGTATCTGGCCGGTGGTGCACTGACCGAGTACGAGCGGCGGCTGGCCGCCTCAATCCCAGGCATCCGCCCTGGTTTTCAACGACTTGATCTCAACACCTGGCACCTTACGGATGAGGGGATCGAAGCACTGCAAAAGCAACTGGTGAACAGCGACTATCGGATCGATGTACCAGAAGAGGCAGCGCTACTGTACGTGGCTTGGCTGTTGGGACAGCAGCGCACGGAGGACGCACGCAGATTGATTGAGTCGATCGCCCCTTTTTTTGAGCAACTGCGTTTCTTTCCAATGGCTTCTGACGGACTACCGCTCGCGGCGGTGGAAGTGCAGATCTTCGATGTCGGCGATATCAAAAAGCTGCTTTCAAAACTCCCTGCGCAGCAGCGTCTGGCGGTGCTAAAACATGTGGTCGTGACTCGGTTGCCTTTCTACGATGCAGCTATCTCGCTCTTCCTCTTAACGTACCAGGATGATTGGCCTTGTCGGCAATATCCTGAAGGCTGGCTTGAGCAGGCGAATGCGCTAAGTAGTAAGTTCGATGCCACCGGTAGCAATGACCTCCTCAACGTTGAACCTTTCAGGGGCCGGGTAGGGGAGTTGTACGCGTTGCTAAGGCTCTGCTCCCGTGACCCAGCCTCGCTGACAGGGCGTCAAGTCGGACGTATTCGGCGGATCGTCAATGATTTCGTGTGCAAACATGGTCATCCCGAATCCGAAGATCATCTACAGAGCCGAGCCATACAGCGCCATCAGGTGGCCGCGCCCGAGCATCATCTGATCGCCAAGGCGGTTTCTGAGCGTCTGACCAGCTATACGAGCTCGGAAGGCATCTCTGATTTTTCGTCCCTGTTGGAACCGATTACCAGTGAGGAGGCGAAGGCATATTCGCTGAAAACAGGTGTCGCCATTCCACCAGCAGTTAGCCGACGCCTCGAGCGCTGTCGAAAGGGAACCATCAGTCAGTTGATTGACAAGGGATTGATCACATCTGGGGATACCGTGGCGCGAGTACTGCCAGCGATGACGGCCGAAATCTGCAGTGCTGGATTTCGCGATACGACACTGCGCACGTTGTCTATCGCAACGTATCGTGCTTTTCGGCGACGCCGTTCATTGCTGCTGCTCAACCTACAGAGCCAAGTCAAAATCAGTGAGTTGCCTTGGGTGGCGGCCGTTGAAGGTGAACGAGAGGCACACACTGTCGCCGTTGAGGGAGCCAGACAAGCCTTGATCGAATCCTCGGCAACAACCCTCGCTGCTTTCCCCCAGGCAATCCTTCCGAACAAGCTACTTCAGGAGTTTGGTTCGCTTGCTGTCACGGCGAAGCTGGATCTTCCTTTTGTGGAGGAGGTCGCGGCGGACATTTTCATGGGAACCTTTTCGAATAAATTCGTGGAAGCAGCCAGGCGAGCAGCCTCGTTGATAGATGGCACCCTTTACGCCCATTATTACGACATCGACACGAACCAACTGGCGATCCTTCCCGATAAGCCGAAATCAAAGAGCAGAAACTATTTCCAGCGTGACTTGGATACCAGTGATGCATTGGGGAACCTGTGCGCACAGCGGGCTAATGCACCCTTGGGTGGGTGGCATTCAGCAACCAACGGCAGGATCATCGAGCAACAACAGATTTTGACGACGCAAAACCTTTCGCTTCTATTTGGTGATCTCGGTTTGAAAGCGCTGCTACATCATCGCTTGGGTGCACTTGCTCAGGAGTGCTTCCAATGGATATGCATGCGGCAGCAGATGAAAATCAAGTTCTATCACTCAAGCTTGGTGATGCTCAAAAATACCGCTTATGCCTGGCGCCAGATGGTGTTTTATTTATCCTTGCAGGATGACGCCGAGAGGCATTGCGCAATCGATAGCATCGAAGCTCATTTCGCGGCTCAACCCAATGCATTCCGGGAGAGATTTCTACCGGCAATTATGGGGTTGCGTGTGGCAGCTTCCGGGCTCCCGTTGACCCTGAACCGCCAGAAAAGTGAGGGGGCTCAGGTTTTTCTCGGATGGACCACCGAACGACATTGGTTGTTACCGCCGCAAACGAATGGCATTAGTTAAACGCTCGTCTTTATCGATGAGGCGTGCTTGAACGCCTCAAAGGCGATATCTGTATATCCGTCTGGAGTTCTTGTACAGACGGAGCAAAACTTTCATGCATACATCAGGGACCGAAGTCAGGAAGGACGTCCAACGAGAAGAGCCTGAACGTCTGCAAAAATCGGAAAGTGGTGGCGCGTGACCTCAAGCACAAGCATAGAAAGTTCCGCACAGACACATGATTTAACATAATATACATTACGCGTAACAAAGTATTTCAGGATGGGCCCGGTTGTCCTGACCAGCCGCGCCATCACGTCTTTTGCCAACGCCGCGCAGATCGTCCATCACTACTATCGGACGCGGCAATTCGCTTCCGGATGTGTGCGGGCCTGCAGTATCTGGGCATCAAACTGGACGAAACCGCCAATCTGGCCAATGCCGCCGTAATCTCGACCCCGGCCAGCCGAGTCAAGGTGGTGGTCGAACCCACAAACGAAGAATGAGGCATGACGCTCGCTGCCCACAGCCTGACCGAACCAAATCGATGAAGCCAGCTCTGAGCTAATCTTTCGAGTCAAACCATGACAAAACTCAGCTTTTTACTTTGGGATACCGGTTGAATTGGCATAACTGGCTGATTTTCTGGCCTTGAACGTCAGCCCTATGAGTGAGGATCATCATGAACGATTTAAAGTTGCGCCGAGATATTCTCGATGAGCTTGAGTTTCAACCCCACATTGATGCTGCGGCTATAGGTGTCGCTGTAGAAAATGGGGTTGTCAGCCTCACCGGACATGTCCGGACCTACGCTGAAAAAATCGCTGCCGAACGCGCGGTAAAGCGCGTTAAAGGCGTACATGCTGTTGCCGAAGAAATCGAAGTCCGGATACCAGGCGATGCTGATGTCGCAGATGACGTCATAGCGTCCCGCTGCCTGGACATCATCCGCTGGAATGCCGACATTCCAGAAGACCAGATACAGGTCAAGGTACAGCAAGGATGGGTCACGCTTGAAGGTGAAGTGGAGTGGCAATATCAGAAAGAAGACGCTGAAAGGGCTATGTGTAAGCTGGCAGGGGTCGTCGGCATCAACAATCTGTTGATCGTCAAACCCAAGGTCAGTCTGGAAGATATCAAACGCCGCATAGAAAATGCGATGGCGCGAAATGCAGAGCTGGATACCAGCCACATCCGCGTTACGGTGGAGGGAACGACGGTAAAACTCGAAGGCTGCGTTCATCTGTGGCGAGAGAGGAAGGCTGCTGAACATGCGGCTTGGGCGGTCCCGGGGGTGATGCATGTGGAAAACCACATACTCATCGCCTGATCCGACCTGAAACGTTGATCATTCAGTGCAACAGAAGCGTCGGTTTTCCAACTCCCCGCCTCGCATCATCTCTGTCAATGTCTGCAATGCACTGCAGTGTCGATAGCGCGGGCTCAAAACTGGCGTCATAGCGCCTAATGTGTCACCCGTTTCGCCCTGGACGATGCCAATCAGGCGTTGGCAAGCCTGAGGACCGGTCAGGTAAAAGGGGCGATCGTACTCATCACCTGACGAGCTCCCCCGGCTGCTTGATCGCCAGAATGCTTCCCGGCACCGAGTACAGTGCCCGTTCCGTGTTGCTGCCCATCAAGCGGTCGAACCACACCCGGTGCACGGTACCCATCACAACCACATCGACCAGATACTCCTCGATAAACTCACTCAGCACCGGAGCTGGCAGGTCGATGAACTGCCGGCGTTCCGGCGGCACGCCATAGCGGTCAGCAAGAGTGACAACCGCCTGATGAAGTGGTTGGCGCAGCTCCTCCGATCATTCACCATTTTGCAGGTAACGCAACAAATGGCCTGCCTTACTAAAGAGAACCCGTCAGCTCCACGCTGTCATGGTACTCCGGCACCGAGACCGACCAGCCTAGCTCCAGGCTGATGCGCCGGCGCAATACATCCGAAGCGTTGGGTTCGCCGTGCACCACATAGGTGTGTTTCGGTGGCCGCTTGAAGCCGCGCAACCACGCCATGATTTCATCGGCATCGGCGTGGGCGGACAGGGTTTGCATCGGCACCACTTCGGCGCGGATCGGCACGTCTTTACCGTGGATACGTACTGATGGAACGCCTGCGATGATCTGTGCGCCGCGGGTGCCGCCCGCCTGAAAACCCGGCACCAGCAGCGTATTGATCGGGTTGGGCGCCAGCGCCTTGAGGTGGTGCAGCACCCGCCCGCCCGTGGCCATGCCGCTGGCGGCGATGATCACCGCCGGTGTGCGCTGCTGGTCCAGCTCGATGGAATCTCGGGTGGAGCGCACAAAACGCGTGACATGGCACATGCCTTCGCACTCTTCCAGGGATAACCGGTGCTCACTGCGAAAGCGCTGATACAAACGCGTGACGTCGGTGGCCATGGGGCTGTTGAGGTAGATCGGCAGGTCGGGAATCGCATGTTTCTGTTGCAAGCGATACAGGTGGTACATCAGCAACTGCGCGCGACCGACCGCGAACGATGGTACCAGTGTGATGCCATGGCGCAGCGCGGTACGGGTGATGACTTCGGCCAGTTGATCCTCCGGGGATTCGTCGGGATGCCGACGGTCACCGTAAGTCGACTCCACCAGCAGATAATCGGCCTGCTCGATCGTCTCCGGGGCAAACATCAACGGATCGTTCGGCCGCCCCAGATCCCCGGAGAACACAAGCGTGACGCCATCGGCAACGACTTCCACCGTCGCTGCGCCCAGAATATGCCCGGCACCGCGCAACAGAATGCTCATCCCCGGAACGATATCGACCCGGTGGTGCAACTGCACCGGCCGCAGTAATTTCAATGCCCGCTCAGCGTCTTGCTCGGTGTACAGCGGCAAGGCCGGAGAGTGTTTGGAAAAGCCATGGCGATTGGCGAATTCGGCCTCTTCTTCCTGCAAGCGGCCGCTGTCGCGCAGCAGGATTTTCACCAGTTCACAGGTGGCTGGCGTGGCATACACCGGGCCGCGATAACCGTTGCGCACCAACACCGGCAGGTAGCCGCTGTGGTCCAGATGAGCGTGGGTCAGCACAATGGCTTCGAGGTCGCGAACCGGCAGCTGGAACGGGTCCCAGTTGTGCAAGCGCAGTTGTTTATAGCCCTGGAACAGGCCGCAATCGATCAGCACATGCTGGTCGCGATGTTCCAGCAGGTACTTGCTGCCCGTAACCGTGCCCGCAGCACCGAGAAATGTCATTCGCATGGCCGTTTCCTTGCGCACTCATGGAGCGCTATTGATCGCGCCTATACACCCATGGGCAGTTGATTTTTATCAACCGAGGCCACACGGGGTCATATTTTCAGTCGAGCCGGGGCAATGGCTTGACGATCGTCAGGCTGCAGGGTGACCGGTTCAACACACTTTCTGCCGTACTGCCGATGAATAGATCGATCCCGCGATGGTAGGTCGTTCCCAGCACCACCATGTCGAAGGCACGTTGTTGTGCGAAACGGGTAATCACCTCGGCGGGAGTGCCGGGCAGCAGATGGCGCTGTTGTTTCTCGATTCCGTAGCGTTCGGCAAGCGCCTCGAAAGCCTCCAGCTGAGCATCGCTGACCGCGTCTCTCAAACTGCCATCCAGTGTCGCCGTCGGTATGTTCACTTCAGCCTCCCCCAGCTCCGACCAGCCGCTGACATTGAGCAGGTGCAAGGTGGCGCCACAAGGTTCGGCCAGGCTCGAGGCCAGGTCGAGAATCCGGTCATTGAGCCCTTGGGTCAGCTCCTCCAGATGAGACAAATCGATGGTCGCGAGTATGCTCAACGGCTTGGGATTTGTGGCATCGATGACCAGGTGCAAGGGCGCCGGACAGTCGCGCAGCAACTGCCAGTCCAGGGGCCGATGGAAGGCGCGATCGAGCGCCGATACGCGGTGGGTGTCCTTGATCACCAGGTCCGCATGGAAATCATTCACGTACTCCAGCAGATGCGCCAGGGTCGGTCTGGCCCACACCACCTCAGTGCTCACCTGCACGCCTTCGCATCGTTGAAACCGGGCTTGCTGCTCCAGCCAGTGGCGATGCACCTGCAAGTAACCTTCCCGCGCCTGGGCCATCGCGTCGTGGTCAAACAGCCCCGCCACCGCCAACGCCTGAACATGATCGAAAGCGACAATGTGCAGCATTGAACCGGTGGCGCAGGCCACAGCCCGAGCCCGTTCGAACGCCGGGGTGCGGATCATTTCGGTCGGGGCAATCAATAGCAAACGTCGAATTTTCACCCTCACCCACCTCATCTGGATAGCTTCAGGTTGTGGCTCAAGTATCGGGGGGCTCTGGCCGTGAGGCTCTGATTTTTATCAAATAATGGCCGGCCAGCCATCGGCTTGGCGCCCAACGCTTTAGCCCGGCTGCCTGACCGCCAGAATGCTGCCCGGCACCGAGTACAGCGCCCGCTCGGTATTGCTGCCGATCAGGCGGTCGATCCCCACGCGATGCACCGTGCCCATCACCACCACATCCGCCAGGTACTGCTCGACAAACTCACTGATGACCGGCACCGGCAGGCCCATGACAAAGTGCCGACGCTCGGGAGGAACACCGTAGCGGTCCGCCAGGGTGATAAACGCCCGGTGCAGGGATTCGCGCAGTTCCTCGACGAAGTCCACACTCCAGCCCCCGGCGATCAGCGGCGCATCGCCGTTGAATGCAGGCGACAAGTCGTAGGCGTACAGCAGGTGCAGCGGTGCGTCGCATTGCAGCGCCAGTGCGTTGGCCGTCTGGATGATGGTGTCGTTCAGGCCACTGATTTGCGTTGCCGGATCGAACGGGTCCACGGCGGCCACGACCCGGTGCGGCAGCCCGTAACGGACCTGGTTGACCAAGTGCACGGGGATCGGGCATTCGCGCAGCAGGTGACAATCGAGCGGGGTGATGAACACCCGTTTGAGCGCCGGTTCCAGGGTGACGTCCTTGATCAGCAGGTCGGGCTTGAGGTCTTCGACGGTCTTCAAAATATCCAGCAGCGGATGGGTGGTGAAGATGGCTTCAACCGTCACTGCCACACCCTGCCCGCTGAGCCGCTCGACCTCGTCGGCCACCCATCGATGACAATGGCGCAGATAGCGCTGATACCCTGCCTCATCGATTTTTTCATCCCACAGGTGAACAATCGGTGCCGGATCGACAAAGGCCCGCACATCCAGCGCGGCCCCGCTCGCCTTGGCCAGCGCGACGGCACGGAGCAAGGCCGGGGACTGATGCAGGGTTCGGTCGGCAATCAGCAACAAACGTTGATATTGACCCATCTCACACCTCCGCTCGAAACCGGGCCTTACGCGCCGGCATGGGCCAAGACTGCGCCCGTTGCCCCCTCCCCCAGGTTGATTTACATCAAATACCCGCCAATGAGCGCCGTCGTGACGGGTGTCTGATCCAGATCAGATTCAACGGCTGCCAGCAGCGTAAAAAGGAATCGACCGCGTGGCTGATTTCCACGCTTGCGCTTTTCAAACAGGATGGAGGACCGTCCATGCTCTCAGTCAAAGAACACAATGATCGGGCCGCGGCCGCCTATGCCTCGGTCACCGGAAAATACTGGATCGAAGCGCTCAGGGACGGCCGCCATGTGCTGATCAGGCCACTGTTGGAAAAGGACCGCGATCTTGAATATGCCTTTATCAAACGCCTGTCGCCCGAGTCCCGGCACATGCGCTTTCTCGCGCAGATCAACGAACCCGGCGGCGCCATGCTCGATCAGTTGATGGACACCGACAACAAACAGCGCATGGCCTACATCGCGCTGGTTCACGAAAACGGCAAACTGATCGAAATCGGCGTCAGCCGCTACGCCGCCACAGCGGAACATGAGTGTGAGTGCGCGGTGACGGTCGCTGATGAATGGCAGCACCTGGGCCTGGGCACCATTTTGATGGAACATCTGATCAAGGCCGCCCGCAGAAACGGCTTTATTCAGATGTATTCGATCGACGCCGCAAGCAATGCCCCCATGCGTGACCTGGCCAAAGCCTTGGGTTTTGATAGACACAATGATCCTGACGACAGCCGCCAGGTCATTCATCGTCTGTATATGTCGTAAAAGCCGATTGCCCCGCGACGTACCGGCCAACGGTCCGCCGTGGGGCAAGTCAACGCTCAGGATGGCGACAGCTTGTCGGGTTTGATCGCCAGCACACTGCAAGGGGCTCGGTGCAAGAGCTGTTCGGCAGTCGTCCCCAATAGCTTGTTCAACCCCGAGTGCTGCACGGTCCCCATCACGATGACATCGATGCGATGGTCTTCGGCGAACTTGCAAATACTCGGCAACGGCGCACCTTCGATAAAATGCCGACGCTCCGACGGCACGCCGTGACGTTCGGCCAGCGCCGTAAACGCTTGGTGTTGCGCCGTGCCCATGGCTTCATAAAGACCGGAGGCCAACGGGAGTGCGCCAACGCCCATGTCCAGGGCATACACGGCTGTCCAGTCATACACATGCACCAACTCGATCTGCGCCTCACACTGTTCAGCCAGCTTGGTGGCGGCGTCGATAATCTGGTCATTGAATACCAGGTCCTGCTCTTCGCTGCGCAACACATCGACGATGGCCAGCACGTTGCGTGGCCGCGCATTCAGCGCGTTGGTCACCAGATGCACCGGCACCGGACAATTGCGCAACAACTGCCAATCCAGCGGTGTGAAAAACACCCGCTTCAACGCCGATTCTTCCTGGGCATCCTTGATGATCAGGCTCAGCGGCATCTCATTGACGAAGTGCAGGATTTCCTCGTAAGGGTGCTGCACCCACACCACCTCACTGGTGACCGCGACACCGTGGTTTTTCATCAATTCGGCCTGCTCGGCAAGCCATTGCCGATGGGTTTGCAAATAACCGTCCCGGGCCTGGGCGATCTGCTCGGGGGCAAACAGGCCGGCGACGGCCAGGGCCTGCAAGTAATCGAATGCCACGATGTGCAGCGGTGATTGCATCGCGCGGGCCAATGCGGCGGCCCGGTCGAACGCCGGAGTACGGGTCATGGATTGGGGGGCGATCAACAGTAAACGCTGAGTCTGCGACATGGGACACCTCGGCACGCGGCCATCTCGATGAAGTGAGTAGAACCCTAGAGTGATCGCAGCAGAATCGGGCGACTTGATCTTTGTCAGCTACAGTGCGCGGATGCACGTTAATGCAGCAACATGCCCGCCCACATCGCCAACGTCAGCAAGACCTGACCGGGAATGACATACGCGGCGAACCGTCGCCCGCCGCTGACCCAGGCCACCAGACATTTGCTCAGGGAGTTACTGCTGACGGCAACCAGCGTGGGCCCGGCAATGGCGTCGAACGGCAATAGCCCGGCCTTGGCCAGGGCGCCAATGGACGCCGTCGAAGAATGTGCATCGGCGAATCCGGTGAGCGTCGTCGTGACCATCACGCCCACTTCACCAAAGTGGCTGAGTACCATCGAAGACACAAACGTGATGCCGGTCATGGTCAGTGCGATGACCAACGCCAGCTTGAGGTTGAACGCACCGCCGACCTTGACCGGCTGATTGGCGCCACTCGCAGGTTTGGGCAACATCAGGCTCAAGCCATACAGCGCCGTGGCGGCGGCACCCAACAACAACGGCCCCCACATGTGCCGCAATAGACCGAGATCGACCGCTCCCAGGATCAGGCCGACCTGAATGATGGTCGCCAGGTTGGACAGCATCGCTGCCGCGCTCAGGACTTTGATGTTGCCTGGCTCCTTGGCGACCAGATGCCCCATCGCGGCGATGGTCGCGATACTGGAAGCAAACCCGGAGGCGACGGCGCTGACCACATAACCGTAACGGGCACCCAAGGTACGGACGGCAATGTGCCCTATCGCCCCGACGGCCATCAGCAACACCGTCAGGGTGCAAATGGTGCGCAGATTGATGGCGGCATACGGGCCGATAAAGCGGTCCGGCGCCAAGGGCAACACCACCAGGGCGGCGATCAACAACACCAGACCGTCGCGCATTTCCGCTTCGGTCAATTGGCTGCGCGCAAAATGGTGCAGTTTTTGCCGATACGTCAGCAGCCCCGCCACCACCACGCCAATGGCGATGGCCAACTCGGGCGCGGTGCCACACAAAGCCCCCAGGGCCAATACCGTGAACAACGCCACTTCACTGGTGACCCCAGGGTCAGTGCCCAGGCTTCGCCAGTAAGCCACGGTGGCCAGCAAGGCCACCGAAATCGCCATGATGCCCACCAGCAAACCACCACCGACCTGCATCGCCACATAACCCAGCAACGCGGTGATCGCGAACGTGCGCAATCCGGCACAGGCGCGACTGTCCCCACGGCCCTTGTGCCGTTCACGTTCAAGGCCGATGAGCATGCCGATCCCCAGCGCAGCCGCCGCGCCTGCCAGGCCCAAGGTGTCGTTCATGCGATTGCGTCCAGGTAAGCCACAAGCCCCAGACTGCGCCGGTATGACGCACGGGAGGTTGATAATGGTCAATATTTTGTAGATGGACGCGCGACTCACCACACGTCGGACTGCCTGCTGCATCACTCGCCAAGTTGATAAAGATCAATCCCTCTCCCCCGGTCGGCGGCAGGATAAAACCTGGCCTCCTGCGCAAGCACTGGGGGCCAGTGGACACTGGAATTTCTACGGTTCTGACGGGAGTTTGGTCATGTCTGAGCAATCACGCTTCATGCTGGTCGTCTCGCCTCTTATGGAAAACAGCCCCGCGTTCGACCGCGCCGCCGCACTGGCCAAGGCTGCGGGCGCAGCCCTGCATATCGTCGCCTTCGATTACCTGGAAGGCCTGGCAACGGCGAGCATGGTCAACGAACAAGCGCTGGAGCAGATGCGGCTCGGGTATGTCGAGCGCCATCGGCAATGGCTCGAAGAACAGGCCCGCCCCTTGCGTAAAATCGGGGTGCCCGTCACCACGGAGGTGATCTGGGTTGAACGACCTTTGCAGGAAATCCTCATTCATCTCAAAGAACAGCCCATGGCGGTACTGATCAAGGCACTGGAATACGAGTCGCTGCTATCACGGATAATGTTCACGCCCCTGGACATCCATTTACTGCGCGAATGCCCGGTGCCGCTGCATTTTGTCAGCCACGTGAAGCAGGTGCTGCCGCGCAAGATCGTCGCCGCGGTCGATCCCTTCCATAGCAACACTCAGTACAAGGATTTCAACGACAGGATTTTGCGCGAGGCCGCAAAACTGGCGAGCACCTGTAGCGCCCAGCTCGACGTGATCTATGCCCACGATCTTTCATCCCTCAGTGCGGGCGAGTTCGATTTCGACAGTAGCTCGGCGCTGTTTTCCCCAGGCAAAGCCAAGACATTATTCGATGCTCAGGCCGATGCCTTCCGCGAACTGGCCGAGCGCAATGGTATTGCGCCAGAGCAACAGCACATGATCATGGGCAACCCGACCAAGGTTCTTAGCCAATACGCCGATGCCTACGACATCGACGTGATTGTCATGGGCCGGGTCGGCCACCGAGGCGTGGGTCGACTGGTGGGCAGCACGGTGGAGCATTTGCTGTACAAGATGCCGTGCAGTGTCTGGGTGGTTTCACCTGAAGTACTGTAGAGCGCTGTTTCGCACAGCCGCCACCACATAACTTGCGCCAGCGCTCGGTCACTACGGATGTACTGCCGGGCGCTGAACAGCAACATGATGCTCAGGGTTCCTCGAACGCATAACCAGTTTGCGCAGCTCACTGAACCAGAAAACAGCACTGGCCATGGCAAAACAGCCCCCCCACTGGCTCAGTGTCAATGCGCTCGTGCTGAACGCCTTATTGAGTGGCGACCAGTGCACCACGGCAACCTGCAACGTCAGCGCCAGCGCAATTGCCGCCCAGAGCCACCGATTGGAGAACAACCCGATAAATGCACTGGCCGACTCTGAGCGAGCACTCAGCGCATTGAACAGCTGCGCCAATACTAGGACGGTAAAACCGGCAGTGCGTGCCTGAACCAGCGATTCATGCCCCGGTATCAAACCATCGGGCAGCATCCAGTCGACCGTCAGCAAACTCGCCAACGCCATCACCAGACCGACCTGGAGCACACCACGCCACATGTTTGCATCGATGATTCGATCCGTGGGCTTGCGCGGGCTACGCCTCATCACACCCTCATCATGCGGATCAAGCCCCATGGCGATGGCAGGCGCCGCATCCGTGATCAGATTGATCCACAGAATCTGGGTGGCCAGCAGCGGCAAGACGATCCCGCCCCGTTCATCAACCAGGCCGATGACGCCCGCACCGATGACAGCAAAAAAGACCGTCAGTACTTCCCCCATGTTGGAAGACAGCAAGTAACGGAGAAACTTGCGGATATTGTCCAGAATCCCGCGCCCTTCACGAACAGCCGACACGATGGTTGCGAAGTTATCGTCAGCCAGAATCATTTTTCCAGCTTGCTTGCTCACTTCCGTGCCGGTGATGCCCATGGCAATGCCGATATCGGCCGACTTCAGTGCCGGAGCATCGTTCACGCCATCCCCGGTCATTGCCACCACATGCCCCTGGGCCTGAAGCGCATCGACGATCCGCAGCTTATGCGAGGGCGCCACGCGTGCATAAACCGATGTCGATTTGACGGCCTCGGCCAGTGCCGCATCGTCCAGCTTATCCAGATCGGCACCGGTCAACGCCCCGGCACCGGCCTGAATGATGCCCAGATCCTCGGCGATGCGGGCGGCCGTTCGCGGATGGTCGCCAGTGATCATAATGATGCGGATACCAGCACGATGGGCCTGGGCGATGGCCGGCGCGACTTCTTCACGCGGTGGATCACTGATGCCCACCGTACCGATGAAAACGAGCGCTGCCTCAAGGGCTTCACCGGCCGTGACATCCTCGCCAGGCGCCAAAGAACGGTACGCCACGGAAAGCGTACGTAATGCCTCACCCGACAACTCATTTACATCAGCCACGGCTTTTGCACGCAAATCGTCGGTGAGAGGTACCACGTCCATGCCGACTTGAATATGTGTGCAATGTTGAAGCAGCACATCGGGCGCACCCTTGCTGATCAGCAAGCGCTCATCGTTATGTTCATGATCGATGACCACGGCCGACATCATTTTTCGAGCGGAGGTAAATGGTATTTCAGCCACGCGCTCGAAGCGCTCCAGGCTGCGTGCGGGTGCATCCAGCTTGCGCTCCGCCACCAGAAAGGCGCCTTCCGTCGGATCGCCTTGAATCACCCAGGTGCCATCTTCCTGCTGTGCAAGCGTGGCATTGCCGGCCAAGCTTCCGCCGCGCAATAACAGCACGTTTTCGCTGTACACCGGACCACCGCTCAGGGGCACGTCCTGATGATGAATCTGCCCCTGCGGGGCGTAACCGACACCGCTGACCACCCCTTTGCCTGAGGCGGTCATGGTTTGCTGGATGGTCATTTCAGAACGGGTCAACGTGCCGGTCTTGTCGGTGCAGATGACCGATGCAGAGCCCAAGGTCTCCACTGAAGACAGTCGCTTGATGATGGCTTTGTTGCGGGCCATCCGCAGCATGCCGAACGCGAGCACCAGTGACAGAACGGCGGGCAGTCCCTCTGGCACCGCAGCCACCGCCAGGGACACACCCAGCAGGAGAACCCGCAATACATCGTCGACACCCTGAATATCAGTGAGCATCAGCACGGTCGCGACGACGACCGAGGCGATAACCAGCACCGCGAGGCCAATCATCTTGCCTATCTCACGCACCTCCTTTTGCAAAGGTGTCACCTCTTCGGGTGTGACATCCATCAGGTGCGCTATCGCCCCTACTTCCGTCGCCATGCCGACCGCCGTGACAATGCCGAGCCCCGAACCCTGAACGATAGCCGTGCCTTTGAAAACCATGTTGGCGCGCTCTGGCAAGGGCACTTCGCTGTCCAGACGGAGCGTGTTTTTGCAAACTGATTCACTTTCGCCGGTCAACGAAGCTTCCATTACCTGCAAGGCATTGGCCTGAATGAGGCGAGCATCGGCGCCTACCGAGTCGCCTTCGGACAACACCAGCAGATCCCCGATCACCAGGTGATGACTGGGGATACGCGCCACGGTGCCGTCGCGGATGATTGAAGAAGAGGTTTGAGTCAGTTTGGCCAGCGCCGCAACAGCTCGTTGTGAACGGGTTTCCTGGAAAAACCCCAGAAACGCATTAACCAGCACAATCAGCACGATGACCAACGCATCGACAGGCCAATCGCGGCCATCCATCAGGAACCAGGTGGCCAAAGTGATGGCTACCGCGGCGAACAGCAGATACACCAGCGGATCGCGAAACTGCGCCAGAAGATAATGCCAGGCGGGTTTGACCGGTTGGGTCCGTAACTCATTGGGCCCGTCACGGTTCAACCGGGCCTGGGCTTGCGCGCTGGATAAGCCCACGCCGATGTCTGTGTCCAGCTCACGGGCAATCGTCTCCACGTCTTCAAGGTACGGGGGCGCGATACGGGGGCTGCCAGACTCAACTGTTCTGCTCATCTCTTGGAAGCCTTGTTGATTTAGCTCAATGTCCTTGCGCTGTTCAAGTGTAGAAAAAACTGAGCGGGCCGGGCTTGCGGTCCATTGCCATCAACGCATCAGACAGAGGACATCACCATGAACGACTTGAGTCTGCGCCAGAGCATTATGGACGAGCTTGAGTTCCAGCCCGAGATCGATGCCGTCAACATTGGAGTAACCGTGGACAATGGCGTCGTCACGCTCACTGGGCACGTTAAAAGCTACGCGCAAAAAATCAGCGCGGAACGCGCGGTAAAAAGCATAAAAGGGGTACGCGCCGTGGCCGAAGAAATTCAGGTCAGGCCGATGAAAAGCGCCGGCACGGCAGACGACGCCATTGCCTCCCGCGCCTTGAACATCCTCACCTGGAGCTCCGACATTCCCGAGCAGGACATCAAAGTCATTGTGCAGAAGGGGTGGATCACCCTTGAGGGCGAAGTGGACTGGCAGTACCAGAAAGAAACCGCCGAGATGGCTGTGCGCAAGCTGTCGGGAGTGGTAGGCGTGGACAATCGGCTCGTCCTTCGTCCGCAGGTGAACGTGGACGATATCCAGCGTCGCATCGAAGAAGCCCTCAAACGCAACGCCGAAGTCGATGCCAAGGCAATTCACATCAAGGTCGAAGGCGATGTGGTGAAGCTTGAAGGCAAGGTTCATTTGTGGCGTGAACGTCAGATCGTCGAACGTGCCGCCTGGTCAGTACCGGGTGTGAGGCAAGTCGATGATCATCTACGCATTGCCTGAATCAATGAGCCCGGGGAACCTATAACTCCCCGGGATACCAAGCACTTGCGGCGGGCCAAACGGCTTCCCGTTCGTCGATTGCTCCCGGCGATCTTCTGAACGGAATCCGTGCCCAAGTGCACAACACCTATGCTTTATATATAACCCCCATGGGCGCCATTGACATGACTGAAGTCCGCCTGCTTCAGGGTCAACACCTCAAGGCTGCCTGTTCCAATTGCAGTGCATTAGAGTTTTGCCTGCCTTTTGGTCTCAACACACAGGAACTCGAGCGCCTGGACAAGCTGATTTTGCAACGGTTCAAGGTCAGGAAAGGCGCCCCCCTCTACCGCGCGGGCGATCCCTTGCGCTTGCTGTATGCGATCCGTATCGGCTCATTCAAGACCAGTGTGCTGTCGCTCGATGGCCGCGAGCAGGTCACCGGGTTCCAGCTGCCCGGCGAGATGCTCGGCCTGGACGCCATCAGCGCCGATGAGCACACCTGTAATGCGTTTGCCCTGGAGGACAGTGAAGTCTGCCCCATCCATTTTTCTCAGCTGGAAAAACTCGCCCGGGAGCTGCCGGCACTGCAACACAACCTGAACAGGTTTCTGAGCCGTGAAATCGTCCGCGATCACGATCTGCTGATGATGTTGGGCAACATGAACTCGGATGAGCGCCTGGCCGCCTTTCTGCTGAACCTGTCGCAGCGCTTGAGCATGCGTGGCTACTCATCCAGCGAATTCATACTCAAGATGCGGCGCGACGAAATAGGCTCCTACCTGGGGTTGCGCCTGGAAACCATCTGCCGGGGTATCGCTCATCTGCGGGAACAGGAATTGGTGGAAATAGCCGGCCGTGAAGTCAAGGTGCTGAACATGCACGGGCTCAAGCAGCTGGTCGTAGGTTGCCATTCGGCGGTCCTCCACTGACGCTGCAGGGCTTTTCAGCGCTTATCAAGGTAACGAAAAAGCTCCTCCTCCTGATCGAAGTGCAGCCGCACGAGGGTATCCAGGCGGATCAACTGATGCTGTATCTCATCGACAGAAGCTGTCGCCGGGTCGGCACTGAAATCCGTGCTCATGCGCGCCAGTAAATGGATCAGGCGAAAGATCTCGCGGTGGACGTGGCTCATCGCCGACATGGGGTCCTCGCCGGGCAGGCTTTGCGTCAACAGTGGGTACAGGGTGTTTTCGTCGTCCCGTTCATGGCGGACCAGCGATTCTTGCAGATTTTTTACCAGCGCCAGCAAGTCGCTCTGCGCTTGCTCGAGGGGGCGCTGGGCGAAGTCGCTTGCCAGTTGGTGCAGATCGCTCAGTACCGAAGCGAGCTGGTCGTGTTCGTCTTGCAGGTGATCGATATGCTCGGCGGCCAGCTTGCGTTGGCGCAGACCTGGCAAAGGCCCCAATGCACGCAAGGCATTGAAGATGATCACCACGTCGATGCCCTCCTGCACCACGGCACCAACCAGCGGCGGCAGGTAGCCGAAGGCGGCTACCCCCATGGCCAGCACCGACATGCCCATGCCGGCCAATACACCTTGACGGGCGATGTGGCGAGTCTGACGGGCGATGTCCAACGCCTCGACCAGACGATCCAGACGATCCACCAGCAGCACCACACCCGCTGCTTGCGCGGACGCCGTGGCACCGCTCGCCCCCATGGCCACCCCGACATTCGCTGCCGCCAGTGCGGGAGCATCGTTGATGCCATCACCGACCATCAGCGTGCTGGCGTGCAGGCAGGCATCCTGTACCGCACGCACCTTGTCCCCAGGACTCAACCCGGCACGCAACTCGTCGATCCCGGCCGACAAGGCAATCATCTCGGCGGTTTCCACACGGTCACCCGTGAGCATGACGATCCGCTCGATGCCTCTGTTGCGCAGTCGGCGCAGGGTCAGCGGGGTTTCCCGACGCAGTTTGTCCGAGAAAATCAGCAGGCCCGCGAGCGCCCCCTCCACTTCAACGAAGCTGCCGCTGCACGCCAGGTAATCCATGCGGCGCAGCATGGTGGCGGCCCAGTCGCCAACCGGTGACTCATTTTGAACAAAGGACAACGTGCCGAAACGCACCCGCAGGCCATCGATCAATCCGCAAAGACCAGCGCCCGGGCTTTCCTCGACCGCCTGCGGCACGCTGAGCGGCAATCCACGCTGACAGGCGGCCTCGACAATGGCCTGGGAGATGGGGTGCGTCGAGGCCTGTGCCAGCGAAGCGGCCAGGCCCAGCAGACGCCGCGGATCGAGCGCTCCGTTGGTCTCGATTGACTGCAGACGGGCGTGACCGCTGGTCAACGTGCCGGTCTTGTCGAGAAACACTTGCTTGACCTCGGCCAGCGCTTCCAGGGTGACGCCGTCCTTGATCAAAATCCCGCGCCGCGCCGCCCTGGAAATACCTGACATGATCGAAATCGGCACGGCCAGGATCAACGGGCAAGGCGTGGCCACCACCAGAACCGCCAGCGCGCGCAAAGAGTCGCCACTCATGTACCAGGCGATGCCGGCAATCAGCAATGTCAGCGGTATGAAGAACAACGCGTAACGGTCGGCCAAACGCACGAAAGGCGCGCGCGATTGCCGTGCGGCTTCAGCCAGGCGCACTACCCCGGCGTAGGTGCTCTGCGCTGCGGTTCGAGTGGCAGTCAGCAGCACTGGCGCGCCGACATTGGTCACCCCGCTGGGCACTAGCTCTCCTTCCCGGCGGGTGACCGGCAATGACTCGCCGGTGAGCGCCGACTCGTCGAGAATCGCCGTGGGGCTGAGTAAACGACCGTCGACCGGCACCACCTCCCCCAGGCGCACAAGCAGTGTCTGATGTGGCTGGATCTGCTCGACCGGAATCTGCCGTAAATTGCCGTTCTCCTGTAGCCAGGCAACGCGTGGCGCACGGTCGACCAGTGCACGTAGTTCGCGTTCGGCGCGTTGTTGGGTGAAGAACTCCAGGATACGCCCCGACGCCAGCATCAAGGCAATCACCGCCGCCACCAGCGTCTGCTGAAAAAATAATGCGGCGGCAATCGACAGCAGAGCGATCAGGTCCACACCCGCCTCGCGCCGGGCCAGGCGCCTGACAATCTCGACGAGCAGCACCAGGGCCATCACCAGACTGCCAGCGGCCCAGCAAATCGATGCCCAGTCAGACTTTTGAGCCACCTGCGCAATGCCCCCGGCCAGGAGGGTCAGGGTGGTGAGCAGCAATAAAACCGGGTCCAGCCACTTACTGAACATCGCTGTGGGTTCCTCAACAAACGCTGCGCAGCCCTCGTTGTACAAATGCCTGCGACTCATCGCCGTTATGGGTAGAGCTTAGGTCTCGAATGCCTGGCATGTCCGCTGCGCGTTATCAATTGAAGCTTCGCCTGGCGTTAGCGCAATAGCGGCAGCGGGACAAAATCGCTGTCTGCTTTCTTTCTGATTTAAATCAAACAGCCAGGGGCCGTTCACGTAGACATTTAGAGTCAGCGTTCATACCGCCGTATCTGCGGTCAGCGCTCATTCTTTCGTTTCGTGGAGGCCTGACATGGCGACTCATCTGCACGGCACGCAACCGATTCTCCCGCCGACTGCCCCCCAACCCTTGGCCGGTAGCTGGCGACAACTGGAGCCTAAACGCCTGTCCCTGAGCCTGCTGACGGCTCTGGTGATCGGCTCGATGATCGGCAGCGGCATTTTCAGCCTGCCGCAAAACATGGCCGCCAGTGCGGGTGCCGGCGCCATCCTGATTGGCTGGCTGATCACCGGCGTCGGCATGCTGTCGCTGGCACTGGTTTATCAAACCTTGTCCAGCCGTCAACCGACCCTGGACAACGGCGTGTTTGCCTATGCCCGGGCGTTGGGCGGTGAGTTCCTCGGCTTCAACTCCGCTTGGGGTTATTGGATCAGCGCCTGGGTCGGCAACGTCAGTTACATGGTGATTCTGTTTTCCGCGCTGAGTTTTTTCTTCCCGCTGTTTGGCGAAGGCAACAACAAAGCGGCGATTGTCGGGGCGTCCGTGGTGCTCTGGTCATTGCACTGGATGATCCTGCGGGGCATGCGCACCGCGGCCAAAGCCAACGCCCTGACCACACTGGCCAAAGTCGTGCCCTTGCTGCTGTTTATCGGGCTGGTGATCGCGGCCTTCCAGCGTAAAACCTTCATGGCCGACTTCTGGGGTTCTCCTGCACTGGGCAGCACGCTGGATCAGGTCAAAAGCACCATGCTGGTGACCGTCTGGGTGTTCATCGGGATCGAGGGTGCCAACGTGTTTTCCGCCCGTGCGGCCGAACGCGTCAACGTCGGCCGCGCCACCGTTATCGGTTTCGTCATTACCCTGTTGCTGCTGATTGCGGTGTCCCTGTTATCGCTGGGCATTCTCGGACAACCGGAGCTGGCGACCCTGAAAAACCCTTCGATGGCGGGGGTACTTGAGGCAGTTGTCGGGCCGTGGGGTGCGATGTTGATCAGCATCGGCTTGATCATTTCAGTCGGTGGCGCCCTGCTCGCCTGGACGCTGTTGGCAGCCGAATCGATATTCACCCCCGCCAAGGAAAAGGTCATGCCGGGTACGCTCGCGGTGGAGAGCACCCGTGGCGTGCCCGCCAATGCGCTGTGGATCACCAACGGCTGCATACAGCTGTTCCTGCTGCTGACGCTGTACTCGAGCGCCACTTACCTGACCCTGATTTCCCTGGCCACTTCGATGATTCTGCTGCCGTACCTGTTCAGCGGTTTGTACGCATTGAAACTGACCTGGCAGGGCCAGACCTACGCCGGCCACCGAGGCCTGCAACTGCGCGACATGGTCATTGCCTCGGTCGCCACGCTGTATTGCCTGTGGTTGCTGTATGCCGCCGGGCCTAAATACATGTTGCTCAGCGCGTTGCTCTACGCCCCCGGCTCGTTGATTTACCTGGGCACCCTGAAGGCTCGCCAGGGGCAAGCGCTCAACGGCCCCGAGACGGGACTGTTGATCATTATCTGGGTGGCGGCAGCCATCGCCGGCTGGATGTTGTGGTCCGGAACATTGGCCTTGTGAGGATGTTCTTGTTTTGTCGTGGTGGGCCGCAAAACCAATGTTTCGGCTCACCTTATTCGCCAAGAGGAGAAAAGAAAATGAGCAACTCCGTGAAGAAAGTACCCGTTCATACCGAAGCGAAAACCGCTCTGCGCCCAAAGACAAATGATCTGATGCGCCCCTTCGAAAAGCTTCGGCAACAGGTCGACCATCTGTTCGAAGACTTCAGTCTTGGCTCAGGATTGTCGCTGTTCAACCGTGGACTGTTCGATGTCGAACCCTTGTGGGGTCGGGAATTGATCGGTCAGAGCATGCCTGCAGTAGACATCGTCGAGAAAGATAAAAGCTTCGAAATCACTGCCGAACTACCCGGCATGGATCAGAAGAACATTGAGATCAAGCTGTCCAATGGCAGCCTGATAATCAAAGGGGAAAAACAAGAAGAGAAAGAGGAAAAAAAGAAAGGCTACTATCTTAGCGAACGTAGCTATGGCTCCTTCGAACGGATGTTCAACCTGCCCAAAGAGGTGGATGCCGATAAGATCGAAGCCAGTTACAGCAAAGGCGTACTGAGCATCTCGTTGCCAAAAAAACCTGAAGCACTGAAGGCTGACAAGGTCGTGCCGATCAAAGGCAGCTAAGTCCCGGGCCTGCCCCTTGTCGGGAAACCGACAAGGGGTTTTTTATGGGTGCCGGACAACCTCGCCCTTCATCCCCTGAACGTTGTGGGGCTCTTAATGACCAACCAAGCCTTGAGCTCGGTCAGCGAGCGGGTATTGATCACGTTGTGTTTTTCCAGCCAGCCACGGCGTGCCTGAGCGACGCCATAACGCAAGTTGGCGAAATCAGCGGTGCGGTGTGCATCTGAATTGACGCTGATCAGCACACCTTCATCCTTGGCGTATTGGCACTGCAGGTCGAACAGATCCATGCGTGGCGGTTGCGCGTTGAGTTCCAGGCAGCAACCGCGCTGAGCGGCAGCCTTGATGATTGCCGGCAGGTCCAGGTTCAGCGGGTCGCGTTCATTGATCAGGCGACACAGGGGGTGGGCCAGGATGGTGAAGTAGCGATGATCCATGGCCCTCAGAAGGCGTTGGGTCTGTTGACGCAGCGTCAGGCCGAAATGACTGTGGACGGCGCCCACCACCAGATCCAGACGTCCCAGAATATCGTCGGGTAAATCCAGGTTGCCGTCTTCGAGAATGTCCACCTCGATACCCTTGAGCAACGTCATGCCCTGCAAGCGGCTGTTAAGCGCATCGATTTGGTCGATCTGCTTCAACAATTGCTCGACACCCAGCCCATGGGCCACCCTGAGGGACTGTGAATGGTCGGTGATCGCCAGGTATTCCAGCCCGGCCCCCTGGGCCGCCAACGCCATCTCTTCCAGGCTGTTGCCTCCATCCGAAGCGTGGGTATGCGCATGAAGGTCGCCTTTGAGGTCGGTCAGCTCAATCAGCCCAGGCAAATGGCCGGCCAATGCCGCAGCGACTTCGCCACGGTCTTCGCGCAGTTCCGGCGTGATCCACGGCAAGCCCAATGCCTGATAGACCGATACCTCGGTGGTGCTGGCCAGGCGATTTTTGGCTCGGAACACGCCATATTCATTGAGCTTGAGCCCCAGCTTCTGAGCCCTCTGACGAATCGCGATGTTATGTGCCTTGCTGCCGGTGAAATACACCAGTGCAGCGCCATACACCGCCGGCTCGACGATACGCACATCCACTTGCATGCCTGAGTTCAGCATGACGCTTGCACGCGCATGCCCCTTGACCAGCACGGTGGAAATGTCCGGATGGCTGATGAACTGCGTGGTGACATCCACCGAAGGCGCTGCCACCACCAGAATATCGATGTCGCCGACGGTGTCGCGCATACGCCGCAGGCTTCCGGCAGTGGTTGCTTGCTCGACACCTGGAATCTGCTGCAGGTATTCGGTCAGTCTGCGCGCCATCGGCTCAACCAAAGCCAATGGCAAACGGCGATCCTTTCCGATCCCCTTCTGCGCGGCGCTCAACAGCCGCGCCTCCATCCGCTCACCGAAGCCGGGCAAATGGCGAATGCGGCCCTGTTGAGCGGCCAGACAGAGTTGCTGCGCAGTTTCGATACCCAGGTCATGATAAAGGTTTTTGACGCGCCTGGGTCCCAACCCGGCAATGGAAAGCAGCCCGACCAGCCCGGGTGGCAATGTCGAACGCAACCGTTGGCGTAGCGAGCAATCACCGGTGGTCACGATTTCATTGATCTTTCCGGCAAGATCAACCCCGATCCCGGTCAGTTTGGGTAATGCCTCGCCACGAGAAAGGGTTTTCGCCACGTCAAAGGTCAACGCCCTCAAGGTCCGTGCTGCATTGCGGTAAGCCCGGATCCGGAAGGGATTGGCGTCTTCGATGTCCAGCAGGTCAGCGACTTCATCAAAAACCGCAGCGATATGATCATTGTCGATCACCTGACTGCCACTGGGCAGGGGCGGCAAGACTGCCGAAGGTGCCTGCAAAGGCACGACGGTGTGCTTCATGGCGTGATTCCCATCGCACAGGCTTTATGAAATCAGCATTACCGATCCAGCCTTCCCGGCATTGATATAAGTCAGACAGCAACCGGACACTCATCGGCCACTTCGTGCACCGACTATTGATAAAACTCAAATGGTCGACTGCATTCAGGCGTAGGAATGATTGAAGAGGCGATACAGGCCCGCGACGTCGAATGGATCGAAACAACCCCGTGCGAGCCCTGCCCTGACAGTCGACGTGATGCCGCGCCGCATCGCACGTCGGGCAATCCACCCTTATGGGGATGACGTTCATGAACACACCTTCCCAAAACATGCTGGACCACCTGTACGGCACGCATACCCACATAGACGAGGCCTCGATCGTTCCGCTCTTGCGTCAATACGCCGACCCCCTGCCGGAACTGAATTCACCAGCCTTTGGTGAGATGTTCGACCGCTACGCGGATGCACGCGTGGTGATGATCGGTGAAGCCAGCCATGGCACCAGTGATTTCTATCGGACCCGGGCCGCGATTACCCAACGGCTGATCGAGCAGCACGGGTTCAATATCGTGGCCGTTGAAGCAGACTGGCCAGACGCCGGTCATGTGGACCGTTATGCCCGGGGGCTGGCGCGCTCGGCCTGGGCACGACACATTTTCAGCCGGTTCCCGACCTGGATGTGGCGCAACACCGATGTGAAAGCGTTCACCCATTGGCTGCATCAGTACAACCACCAACACGCGCCTGAACAGCGCGTCGAGTTTCGCGGTCTGGACGTTTACAGCTTGCGCAACTCCATCCACGAGGTTCTGAGCTATCTGGACCGTGTCGATCCGCAGCTGGCACATGAAGCACGGCGTCGCTATGGCTGCTTAACCCCGTGGCAGGATGATCCTGCACTGTACGGCCACTTTGTCGAACGCGACGGCATCATGCCCTGCGAACATGCGGTGGTCGAACAGCTCAATGCCATGTTGGCCGAGCAACTGACCGGGGCTATCAAGGACGATGAGGCGTTTTTCGATGCAACCCAGAACGCCCGGGTCATCCAGGCGGCGGAACAATATTACCGAGCGATTTATCGAGGTTCGACCGCCTCCTGGAACCTGCGTGACAGGCACATGTTCGACACATTACGTGCGCTGCTCGAACACCGAGGCCCGCAAGCCAAGGCCGTGGTATGGGCGCACAACTCGCATATCGGCAATGCGGCCGCGACAGAGATGGGCTGGAAAGGTCAGTTCAATATCGGTCAGCTGTGCCGCAGTGCCTATGGGCGCGATGTGGTGCTGATCGGCATGAGCACCGACCGTGGCCAGGTGGCCGCAGCCGATGACTGGGATGGCGAGATGCTTATCAAGGACATCCGGCCGTCCCGGCCAGACAGTTGGGAGCGCCAGTTCCTCGACGCCGGCGTCCCGGCTTCATTGACCGACTGGCGGGATCCACAGCGAAAAGAGCTGCGCCGGGCCCTGTCCAAACCGCTGCTGGAGCGGGCCATCGGTGTGATCTATCGACCCGCCAGCGAGCGTAGCAGCCATTACTTCGAATCAGTGCTGAGCGAACAATTCGACGCCATGGTCTGGATTGAACAGACGCAACCGGTAACCGCGTTGCCCCTGCCGAAAAGCCAGGCGCTGGAACCGGAAGACGAAACCTTTCCATTTGGCATATGACAGGCCAGACGGTGGTTGTCTGAGTGGGATGACTACCGTCGCAAATACTGCTCGAACCAGTCGCCCGCCAGTCTGGCGACTTCTTCGAGGGTTCCTGCTTCTTCAAAAAGATGCGTCGCGCCCGCCACCACTTCCAGACGCTGCTCGCACTGCAGGGCGCGACTGCTTTGCACATTGAGTTTGAGCACCACCGGATCCAGCTCACCGACAATCTGCAAGGTCGGCGCCTTCACGCGAGGCAGCGCCGCACCCGCAAGATCGGTCCGCCCTCCTCGGCTCACCACCGCATGCACCACGTCCGACCGCTCGGCCGCGGCCAATAACGCCGCCGCAGCACCGGTGCTTGCGCCGAACAATCCGATCGGTAGCGGTTGCAGTTCGGCGTCCCGAGCAATCCAGTCGATCACCTTCACCAGTCGGTTGGACAGCAGCGCAATATTGAAACGCAATTCCCGGGTCTGGTTGTCCAGGTACTGCTCCGGCTCCGTGAGCAGATCGAACAGCAATGTCCCCAGCCCCCGCTCAGCCAGAGACCGTGCAACTTGTTGATTACGCGGGCTTGAACGACCGCTCCCGCTGCCATGAACGAACACCACCAGGCCGCCAGCGTTCATTGGCAGACGCAGGTCAGCGGACAGTTCCACGCTTCCCAGGTCCAGCTTTCGATAGCGAAGCTCAAACATTGGAGTTCTCCTGACCGGAAACACGCGTACCGGATGCTCTGCGCCAGCCCGTTGCAAAAGATCGGGCTCAATGATGACCCGAACCTAGACCGCCAGAACGCTGCAGGGCACCTGATACAGAAATGGCATGACTCAAATACGACGAATCGCTTATACAGGGCGATCGGGATATTTCGCCTTGTTATCGGGTAAACCCTCATGCTCCTGACGGGTGTGCTGATGGTCACAGCAGCTGCTATGTTCACCACGTTCACCGTGTTCATGTCCGCCATGCCCATGCCCACGATGCATGAAAAAATGCATCAATGGACAGGCCAGTAATAGCAGGAATGGCAAATACGGAATGACGTGGGCCCTGTGCTCGGTGAACAGGAAATAACCAACGATGGCAAGGAAGCCTAAAAAGTACCAGTTGGTGCCCCTTGCGCGGTGCTGGGGCAAATTATGTTGATTCATGACGGCACTCCTTGGAGGTCGGATTAAGTGTCAAGGCAGTTTCTTCCTTTCCAGTTGGCGACGAGCCTCGGCCATGTCCTTATCGAATTGGCGGACTCCGCGAAAAAGTTGCACCCCGACCAAGACCGGGCACACTAGAAAAATCGCGGCGATGGCCAACGATTTGCCAGTCAGCCCCAACAGGTAAACCACCGTTGCGATACCCACAACACTCACCAGGAGGCAGATAATCAGAACTTCGCGCTTCATGATTTGGCCTCCTGACTTAAGCCAATACGGGCACGTTTGAGCAGCGCGGAGTTGGCGATTACCGACAAGGAGCTGAGTGCCATAGCGGCGGCGGCAATGATGGGATTCAGCAGACCGAACGCCGCAATTGGAATGCCGATACTGTTGTAGATGAATGCCCAGAACAGGTTCTGTTTAATCTTGACCATGGTTGCGCGTGACAGCTTGATCGCGGTGACTACGTCGCGTACATCGTTCTTGAGCAGGATGATGCCGCCGGTTTCCTTGGCGACATCGGAACCCGAGCCGATGGCGATGCCGATGTCCGCGGTGGCCAGGGCAGGCGCATCGTTGACACCATCACCCACCATTGCCACGACCTGCCCTTCGTTTTGCAATTGACGGATCACTGCGACCTTGTCGTTCGGCAAGACCTCGGCAATCACGCGCTCGATACCCACCTGGCGTGCAACCGCTTCGGCAGTACGGTGGTTGTCACCGCTCAGCAGCACAATCTTGATGCCGCTTGCCTGCAACGCCGCAACGGCTTCAGCCGCCTCAGGTTTAATGGTATCGGCCACAGCAATCACACCGACCAAACGGTCGTCGACTCCGACCAGCATGGCGGTCTTGCCATCGGCTTCCAGACGGATGAGGTGCTCCTCGGCAGCCTCGGTCGAAATGCCTTGGCGGGCGAATAAACGCCGGTTGCCCAGCCAGAGGGTGCGATTGTCGATTCTGCCTTCGATGCCGTGACCGGCGATCCCATTGATGTCGCTCGCTTTCGGCAGGCTGATATCGCGATGCCGAGCGGCGCGCACTATCGCTGCACCAAGCGGGTGTTCTGAACCGGACTCCACGGCGGCGGCGAGCATCAAAACCTCGTGTTCCGACGCTGTGCCTAGCGAAATCACATCGGTGACGTTGGGTTCTCCCCGGGTAATCGTGCCGGTTTTGTCGAACACCACCGTACTGAGTTTTTCTGCTCGCTCCAGCACTTCGCCGCCGCGAATCAGGATGCCGTTATCGGCCCCCTTGCCAACACCAACCATTAACGCGGCGGGCGTCGCCACGCCCAGGGCGCACGGGCAGGAAATGATCAGCACCGCGATAAAGGCCAACAGCCCTTGCGGAAAACTCCCCGCAACAGACCAGCCGATCAGGGCCAGTATCGCGACCGTCACCACCGCAGGCACAAAGTAGCCCGTGACTTGATCGGCCAACCGCTGGATCTGTGCCGTGCTGGTCTGTGCCTCCTCAACCATCCTGATGATCTGCGCCAGTGCGGTATCGGCACCGATCCTGCTCGCCTTGAAAGTGAGCACCCCACTGCCATTGAGCGTCCCTCCGATCACCGGACTGCCCGGGTGTTTGTCGACCGGCATCGACTCGCCGGTCAGCATGGACTCATCCACCGTTGACTGACCTTCACTGACATCACCATCGGTGGGGATTTTCTCGCCAGGCTTGACCACCAGAAACTCGCCGGCCATGACGTTTTCAGCGGGCAAGTCGACCTCTTGCCCGTCACGAATCACATGCGCGATCGCAGGCTTGAGATCGAGTAAGCGCCGTACCGCCGCAGAGGATTTTCTCTTGATGATCTCCTCCATGTACCTGCCAAGCAGTACGAAGGCGATGATCACCGCCGACACCTCGAAATAGACGTCGCGCTCGGCGACCTTGACGGGCAGGACGTCCGGGAAGAACAACACCGCGACACTATAGAAATAGGCGACCGACGTGCCGAGGGCGATCAGAAAATCCATGTTGATGCTACGGGTGCGAATGGCGTTCCACGCCCCCTTATAGAAACTCCAGCCACCGATGAACTGCACCGGTGTTACCAGCAGGAATAGCCAGATACCCCACGTGAACCAAGGGAGTGCCGGGATCGGCACCCACGTCAGCAATGTGGCACCCGCGGCCAGCGCGATGAAGGCGCCCGCACGCAGCAGCGCCAAGGCCAGTACTCCGGTCAGGGCAATAGTCACGCGGGTTTTCATCGCCTTCAGTTCATTTTCTGGCGACTCGAAGATGCGCAGGCAGCTATCGCTGCAAAAGTAATAGGTGCGCCCGCCACGTTCTCGTGACAACGCCATGGTCGTATCAACCATCATCCCGCAGATCGGATCCTTCGCCATTTTCCCTGATGCAAGCGCCTGCTGGTGCTGGCTGTGCTGCATGTGTGATTCGCTCATCGCGGCCTCCTACTCGAAGCGGCTATCAAGGCCTGCCATGGAGCTTGGCGGACAGCCACGCAAACAAGGTACCGACCACCGCGCCCCATACACTCAAGACCAGCAGTGGTCCGACGAAAGTCGTCACACTGTAGTCTTGCGGAGCTTGAAGACGACCGAAGTCGAGTCCATGAAACAAGGCGTTGAGAAAGGCAATACCCTGCGCCGGCCATAGCGCATAGAGCAACGCACAGATAGTGTAGGAAATGGCCATGGTCAAGGCCAGAGAAATGCCGGTTTTCCAGGGAGCGTTCATGGTTGTTTTCCTGAGCTTGGAGGGACACCAGTAGGCGTGTTGGGGCTATGAGGGGTTGACCAGGGCAGGAAAGCCGGAGTTTGTTCACAGTAAGTTCGGTAGGCATCACCGAAGTGCACAAGCATCTCCCGCTCTTCGCGCTTCGCCAGCCTGGCGTAGACCAACAGCAGAATTGGAAACATTGTCAGGGTGATCAATGTCGGCCATTGCAGCAAAAAGCCAAACATGATCAGCACGAAGCCGACGTACTGCGGGTGACGGATCCGGGCATAGGGTCCGTCGAGTGCCAGTTGGCCAGTGCTTTGGGCCTTGTAGAGCACACGCCAGGCGGCCGCTAATAACCAGAAGCCGCCGGCGATCAGCAGGTTGCTGACAATGTGGAATGGACCCCAGTGTGGATTGACCTCCCACCCCATCACTGTTTCGAGCAAATGCCCAGCGTCGTGCGAGAGGAAGTCGATGCCAGGGAAGTAACGAGTGAGCCAAGGCATCAACAGGTAGATCGTCAGCGGGAAACCGTACATCTCGGTAAACAGCGCCACCAGGAATGCCGAGAACATACCGAATGAGCGCCAGTCGCGGCTCGTCCTGGGCCGGGTGAAACTGAAGGCAAACAAGATAAACACCAATGAATTAATGATAACCAGTGACCAGAGGCCGTAGGCCGATTCAGTATGGTTCATGGTGAGTGCTCCTTAACAACACACACATCGGACGGGTGCGGTCTGCAGTCACCAGAACCAGGTAATTTGCAGCAGCGCTACCGCACATTTATTGTTTCATTGGCATTTCCATCATGGACGACTGCTGCTCCATCATTTGCATCATCATGCCCATCATCCCTTTGCCTGCGCCGTCCTTGGCACCAGGCATACCCATACAACCCATTGCACTCTGCTCGTTGCTCATCATGGCCATGCTGTCCTTCATCGCTTTCATGCCTTCTTGCAAGGCGGCGTGGCGCTCGGCGGGAGTTTTAGCCGCTGCCGCTTTGTCATGTGCAGCCTGCATTTTCTCCATTTGCTCGGTCATGGCTTTAGTCACGGCCGTCGACATTGGAGCAGTGCTCTCAGTTGCGTCGCCTGGTGCGTCAGCTGGATGATGCGCATCCTCGGCAGAGGCCATGAGTGCAACGCTGGCCAAGACGGCAGCCAGAACGAATTTAGAATGCTTATGCATGATGTACTCCTGAGGTTGTGAGTGGATAAGCAGGAATAACTGAAACACGAAAAAGCGGCGCAGCAGGAAGGAGCAACCAGTGCTCTGCCACGCTGAGGTAGGGGTTAATCGTTGAGACGGACGAAAATCAGGCGGGCTGGGCCTTCTGGCGGTGCGGGGCGCGTCAGCGCAAGAGCGGCAAAGGAGGATTTTTCCTTGGGATTAAGCACCATTAATACTGCCGCAGTTAACAGCAAAAGGGCGGCCCACTGGATGGGGTTCAATGCGGGTGTCTGCAATGCAGGTTTTATCGCCGTGGCAGTGTCCTCACAGTTTTGAAGGCAACCACTGGTATGGAGAGCATGCCCATCCACCACGTACTGCTCGGCATGGTGTGGCGCGGCTAAATTGTGATTCGGCTGCACCAAACAACCCTGGATTGCCATCACGGCCACAGCTAACACCCATACCACGAGGGTGAGGTGCAATAGGCTTCGGCGGTGACGGCGGAACCAGTACATGAAGCACAACCTCGACTTATTACGTCGGATTAATTTTCAGTGTAGCTAGCAAAGCAATGAAGATGTTGATCAAAGTCAAACCAATGGATGGAAGAAACTGCCACCGGCTAAGCCAGCAAAGTAGATGCTTGCTGGCTTTTTTTGATCGAGGAGTGCGTTCTACGTTAACTCAGGACGTACTCCTAAGCCTTGCCTTTTAGCCTATCGCTTGCGGCTGATGGTAGAGCTGATGGTTTTGCCCTGGGGAATCAAGCACCGTCTGCGTGCAAGCCTCGCGATACTGGAGGTCTGGGTGATATGCCAACCGGTAGATGCCCAGACAATGCAGCTTCGCGTATGGCCGGCAAGTCATGAGGCGCATCAATCCGAGCCTTGAGCAGCCTGACGAATGACTCGGCTTCACCAAGGCTATTGAAACCCGCCTCCCAAGCGTCCATATGCACCGACCAACGATTCCTTGAATGCTGTTTATGTATTTCAATGATCATCACAAGTCCTCTGTTCGCCCCCATTCGGGGTATGGGAAAACGGCCTCCCTGCTAACAGATTGCAGATGTCTTACTGTGTATGGCGATTTCTTCTGCCCCCCAAATAAAAGCGGCGCATTACGTTTCATGAATCAATACAGACTGCGCCGGATAACAGTCGAAAGGTTGATCATGGTCAAGAATCCGGGCTTTTGGCGCCCATTGACGTGACCACACGTCGGACACCAGTACCGTGTTCCCCCTGGTCATTTCCACGGCTGTAAGGAGGTTGAGTCCCCAGCCAATCGTTGGCAAACCACCTGCAACGCCATTCCAAACTACAGGCAATCGCGCAGACGATCGCAATAAAAAACCCGGCTTGCCGACAGTAGCGTCTCGAAGATCGCTATCACCGGCAGTCCGGGCTCCTAAAGCAAAATGCCGCTTAAATGTTTCGTATCAACAGCACTTCGGTCCCGCCTTGCTGCCGTAACGAGCCTCCTGACGTTCGCGAAAGAACACCTCATAGCTCATCACCGGTTTGTCCGGGTGTTTGGTTTGCATATGCTCAACGTAAGTGTCGTAGTCAGGCATGCCAACCATCAAGCGTGCAGCCTGACCGAGGTATTTACCAAGGCGACTCAGGTCATTGAACATGGGCACCCTCCTCCATCAAGCATCCGGCAGAGCCTGGAATGGCGCTTCTTTATCCGTACGTTCTTTCGTGCCCCAGGCGGCGATACCGACCTTGAGTGCAAAAAACAGGATGCTGAACACCACGAGCAAAAACAGCGCCGTCAGCGTTGCGTTGGTGTAGGCGTTGTAGATCACATGCTGCATCTGCTCGATGCTCTTGGCCGGCGCCAGGACCTGACCGTTGGCCAACGCATCGCTGTATTTCTTCGCCAGCGCCAGGAAACCGATCGCCGGGTTGGCGTCGAACAGTTTGATGAAGCCTGCGGTGGTGGTGCAGATCAGCAGCCAGACCGCTGGCAGCATGGTCACCCAGACGTAGCGTTGGCGTTTCATTTTGATCAGCACAACGGTCGCCAGCATCAGCGCGATGCCGGCCAGCATCTGGTTGGAGATACCGAACAGCGGCCACAAGGTGTTGATGCCACCTAGCGGGTCGATCACGCCTTGGTACAGCAGGTAACCCCACATCGCCACGCAACCGGCGGTCGCGATCAGGTTGGCGGTCCAGGATTCGGTGCGTTTGAGCGCCGGCACGAAGGAGCCGAGCAAGTCCTGCAGCATGAAACGCCCGGCACGGGTACCGGCATCCACCGCAGTCAGGATGAACAGCGCTTCGAACAGGATCGCGAAGTGGTACCAGAACGCCATGGTGTTTTCACCCGGCAGAAGTTGATGCAGGATCTGCGCGATACCGACCGCCAGGGTCGGTGCACCGCCGGCACGGGCCAGGATGGTGGTTTCACCGATGTCCTTGGCCACCGTTTGCAGGGCTTCCGGGGTAATTGCAAACCCCCAACTGCTGACCGTTTGAGCCACCGAAACAGTATCGGAGCCTACAAGGGCTGCGGGGCTGTTCATGGCGAAGTACACGCCTGGCTCGATCACCGACGCAGCCACCATCGCCATGATGGCGACGAAGGACTCCATCAGCATGCCGCCGTAACCGATGTAACGGGCATGGCCTTCATTGGCAAGCAACTTCGGCGTGGTGCCGGAAGCAATCAATGCGTGGAAACCGGACACCGCGCCACAGGCAATGGTGATGAACAGGAACGGGAACAACCCACCTTTCCATACCGGCCCGGTGCCGTCGATGAACTGGGTCAATGCCGGCATCTTCAGGTCGGGCATGGTGATCAGGATGCCGATCGCCAGCGCAACGATGGTGCCGATTTTGAGGAAGGTGGACAGGTAATCACGCGGCGCCAGAATCAGCCATACCGGCAACACTGCGGCGACGAAACCGTAACCGATCAGCATCCAGGTGATCTGGATTCCGGTGAAGGTAAAGGCTTTGGCCCACACTGGGTCAGCGGCAATCTGCCCGCCCAGCCAGATAGAACCCAGCAGCAACGCCACGCCGATCACCGAGATTTCACCGATGCGGCCCGGGCGGATGTAGCGCATGTAGATGCCCATGAACATCGCGATCGGGATGGTCGCCATCACGGTAAAGATGCCCCACGGGCTTTCGGCCAGGGCCTTGACCACGATCAGCGCCAGCACCGCGAGGATGATGATCATGATCAGGAAGCAGCCGAACAGCGCGATGGTCCCGGGAATCCGGCCCATTTCTTCACGAACCATGTCGCCCAGGGAGCGGCCGTTGCGGCGGGTGGACAGGAACAGGACCATGAAGTCCTGAACCGCACCGGCCAGCACCACGCCGGCAATCAGCCACAGCGTACCGGGCAGGTAGCCCATCTGCGCCGCCAACACCGGACCGACCAGCGGCCCCGCGCCAGCGATGGCCGCAAAGTGGTGACCGAAAAGCACGTGTTTGTTGGTCGGCACGTAGTCCAGACCATCATTATTGAGTACGGCGGGAGTGGCTCGATTGGGATCGAGTTGCATCACCTTGGTGGCGATGAACAGGCTGTAATAGCGGTATGCGACCAGATAAATTGCGACTGCTGCGACTACGATCCAGAGGGCGTTAATGGCTTCGCCGCGGCGCAGGGCCACGACACTTAGCGCAAACGCTCCCAGGACAGCCACGGCAAACCAGGCGAGGTGTTTAGCCAGACGGGGCATAGCGTGTCTCCTGCCGACAGCCAGTGGCTGCGGCGGTAATTATTATAATTGTGTCCGCATTGCGGAGCGGGCCCAATATCCGCCCATGCTGTCGACAAATAAATCCGCGTTACTACGTACGTGGCATCTACGTAGTTCTACGTAGATGCCGCCGATGCAAAACCCGTGGGAGCGGGCTTGCCCGCGATAGCGGTCTGTCAGTCAACGATGATGTTGAATGTACCGGCCTCTTCGCGGGCAAGCCCGCTCCCACGGGGTTTGCATACTCCTGACTGACATCACCGCCGCAGGTCATTCTGTCCAGCACTGCTACTGGAGGCGCGCATCTTTGGCATATGATGCCGGGCCATCGCCTTCCCTCGGTCTGGCCAGGAGTAGAGATGCAGCTCAAACACAAAATCGTCGCGCTCGGGATTCTTCCGCTGGTGTTGGCGATCGCGGTCATCTGCGCGCTGGTGATTTCCCTGAACCGTCAACTGGGTGATCAACAGGCGCAACTGATCGAAGACAGCATTCTGGCCAGTAAGCGCGCAGAACTGAAAAACTACGTCGAAATGGCGCAGAGCCTGATCGCGCCGCTATACGACAACGGCCGGGGGGACGCGCGTGCTCAGCAACAAGTGCTCGAAGAACTGCGCAAGCTCAGCTTTGGCATCAACGGCTACTTCTTCGTCTACGACCGCGAGGGTCGCAGCCTGATGCACGCGCGCCAGTCAGAACTGGTGGGCAAATACCTGTGGGACATGACGGATCCTCACGGTTTACCAGTGATCCAGGCGCTGCTCAAAAGTGCGCAATCCGGCGAAGGCTTTCAACGTTACGCCTGGAACAAACCCTCTTCCGGCCAAGTGACCGACAAGCTTGCCTACGTGGTGATGCTGGACCGTTGGGGCTGGATGCTCGGCACTGGCATCTACCTTGAAGACGTCGAACGCGCCACCCAACAAGCGCGTGCTGAGGTGGCTCAGGGTATCCGCAAAACCATGCTGGCGATCGCCGCGGTGGCCCTTGTGGCAGTGCTGTTTGTCTTCGCCAGCGGCATGACGCTGAATGTCAGTGAACATCGCCTGGCCGACAAAAAACTCCAGCGCCTGACCCAACGCATCGTCAGCCTGCAGGAGGAAGAGCGATCCCGGGTTTCCCGAGAGCTGCACGACGGCATCAGCCAGCTACTGGTCTCTATCAAGTTTCAGTTCGAACTGGCCAGCCATGTGTTGGAGAACGGGCAAGACAAGGGTTTGAGCATTTTAAGAGACGCCACGGAACGACTGGGGGATGCGATCGGCGAGGTTCGCAGCCTCTCCCACGACCTGCGCTCGTCGCTGCTCGACACCCTCGGCCTGCCGGCGGCGATCGGTCAACTCGCCGCCGAGTTCGAGCAACGCAGCGGTCTTGTCGTGACCTTCAACGATAACGAATTCGATTGTCACCTGGCCGATGGCGCCGCCGCCTCGCTGTTTCGCATTGTGCAAGAAGGCCTGACCAATATCGAACGCCACGCACAAGCGAAAAACGTCATCATTACCCTGCACGGTTCTGAAAAATCCGTACGCTTGACGGTGGTCGATGACGGTATCGGTTTCAACGTCGCCCAGGTCGAACGTCGTCACGCCGGCATTGGCCTGCGTAATATCCGTGAGCGTGTCGAACATTTTGGCGGTCGATTCGACCTGACATCGATGCCGGGAAGAAGTGAGCTGGACGTGCTGCTGCCGATGAAACTGCCCGGTACGGAACGCTGACTCACCCCCATAACAATTAGAGTGAATGCCTGCGATGAACCTGCCCTACCCGATCCGCGTCGCCCTGGTCGACGATCACTCCCTGGTCCGCGACGGAATCAAATCGCTGCTGGCGGTCATGGCGCAGCTGGAAGTGGTGGGAGAAGCCGAGAATGGCGCCGATGCCATTGAGATGGTCGGGCGTTGCCAGCCGGATCTGTTGTTGGTCGATATCAGCCTGAAGGACATCAACGGCCTCGAACTGACCCGGTTGTTACGCAGCCAGTACCCATCGCTCAAAGTGCTGGTGCTGAGCATGTACGACAACTATGAATACGTGAGTGAATCCGTTCGTTCGGGTGCCAGCGGCTATGTGCTGAAGAACGCGCCTTCACGGGAAATCATTGCGGCGATCGAAGCCATTGTCAGTGGCGGGACGTTCTACAGTGCCGAAATCGCGCAGCGGCTCATTGCCGATAAAAGTACCGACAATGAGCTGACTCCGCGCGAAAGCCAGGTGCTGTACAAGATGGCTCAGGGGCTGAACAACAAGGAAATGGCTCGCGAACTGGACATCAGTGTCCGGACGGTAGAAACCCATCGCCTGAGCATCCGTCGCAAGCTCAACATCGACAAACCCGCCGCCCTCGTAAAGTACGCGATCGATCACGGAATCATTTCCCGTTAGAGGCGATTCACACCGCACTCGTATTAACGACGCGTGCCGTGCGAATAAACAACGCGCGCACCTTGTCCCAGAAATTCCCGCCAAGCACGAAAAAGCTGCCGATCAACATGGCATCGCCCAGCGCCTGGAGCTGCCAGATATTCGGTCTCAGCCCCGGCCAAAGAGTGTCTATGTAAGGTTCGAGAAATCCCGAGATCAGCGGCAGGCAAAACATCACGAGACCAATGCGATGGCGAGCCGGGCCCACTTCCACGTCTGCCGGTGCAAGCGAGGAGACGTAACCAAACATACTGCGCTTGAGTTGCTGAAAGCCGGATTTGCCCATGATGGCAATGGCGAGAATCAACAGAATCTTGTTACTGATAAACAAAACGCCTGTCAGTGCCGCGACCTTTGAACCTGACACACCCGCTGTGGCAGCGAGAGGCACCATCAGCCACGATCCCAGCATCAAACAGATAATCGCGATGCCCAGTTTGAAGCGCCAACCAGCGGAACTAGGTGCATTGTCATCCTGAGGGTTGCTCATGGTCTTCTTAACCTTTTTTTGGCCTGGATTAATAGATCTTCAGAAGCGTAGCAGTTGGTCGATCCCATGATCATTCAACATGACCTTGTATTTGTCCAAGCTGTACTAACCTAAGCGAACCGGTAACCAACGCCATTTCAATATCAGGTATGTTCGGATGACGTTTTCCCAAGATCTACTATCAGTGCACCGATGCTGACGCGCTCGGGTCGGCTGCTTCTGCTGGTCGTCCTTGGCCTTGGCGGTTGTGTCCGTCTGGGGCCGGATTTTCAGGCCCCCGGCGAAGCCTGGACAAAACTCTGGAGCAGCCCTGCGCTAGAGCAGGCTAGCCAACGAAGCCTGAATCCCGACGTTCGCCAGTGGTGGCAAGTGTTCGCCGACCCGGTCCTCGACGGCCTGATCGCCGAATCGGATGCGCACAATTCAGACCTGAAAATTGCCGGCCTTCGCGTCATGGAAGCCCGTGCCCGGTTGGGTATTGCGCAAAGCGGGCGCTATCCGCAACTGCAACAGGCCAGCGCTGACAGCCTGTACTTCAACCGCAAGCAGTCCGGCGGCAACAACCCGCAAGACAGCCATTTCTGGCAACACAGCGCAGGCTTTGACGTCGGTTGGGAACTGGACTTCTGGGGGCGTTTCAGTCGGGCCATCGAATCATCCGATGCCAGTTACTTCGCGGCTCAAGCCAACTATGAAGACGCACTTGTATTGCTACATGCCCAGGTGGCCGACACTTACTTTTCGTTGCGCACTACCGAAGCGCGTTTACGCGTCGCCCGTGAAAACGCCGAGCAGCAAAAGCGCAACTTTGAAATCACCGAAAAACTGTTCAACAGTGGCCAGAGTGCCGAACTCGACTTGCAACAAGCCAAGACCCAATATCTGGGCACCTTGAGCAGCATTCCGGATTTTGAGGCGCAAGTACTGCGCACCCGTAACGCGTTGGCTGTGCTGATCGGACAGCCACCCAGCGCCCTGCCCCAATTGCTCACAAACGAGGGACTGATTCCGCTGGTGGACCAAGCCGTGCTGCAAGACGTGCCGGCCAGCCTGTTGTTGCGTCGACCGGACGTGCGCGCCGCCGAGCTCAATGTCGCGGCCCAGTCGGCATTGATCGGTGTGGCGGAAACCGACTTCTATCCGTCGCTGACCTTGCTGGGCAGCATCGTCTGGACCACCGACACGTTGAGCGGCACCTCCAACAGCCTGGACCTGATCGGCGGCCCCAGTTTGCGCTGGAACCTGTTCGACCATGGCCAGATCAGCAACAACGTGCGTGTACAGGATGCGCGGTTGCAGCAGTTGATTGAGGTTTATCGCGACAAAGTCCGCCAGGCCGCACGGGAGGCCGATGATGCCGCCAGCAGTCTGATCAAATCACTGGAACGCGAGCGCATCCTGGGTGAAGCGCAGGTCGCCGCCGCGCGCTCGTTGAACCTGGCCAGCACCCAATACCGGGAGGGTTACTCGGACTTCCAGCGCGTGCTGGACGCTCAACGCGCATTGCTCGAACAGCAAGACAATTACCTGCTCAGCCGCAGTAACGCGGTGAGCAACCTGATCGCCCTGTACAAAGCCGTTGGCGGTGGATGGTACAGCGCCCAGCCGACAGTCGATCAAGACACTCGCCGGCAAATGGAACAACGCACCGATTGGGGCAACCTGCTGAATGAGCCGGTCCCCTCGCAAGCCTCTTATCCCGTGCCAGAAGGTCAAAGCCGATGACTGAACCGTCGCCGCCCGTCACTGAGGCGCCCTCCCCCAAGGCTCCCGAGCCTGCCGCCGATCCTGCAAAAAAAGGCATCAAATGGGTGATGCTGCTGATCGTATTGAGCCTGGCCTGGTACTTGTTGGCTGACCGTTTCACGCCGTATACGCAACAGGCTCGGGTGGGCGCCTTTGTCATTCCGGTGGCATCCGAAGTGGCAGGTCGGGTGACCCGTGTGAATGTGCGCAACAATCAGGATGTCAAGGCGGGCGATGTGCTGTTTGAGGTGGATCAGCAGCCCTATCAGATAGCCGTCGACCGTGCACGCGCAGACCTTGAATCGACACGCCGACAGATCGGTGCCAGCACCGCCGGCATTGCTTCGGCGCAAGCCAATTTGCGCGCCGCCCAGGCCAATGAACTCAAGGCGCGGCAGGACAATCAGCGGCTTGAAGGTTTGTACCGCGAAGATCCCGGCACCATTTCCGTGCGCCTGCTGGAAGTCTCTCGGGCCAACCGTGAACAGGCCGTCAGTCAGGTCGCCGCAGCCCATGCCGAAGTCCAGCGGGCACGGGAACAGGAAGGCGGCAGCGAGGAAGACAACGCGCTGTTGCGTAGCGCCGCCACGGCGTTGTCAAAAGCCGAACTGGACGTGTCCAACACGCAGATACGCGCACGGTCGGCGGGACTGATCACCGATCTGCGCACCGATGTCGGACAGTTCGCCACTGCCGGCAGCCCGGTCATGACCCTGATTGCCATCCACGATGTGTGGATCAGCGCGGACATGACCGAAAACAACCTCGGCCTGGTCGAGGTCGGCACACCTGTTTCGATCGTTCTGGATGCCCTGCCGGGGAAGATTTTCGAAGGCCGTGTGCGCAGTGTCGGTTACGGTGTCAGCGTCGGCCAGCCACCTGCGCCCGGCAGCCTCCCCAGTGTGCAGAACAGCCGTGACTGGCTGCGTCCGGCCCAGCGTTTTCCGGTGATTATCGAGTTTTCCGAGGACTCAATGAAAACACTGTTCGACAGTCGCGCCATCCGTGCCGGTGGGCAGGCTGAAGTCATGGCGTTCCCTACCGAAGACAATCCGCTGAATCTGCTCGGCCGTTTGTTTGTGGGGTTGATGAGCTGGCTGAGCTATGCCTATTAAGGGCGCGCCTACTCAGCGCACGCCTCGCGTTCAACGGGCGTTGCGTCTGGCCACAGGCACGGCGTTATGCCTGGCCATCAGCTTCGGTCTGGCGCTGCCGATCCCTTTTATTTCGCCAGTGCTCGCCGTATTGCTGTTGGCCTCGCTCAATCGGCCTTTGCCGTTCAAGGCCGCACTGGTGCTTGCGGTGGCCGCGATGCTGACCACCGGCATCGGCCTGTTGCTGATCCCTGTCCTGCGCTATTACCCCTTCTGCGGTGTGCTGCTGATTGGAGTCAGTCTGTTCCTGGCGTTTGGCTTTGGTCTGCGCGGCGGCAACACCTTGATCATGACCTTCCTGATCATTGGCCTGACCATGATCTCCTCAGCCGGCGTCGCCGAGTTCGATCTGGCAATGATGGTCATTGGCGCCTTGGTCAAGGGCCTGATCCTTGCCGTCATCGTTGTGGCGTTCAGTCACTGGTTGTTTCCTGAACCCGCCGATGCACCCTCTCCACCCGCCGCCAGCGCTCTGCCGGCGCAAGAGGTGGATCGGGTTGCACTGCGTGCAACCCTGATTGTTGTACCGGCGTTCCTGTTGGCGCTGATCGATCCGGCGAGCTATCTGCCGATCATTTTGAAAGCGGTCAGTCTTGGCCAGCAGAGTTCGACGACAACGGCGCGCAATGCGGCTCATGAACTGCTCGGCTCAACCTTCATGGGGGGGCTGTTGGCTATTATGTTCTGGTGCGCGCTCAGCCTGTTTGTGCACCTGTGGATGTTCTTTTTGTGGATGCTCCTGTTCGGCTTGCTATTGGCGCGCAAGCTTTATGCCCTGAGCCCGACCCGACAAACCCCGGGGTTCTGGCTCAACACCCTGGTCACGTTGATCATCCTGCTGGGTCAGTCAGTTCAGGACAGCCTAGCCGGGAAAGACGTCTATACCGCCTTCGCCGTGCGCATGGGATTGTTTATCGCCCTCACGCTCTATGCTTGCCTGATGGTTTATCTACTCGATCAGCGGCAGCGTACGATCACTGACACTCACGGGGTTACCTGATAACCCCGCCGTTGCAGGCAACCGTGATAGTCCTGTTTCACGTCCTCGACCGGCTCATAAAACTCGTCATGTTGACGTCCTCGTACTTCCGCACCCATCGCCCCGGCAGTAGCATCCACCGCAGCACCCTCCGAGGGTGGCGGGTTTGAGGTGCTCTGGCTGGCCGTGACGTTGCTGCAATCGTTGATGTCCAGCTGGACTTGTTGCGAGTTCTGCCCGTTCAAGGGCACGACCGTTTCGGCTTGCACCTGCGTATAGACCATCGACATTAGGACACACAGGCTGAAAGACGATAACCGACTCATGATGACCTCCGACAAGGCTCACTGTGTTTGCGGGCGAGCGTTTGGCTGGGAAGTTCCTGGAACAACGCTCGATAACTGCTGGAAAACCGCCCCAAATGCCAGAACGACCAATCCATCGCCACTTGCGCGACCGTCGTTTCCCCAGGCGTTCGCCTGAGCAATTCGCGCCGCGCGCTGTTGAGTCGACGCAAGCGCAACCAATGCGTGGGTGTCATTCCGGTATACGCCTTGAACGCATGCTGCAACTGACGCAGCGAAACCCCCGCCACCTGGGACAGCTCCAGCAAATTGAGGGTTTCTTCCGGTGTATCGGCGGCCCATTCGGCGACGCGTTTCATGATCGTTCGCTCGTCTGCCCGACGCTGCAAACCTGCGCGATCAAGGCACACACAGGCGTTATCGAGGATGTACAAACAGTCCTCTAATAGTTGCTGGGTCAACGCGTCCTTGCTCGGCGGATCCAGCGTCTGCGTCAACCGCGTCAACGTCCCGCTCAACCAGCGGCTGAACAGCGCGTTCTGGCCTGAGTTGAGCGGCGACATGAACAAGCCTTCGAGTCGCGCCACGTCCAGGCCATGCCGCTGAACGAATTGCGGACCGAACACCACAGCAATTTCCTGGTAGTTCTCCGGGGTGATCCAGATGTTGCGGCTTTCACCGTTCAACACGTACAGCGAGTTGTCGCTGCGATCGAAACAGAACGCCAGCGTGCCATCGGGGGCGCTGAAATTCTGCTCGACGCGGGTGTTCATCTGTTCCTCGTAAATCTCTACGCCTTGCAAGTCCAGATAGCGCACCCGCCCGGCGAAATGCCCCGGAGACATCTGCTGATAGTGCTGCACCCAACCCGGTGTGGCGCGGATTTGCTCGGCCACGTCGGCGGTGTTGAACGCTTGAACCTGTAACGGATTGCACGCTGTCATGGGGCGCCTTACGCACTCTTTTGGTGCGCTTTGTGCTGTTTAAAGTGGATAGATGGAACGGCAAGGCTCGCCCAAGATAGTCGTCAACGCGCCACAGGGGAAGTGTTCGGTGGATGAAGCCGTTTTCCCCGGCGTCAATAAAACCAACAACGAGGTCTTTATGAATGTCCCTTTCGATCAGCTGCTCACGTGGCTGAAAGATCACAAGATTACCGAGGTCGAGTGTGTGGTCAGCGACTTGACCGGCATTGCTCGCGGCAAGATTGCACCCACCAACAAGTTCCTGCATGAGCGAGGCATGCGCCTGCCGGAAAGTGTGCTGTTGCAAACGGTAACCGGGGACTTTGTCGACGATGACATCTACTACGACCTGCTCGACCCGGCCGACATCGACATGGTCTGCAAGCCCGTCGCCGACGCGGTTTACGTCATTCCATGGGCCATCGAGCCGACCGCCATCGTGATCCATGACACGTTCGACAAGTTCGGCAATCCCATCGAGTTGTCGCCACGCAACGTGTTGAAGAAGGTCCTGCAGCTCTACACCGACAAAGGCTGGAAGCCGATTGTCGCGCCGGAAATGGAGTTCTACCTGACCCAGCGCTGCGAAGACCCGGACTTGCCGCTCAAGGCGCCACTGGGACGCTCGGGCCGTGCAGAAAGCGGTCGTCAGTCGTTTTCCATCGACGCCGCCAACGAGTTCGATCCACTGTTTGAAGACGTCTACGACTGGTGCGAACTCCAGGGCCTGGACCTCGACACGCTGATCCACGAAGACGGCCCGGCACAGATGGAGATCAACTTCCGTCACGGCGATGCGCTGGACCTGGCGGACCAGATCACTGTGTTCAAACGCACCCTGCGCGAAGCGGCGCTCAAGCACAACGTCACCGCGACCTTCATGGCCAAACCCATCGGTGATGAACCTGGCAGTGCCATGCATCTCCATCAAAGCGTGGTGGACATCGCCACTGGCCAGCCGATTTTCGCCGATGCCGACGGACAGATGAGCGAGCTGTTCCTGCACCACATCGGCGGCTTGCAAAAGTACATTCCCAAAGTGCTGCCGATGTTCGCGCCCAACGTCAATTCGTTCCGCCGCTTCCTGCCGGACACCTCGGCACCGGTCAACGTTGAATGGGGCGAAGAAAACCGCACCGTCGGCCTGCGCGTGCCGACCTCAAGCCCAGACGCCATGCGCGTGGAAAACCGCTTGCCGGGCGCTGACGCCAACCCCTATCTGGCGATTGCCGCGAGCCTGTTGTGCGGCTACCTGGGGATGGTCGAAAAGGTCGAACCGAGCGCCGCGGTGCAGGGCCGCGCCTACGAGCGACGCAATCTGCGCCTGCCGATCACCATCGAGGACGCACTGACGCGCATGGAAGAGTGCGAAACCATCGAGCGTTATCTGGGCAGCAAATTCGTCCGGGGTTATGTCGCGGTCAAGCGTGCCGAACACGAAAACTTCAAGCGCGTGATCAGCTCCTGGGAGCGGGAGTTCCTGCTGCTCAGCGTCTAACCCCCCTGACGATCGTTCCCACGCTCCGCGTGGGAATGCCTCAAGGGACGCTCCGCGTTCCAATGGGACGCAGAGCGTCCCGGGCTGCATTCCCACGCAGAGCGTGGGAACGATCAAGAAACGCCTGAAAACCCAATAACTAAAAGAGGTGTCGATATGCGTTTATTGAAGTCCGTGGTTCCGGTCGCGTTGGTGTTGCTGTTCAGTGCCACTGCGCAGGCTCAGCCAAGTGTGAGCGTCTACAACTGGACCGATTACATCGGCGAGACCACCCTCGCCGACTTCCAGGCCAAAACCGGGACCAAAGTGATCTACGACGTATTCGATTCCAACGAAACCCTGGAGGGCAAACTGCTCGCCGGCCGCACGGGTTATGACGTGGTGGTGCCCTCCAACCATTTCCTTGCACGCCAGGTGAAGGCCGGCGCGTTCCTCAAACTGGATCGCTCGCAGCTGCCCAACTGGAAAAACCTCGACCCGAAACTGCTGGCCTTGCTGGAAAAAAACGATCCGGGTAACGAGCATTCGGTGCCGTACCTGTGGGGCACCAACGGCATTGGCTACAACGTCGACAAGGTCAAGCAGGTGCTGGGCATCGATCGCATCGATTCCTGGGCGGTGTTTTTCGAACCGGAGAACCTGAAGAAGCTCAGTCAGTGCGGCGTGTCGATGATGGATTCGGCGGATGAAGTGTTCCCGGCGGTCCTGAACTACATGGGCATGGACCCACGCAGCGAAAATCCCGCGGACTTTAAAAAGGCCGAAGCCAAACTGATGACCATCCGGCCTTACATCACCTATTTCCATTCGTCCAAGTACGTGTCGGACCTGGCCAATGGCGACATTTGCGTCGCGTTCGGCTATTCGGGCGATGTGTTCCAGGCGGCGAACCGGGCTAAGGAAGCGAAAAACGGTGTGAACATCGCCTACTCAATCCCGAAGGAAGGCAGTAACTTGTGGTTTGACCTGTTGGCGATTCCTGCCGACGCCAGCAACCCGAAAGAGGCCCACTCGTTCGTCAACAACCTGCTGGATCCGCAGGTAATCGCCAAGGTCAGCGCCTCGGTGGGTTACGCCAATCCGAACCCGGCGGCCAAGCAATACATGGACCCGGAGCTGGTCAATAATCCAGAGGTCTATCCTCCTCAGGAAGTCCTCGACAAACTCTACATCTCCACCACCCCGCCCCAGCCGATCATGCGTCTGATGACCCGTTCCTGGAGCAAAGTGAAGTCCAACCAATGAATCAGTACGACAACGAACACGCTCATTCCTATTACGCCGCGTCGGCCAACAGCCTGGCGCCCTACCCCGTGCTGGCCTCCGACCTCACGGCCGATGTCTGCGTGGTAGGCGGCGGTTTTACCGGCGTCAACACCGCGATTGAACTGGCGCAGCGTGGGCTCTCGGTGATTCTGCTGGAAGGCCGGCGAATCGGCTGGGGCGCCAGCGGGCGTAATGGCGGGCAACTGATCCGCGGCATTGGCCATGACGTCGAAGGTTTCGCCCGATATGTCGGTCAGGACGGCGTGCGCTATTTGGAGCGTGCGGGAATCGAGTCGGTGGAACTGGTGGGCAACCGCATCCGCGAGCATGGGATCGATTGCGACCTGCGCTGGGGTTTCTGCGAGCTGGCCAACTCCCCGGCGCAGTTTGAGGCGTTCAAGGCTGAACAGCAAAGCCTCGCCACACTGGGTTACGCCCATGAAACCCGACTTGTCGGCCCCGAACAGATACGCCAGCAAGTGGTGGGCTCAGATGTTTATGCCGGCGGCCTGATCGACATGGGTTCGGGTCATTTGCATCCGCTGAATCTGGTGCTCGGCGAAGCGCGCGTTGCCGAATCCCTCGGGGTGCGGATCTTTGAACAGAGCCCGGTGCTGGAGTTGATTCACGGCAGCACCGTGCAGGTTCGCTGCGCAGGTGGCACGGTACGCGCCGGCAGTCTGGTGCTGGCCTGCAACGCGCACCTGGAGGAACTCGAACCACGCCTGAGCGGCAAGGTTTTACCGGCAGGCAGTTACATCATCGCGACCGAGCCTTTGGAACCTGAGGTTACTGCGCAATTGATCCCGCAGAACCTGGCGCTGTGCGACCAGAAAGTCGGCCTCGATTACTACCGGCTCTCGGCGGATCGACGCTTGTTGTTCGGCGGTGCCTGCCATTATTCCGGGCGCGATCCGGCTGACATCGGTGCTTATATGCGGCCAAAAATGCTCAAGGTCTTCCCGCAGTTGGCGCACGTGCGCATCGATTATCAATGGGGCGGCATGATCGGCATCACCGCCAACCGCTTTCCCCAGGCCGGACGTTTGAGCCAGTACCCGAACGTGTTCTACGCCCAGGGTTACTCCGGTCATGGCCTGAACGTGACTCATTGGTGCGCACGGTTGCTGGCTGAAGCGATTCACGCCGGGCATAGCCAGGGGCTGGATGTTTTCAGCGCCGTGCCACACATGACCTTCCCCGGTGGAAAAGTCCTGCGTTCACCGCTGCTGGCCCTCGGCATGTTCTGGTATCGCCTGCGCGAATTGCTCGGCTGAAGTTCGGGACAATCACCTCGCCACTGATACCCATCTGATCATTACCTCCCCTTGATCTGTCTTTTAATTTGCTCAATCGCAAGTCACTTCTATATTGAGGGAGTGCTCTGACTTTCCTGCCTCCTGGCGAGTGCGGCCTATGGCTACGACTGACCAACTGATCATTTGCGAGCACTGCGACTGCGTGTATGAAAAAGTCACGCTCGCCAAACATCAAAAAGCCCTGTGCACCTGCTGCGGCGGCGTGCTCCAGCGTTATAACGGTCTGTCGGTGGAGCAGCGCCTGGCCTTGGCCTTCACGGCGACCGTGCTGTGGATTTTCGCCAATTTCTATCCGGTCATGAGCATCAGCCTGAAAGGCCTGAAAAACAGTGCGACGCTGTGGGATTCGGTATTGGCGTTGAGCCAGGGGCCGATCACCTTTATTGCACTGGTGGCGGCGATATCCATCATCATCGCGCCGTTTTTTCAACTGGTGTTGCTGATCTGGGTCCTGAGCTTCGCCCTCGTACATCGGCGCTCGCCCGGTTTCAAAGTGTGCATGCGCTGGCTGGAAACCCTCAGGCCGTGGAGCATGCTTGAGGTCTGTCTGTTGGGCGCAATGGTCGCGGTGTTCAAACTCGCAGGGTTGCTGGATGTCATACCCGGCATCGGCCTGTTTGCCCTGGCCGTTCTCAGCCTGCTGTTGATTCGCATCGCCGGGCGCGATGTCCGTGATTTGTGGGACATCCTATGAACAGGCCACCGCTCGCCAGCGAACTCAACCTGTGCCTGTGCCACAGCTGCGGCCTGGCCTGCGACATAACCGACAACCCTCACGAATGCCAACGCTGTGGCGCGCCACTGCATGCCCGTAAAGCCAATTCATTGGCTCGCACATGGGCCTACCTCCTGACCTCACTGGTGTTTTATATCCCGGCCAATCTGCTTCCGGTCATGAACACCAGTCTGTTCGGCAGCGGCTCCGACAGCACCATCATGAGCGGTGTGCTGGAGTTCTGGGCACATGGTGCGTGGGATATTGCCCTGATCATTTTCATCGCTAGCATTGCAGTGCCGGGCATCAAGTTCGTTGCGCTCTCCCTGCTGCTGATCACGGTGCAACGCGGCAGCCTTTGGGCGCGCAAGGAACGTTCGAAGCTTTACCGTTTCGTCGAGCTGATCGGCTACTGGTCAATGCTCGACGTGATTGTTGTCGCGCTGGTGGCAGCGCTGGTGAAATTCCAGGCCCTGGGCGATATCGAACCGCGCCCGGGCATTCTGTTTTTTGGTCTGGTGGTGGTGTTCACCATGCTATCGGCTATGAGCTTCGACCCGCGGCTTATTTGGGATAAAGAGCGGGATAAGGCGCGGGAAAAACCACAACTAGGAGGTCTTAGATGAAGTCGCAAGCCACTGATGGGCCGCAAGCCCCCGGCCAGGCCAATATCAAGACCCGTCGCTTCAGCGTTTCGCTGGTGTGGATCGTGCCGATCGTTGCGGTACTGGTGGGGATTTCCCTGGTGATACACAACGTGATGCAGGAAGGCCCCACCATCACCGTCACGTTCAAGACCGGTAGCGGCCTTACGGCCAACAAAACCGAGGTCAAGTATCGCAACGTAGTCATCGGCCATGTATCGGAAGTAGAGCTGAGCGACGATCAAAAAAGCGTTAACGCCACGATCAAACTCGAAAAACAGGCTGAAAGCTTCACCCGCGAAGACTCGCAATTCTGGGTCGTGCGCCCGCGTATTGGTGCCGGCGGTGTCTCGGGCATCGATACCCTGCTGTCGGGCGACTACATTGGCGCCGACATCGGCCAGGCCAGTATCCGCTCCAAACACTTCATCGGTCTGGAAAACCCGCCGCCCATTACCTATGGCGAACCGGGCAAACGCTTCATGCTGCACACTCAAGACCTCGGCTCGCTGGATATCGGCTCCTCCGTCTACTACCGCAAGATCCCGGTCGGGCAAGTAGTGGCGTATGCGCTGGATGCCGACGGCAAAGGGGTGAACATCGAAATTTTCGTGCATTCGCCCAATGACGCCTACGTCACTGAAAACACCCGGTTCTGGAACGCCAGCGGCATCGATGTGAGCGTGGGTGCCAATGGGTTTGCAGTGAAGACTGAATCCCTCTCGTCCCTATTGGTGGGAGGCATCGCGTTTCGCGCGCCGGAATACAGCCCCAATGATCAGCCGGCCAGCGAGAATAAAGCCTTCGACCTGTTCGAAGACCAGCATACCGCCCTCGCGCCTCCTTATGGCAAGGGCCAGTACCTGAGTTTGCGCTTCGATCAGGCCTTGCGCGGGCTGAAGATCGACGCGCCGGTGGAATTCCTCGGCATCGAATTTGGCAAGGTCGTCTCGGTCAATCTCGATTTCGACGCGAAAAAACGCAGCTTTCCAGTCAATGTCGGCATTGTGATCTACCCACAACGACTCGGCCAGGCCCATGCCAAGATGCTTAAGGCCTTGAATCATGATCCCAATGATGAAGCCGCCAGTATCAAGTTGATGGGCAGTTTCATCGACAACGGCCTGCGCGCTCAGGCCCGTAGCGGCAATCTGTTGACCGGTCAGCTTTACATCGCGCTCGACTTCTACCCCAACGCGGAGAAAGTCGTGTTCGATCCAGCCGCCCGGCCTGTCGTCATTCCCACCATTCCTGGCAGCCTCGAACAGTTGCAGGAGAAACTGGAGAGCATGGTCAACAAGATCAACCAACTGCCAATCGAACGCATCGCCGGCAATCTCGACAGCAACCTCGTCGAACTGCGCAAAGGGCTCGTGCAGTTCAATGCCAGGACCTTGCCCGGCGTGCAGACCACCCTGGCGGACGTCAGCAAGACCTTGCAATCGGCCAGTTCGACCCTGGCCGAGGATTCGCCGCAACGAGAACAGTTGACTCAGACCCTGGACGAACTCGGGCGCATGTCTCGCTCATTGCGTGAGCTCTCGGACTACCTGGGCCGGCATCCGGAATCACTGATTCGCGGCCGTCCCGACAATGCCGCACCGATGGATATGAAGGCGCCCCCGCGCAACTGACCACAGGAGCAACCCCCATGGCTATTCCACTGAAGATCTCTCTGGTCACTGCACTGTTACTGCTCAGCGCTTGCCGCAGCGACCCGATTCAGTTCCACACCCTGACCCCGGCCCAACTGAGCGGTGCAAACAGCAGCGCGGAGATCCAGATCGAAAGCATCACGGTGCCGCCCCAGGTCGACCGGCCGCAGATTGTCATCCGCCAAGGCAACAGCGGTGTGGCGATCCTCGAAACCGAATGGTGGGCGGCGAGCCTGGTGGATGAATTGCGCAGTGCCCTGGTCGATCAACTGGTCAACAGTAACCCGCAACGCAGAGTGTCGTTGCGCCTGGATGTGCAACGCTTCGATTCGATTCCCGGGCAATACGCGTTGATTGACGTCAAATGGCGCCTGCGCAGCTTCGGTGCCGGCGATACCGCACTGATCACCTGTCGCAGCACGTTGCAGACCCCTTCCGGTGCGAGCATCGATGACTTGGTGGTGGCCCATCAAAACAATGTGAAACGGTTAGCTGCTGCTATCAGTCAGGCGATCGGCTCCCAAAAAGGGTGTCCTTCAGCGTCCTGATAGTGGTTCACACATCGAAGCGATCAACCGCCCGACGGCGTTCGTTGTCGTCGCGCACATCGTAATTGGCGGTGGTCTGGATGTTGCTGTGATGGGCCAGTTTCTGCGCAATCGACAGGTCGTGCTCTTCAATCACTCGGGTAATGAACGACCGCCGGAAATCATGCGGCATGATTTTCACCCCGACCTGTGCGCCGCGTTGCCGGACAATGTAGTAGATCGCATGCTTGGTGATGCGCTCGCGGGTAATGTGGCTGCCACGGCGGATGCGGTTGAACAGGAACGGGTCGTCCGTTTCGCCCTCTTTTAACTGCGAACGCCGCAATTCCAGCCACGCATCCAGTTTGGCGAAGGCCCAGGCGGGTGCGTATTTGATCAGCTGTTTGTTGCCCTTGGCGGTGACGCACAGGCTGCGCTCGGTGAAATCCACCTGGTCCAGATCCAGATTCACCGATTCCGATTTGCGCATCCCCGAACCGTACAGAATCCCGATGATGGCCGCGTCCCGTAGCCCTTGTGGCCGTGGATCGGCGGCGCACACCTCCATCAAGTCGCGAATCAAGGTGCGCTTGAGGTTGCGCCCCTGGGACAGTCGCGTGCCGGCAACGCCTTTGACCGAGCGCATTTTCAGCAGGTGTTCCTGACTGATCAGGCTCATGCGCCACGCTTCGTTCATCACCCCGCGCACCGCATTGACGTAGAGCGACGAGGTATTGGGTGCGTAGCCGTCTTCGCTCAAGGTCGCCACCAGTGCGACGACATCCTCGGGCTGCAGTTGATGCCAGGGAATCTCTTCGATGTTCACGTCTTCGAAGTCCAGACGGTCGGCGGCGTCCTGCAATACATAACGCATGGTCAACTGGCTGGACGGCGCCAGACGCGTCAGGTACAGGGTCAATGGGTTGGCTTTTGAAACGATGGATTCAGTAGCAGGTAAGTCAATCAATGAAACGGCCTTGAAAATGAATAAAGTTCAACAAAACAACTAAACGATGAAATGTACTTAATATAAAGCGAGGCACTTCTGTCGGGCTTTTACGCTAAAAAACGGGATAAACGGCAGAAGTCTGAACAGTGGCTGTATGAGCTTCAGATAAACGATTCGCCTACCGGTTTTTCATGTTCCTTTGACAAAAACGGGCATAACCTTCCCTTCATTCGACGAGCCCGCTGGGCCGTCACGCTGCCGGTCATGGCCGGGAAAGTCAATTGATGGCTTCTTGGCTTATCGGCTAAGTCTTTGAAAACACGCTTCTTTCGGCGATTTCGCTGAAGGGCTTCGTTCGCCCGGAGATTACTATGAATCAGGCGTTTCTCCCCTTCTCCCGCCCCAGTATCGGCGATGAAGAAATAGCCGCGGTAGAACAAGTACTGCGCTCCGGCTGGATCACTACCGGGCCAAAAAACCAGCAACTGGAAGAGCACTTTTCCAACTATGTCGGCTGTCGCCATGCCGTCGCATTGTCCTCAGCCACCGGCGGCATGCACATCACATTACTGGCATTGGGAATTGGTCCCGGCGACGAAGTCATCACACCGTCCCAGACTTGGGTGTCGACCGCTAACATGATCTGCCTGCTCGGCGCGACGCCGGTTTTCGTCGACGTTGATCGCGACACGTTGATGAGTGACCTGGCGAGCATCGAAGCGGCAATCACGCCGCGCACCAGGGCAATCATTCCGGTGCATTACGCCGGTGCCGCGTTCGACCTCGATCCGCTCTACGCGTTGGCTGACAAACACGGCATCGCCGTCATCGAAGACGCAGCGCATGCGGCGGGCACGTTCTACAAAGGTCGGCACGTCGGCGCCCAAGGCACGGCGATCTTCTCGTTCCACGCAATCAAGAACATGACCTGCGCCGAAGGCGCGATGTTCGTCAGCGACGATGAAGCCCTGGCCACTCGAGTGCGCATGCTCAAGTTTCATGGCCTTGGCGTGGATGCCTACGACCGCCTGAGCCATGGTCGTAAACCCCAGGCCCAGGTGATGGAGCCTGGCTTCAAGTACAACCTGGCCGACATCAACGCGGCCATCGCCCTGGTGCAACTGGAGCGTCTGGACGCGATCAACGCCAAACGCACGGAGTTGGCCCAGACCTATCTGCAGCGCCTGGAAGGCTTACCGGTGCAACCGCTGGCCATTCCGGCGTATGCGCAGCGGCACGCCTGGCACCTGTTCATTCTGCGCATCGACGCCCGGCACTGCGGGCTGGACCGCGAGGCGTTCATGAAGGCTTTGCAGGAACAGAACATCGGCACCGGCATTCACTTCATCGCCACCCACCTGCACACCTGGTACCGCCGCCGCTTCCCCAACATCTACCTGCCCCACACCGAATGGAATTCGGCGCGGCTGTGTTCGATTCCGTTGTTCCCCGACATGACCACCGATGACGTCGGTCGTGTCGTCGACGCCATTGAAAACATAGTGGACAAAAGCCTGTGAAACCTTATCCGATCCGTTGCGTGTCGATCGTCATTCCGGTCTACAACGAGCAAGACAGCCTGCCCGAGTTGCTCCGGCGTACCGAAGCGGCGTGCCAGCAACTGCACCAGGATTACGAAATCGTGTTGGTCGATGACGGCAGTCGCGACAACTCGGCGCACATTCTCGAGGACGCTGCCGGTCGCGAGTGCAGCCCGGTGGTGGCGGTCATTCTCAACCGTAACTACGGCCAGCACGCGGCGATCATGGCCGGTTTCCAACAGTGCAAGGGCGATGTGGTTATCACCCTTGACGCCGACCTGCAAAACCCGCCGGAAGAAATCCCCCGGCTGGTGGCTCAGGCCGAACTGGGCTACGACGTGGTTGCCACGGTGCGCAACAACCGTCAGGACTCGGCCTTGCGCCGCTGGCCGTCGAAGCTGATCAACCTCGCCGTGCAGCGTTCCACCGGCGTTTCCATGACCGACTACGGCTGCATGCTGCGCGCCTATCGCCGGACCATCGTCGACGCCATGCTCGCCTGCCGCGAACGCAGCACCTTCATCCCGATCCTGGCCAACAGCTTCGCCCGGCACACCACGGAAATCCTGGTGACCCACGCCGAGCGCGAACACGGCGAATCCAAATACAGCCCGATGCGCCTGATCAGCCTGATGTTCGACCTGATCACCTGCATGACCACCACACCGCTGCGATTGCTGAGCATCGTTGGCTTCGGCATGGCCGGCCTCGGCTTGCTGTTCGCCGTCATGCTGATCGTCCTGCGTTTGGTCTTCGGCGCCGAATGGGCCGGCGACGGTTTGTTTGTGCTGTTTGCGGTGCTGTTCATTTTTACCGGTGGGCAATTCATCGGCATGGGCCTGTTGGGCGAGTACCTGGGGCGCATGTACAGCGACGTCCGGGCGCGTCCACGGTTCTTTATCGAGAAGGTTCTGCGTAGCCACCCCTCTACCCCGGCTCCCGTTGTCACCGTCGACGGCCTCACTTCCACTTCTTCAGATCAGGTTCTCTCATGAGCGCAAAAGCTGTTGTCTTCGCCTATCACGATATTGGCTGTGCCGGCATCGAAACCCTGCTCAACTCGGGTTACGAGATTGCCGCCGTGTTCACCCATCCCGATGACCCGAAGGAAAACGCGTTCTATGGCTCGGTTGCGCAACTGTGCGCGCGCAAAGGCATCCCGGTGCACGCTCCGGAAGACGTCAACCATCCACTGTGGATCGAGCGCATCAGCCAGCTCAAGGCGGATTACCTGTTCTCGTTTTACTACCGCAATCTGTTGAGCGAGCCACTGCTGGCCACGGCCAGTAAAGGTGCGTTCAACCTGCACGGCTCATTACTGCCTCGCTACCGTGGCCGGGCACCGGCCAACTGGGTGCTGGTGAACGGTGAAACGGAAACCGGCGTGACCCTGCACCGCATGGTCAAGCGTGCCGACGCCGGTACGATCATCGCCCAGCAAAGAGTGGCGATTGAGCGCATCGACACCGCGCTGACCCTGCACGGCAAATTGCGCCTGGCCGCCATCGATCTGTTGCGCGACACCTTGCCTGCGCTGCTTCAGGGCACATTCAGCGAAACCCCACAGGATGAATCCCAAACCACGGTGTTTGGCCGTCGCACCCCGGCGGACGGCAAACTGCTCTGGAACAAACCGGCTGAAGAGCTGTTCAATCTGGTGCGTGCCGTGACCCAGCCTTACCCCGGCGCTTTCTGCGCGGTTGGCGAGCACAAGTTGATTGTCTGGGACGCGGACGTTGTCAAGGGCAACGAAGGCCAGGCTCCCGGCCGGGTCATCAGCGTTGATCCACTGCGAATCGCCTGCGGCGAAGGCTCGCTGCTGATCAACGCCGGCCAGCGTAACGACAACGGTCTGTACCTTAGCGGCCCGCAACTGGCCAGCGAACTGGGGCTGGTCGATGGTTCGGTTTTGCGTGGTGCCGAATCGGGCTGTGGGCCGCGTCGCACCCGGGTGCTGATCCTTGGCGTCAACGGCTTCATTGGCAATCACCTGTCCGAACGCCTCCTACGTAACGACCAATATGAAGTGTACGGCCTGGACATCGGCTCGGACGCCATCGAGCGGCTGCGCAGCCATCCGAACTTCCACTTCGTCGAAGGCGACATCAGCATCCACTCGGAATGGATCGAGTACCACATCAAGAAGTGCGACGTGATCCTGCCGCTGGTGGCGATTGCCACGCCGATCGAATACACGCGCAATCCGCTGCGCGTGTTCGAACTGGACTTCGAAGAGAACCTGAAACTGGTTCGCTATTGCGTCAAGTACAACAAGCGCGTGATCTTCCCGTCGACCTCCGAAGTCTATGGCATGTGCCAGGACGGCAACTTCGACGAAGACAGCTCCAACCTTGTGGTCGGACCGATCAACAAGCAACGCTGGATCTACTCGACTTCCAAGCAGTTGCTCGACCGGGTGATCTGGGCCTACGGCCAGAAAGGCTTGAACTTCACCCTGTTCCGCCCTTTCAACTGGATGGGCCCACGCCTGGACCGACTGGATTCCGCGCGCATCGGCAGTTCCCGGGCCATCACCCAACTGATCCTCAACCTGGTGGAAGGCACGCCGATTCGTCTGTTCGACGGCGGCGAGCAAAAACGCTGCTTCACCGACATCGCCGATGGCGTCGAAGCCCTGGCGCGGATCATCGATAACGAGAACGACGCCTGCAACGGCCAGATCATCAACATCGGCAACCCCGACAACGAAGCCAGCATTCGTCAGTTGGGCGAAGAACTGCTGCGCCAGTTCGAGGCTCACCCGCTGCGCGCCAACTTCCCGCCGTTCGCCGGTTTCCGCGATGTCGAAAGCAAGGCCTTCTACGGCACCGGCTATCAGGACGTGTCTCACCGCAAACCAAGCATCGCCAATGCCAAACGTCTGCTTGACTGGATACCAACAGTGCAGATGAGCGAGACCATCGGCAACACGCTGGACTTCTTCTTGCGCGAGGCCATGCTCGAAGTCGCGCAGCGAGAATTTATAGAAGAATCATGCTGATGCAGGCAGGCCTACGAATCGATGTCGACACTTACCGAGGCACCCGTGAAGGGGTGCCGCGGTTGCTGGACATGCTCGATGAGGCTCAGGTCAAGGCGACGTTTTTCTTCAGTGTCGGGCCGGACAACATGGGCCGCCATCTGTGGCGCCTGATCCGCCCGCAGTTCCTCTGGAAGATGCTGCGTTCCAACGCCGCCGGCCTGTATGGCTGGGACATTTTGCTGGCCGGCACCGCGTGGCCGGGCAAACCGATCGGCCGCGAGCTCGGGCACCTGATGCGTCAGACCCAGGCGGGGGGGCATGAAGTCGGCCTGCACGCCTGGGATCACCATGGCTGGCAGGCCAATGCCGGGCGCTGGAGCGAGACGCAGTTGATCGAGCAGATTCGCCGTGGCGTTGACAGCCTCAGTGACATCCTCGGGCGAAGAGTCGAGTGCTCGGCGTCTGCCGGTTGGCGGGCGGACGAGCGTGTGATCGAGGCCAAACAGGGATTTGGCTTTCGCTACAACAGCGATTGTCGGGGCCAGCATCTGTTCCGGCCGACGTTGACTGATGGCAGTTCGGGGACACCGCAGATTCCGGTGGACCTGCCGACCTTCGATGAGGTGGTCGGCCCGACCGTCGCGGCCAAGGACTTCAACGCGTTCATTCTTGAGCGGTTCACCCCGCAAGCACTCAACGTCTACACGATCCACGCCGAAGTAGAAGGGATTCTGATGGCCAATGATTTCCGTCAACTGCTGGCCGATGCGCGCCGGCAGGACATTCATTTCCAACCCCTGGGCAATCTGCTGCCCGAAGCAGCCGCCACCTTGCCGGCAGGCCGGGTCTTGCGCGGCACCCTCGAGGGCCGTGAAGGCTGGCTGGGGGTACAAGGCGCATGAGCAAGCGCTGGGCACTGCCGTTTTTGCTGGTCGTTATGGCGCTGGCGTACTTGTTGCCGCTGGGCACCCACGGTTTATGGATTCCCGATGAAACCCGTTACGCCCAGATCAGCCAGGACATGCTCCTGAGCGGTAACTGGGTGTCGCCGCACTTCATGAGCCTGCGTTACTTCGAAAAGCCAGTGGCCGGCTACTGGATGATCGCCATTGGCCAGGCGCTGTTTGGCGACAACCTGTTTGGCGTGCGTTTCGTCTCGGCGCTGAGCACCGGGCTGAGCGTGTTGTTGTGTTACCTGATCGCCCGACGGCTGTGGAACGAACCGCGCAAGAGCTTTGCCTGCGCGCTGCTGTATATGAGTTTTACCATCGTTGCCGGGCAAGCCGGCTATGCCAATCTCGATCCGCAATTCACCTTCTGGGTCAACCTGAGCCTGGTAGCTTTGTGGTTTGCGCTGGACAGCATCAGCCGTGGCCAGCGTCTGCTCGGCTGGACGGTGCTGGGGCTGGCCTGCGGCATGGGCTTCATGACCAAGGGTTTCCTCGCCTGGCTGCTACCGGTGCTGATCGCCCTGCCCTGGATGCTCTGGAAAAAGCGCTGGCGGGAGCTGCTGACATACGGCCCGGTGGCGATTGTCGTGGCCATCGCCGTCAGCCTGCCGTGGGCTTTGGCGGTGCACGCGCAGGAACCCGATTACTGGCGGTTCTTCTTCTGGCACGAACACATTCGCCGCTTCGCCGGGGATGACGCCCAGCATGACGCACCTTGGTGGTTCTATCTGCCGCTGCTGGTGGGGTTCAGTCTGCCGTGGGCGGCGCTGCTGCCGTCGGCGCTGAAACAGGCGTGGCAGGCCCGGCATCAGGCAGGCATCGCATTCCTGTTGCTGTGGCTGCTGATGCCGTTGGCATTTTTCAGCCTGAGCAACGGCAAATTGCCGACCTACATCTTGCCCTGCCTGCTGCCCCTGGCGTTGTTGCTGGGCCATGCCCTGGCGGACCGTCTGAAGCTGCAACAGGGCCGGGCACTGGGGCTCAATGGCCTGCTGAACCTGATGCTGGGCCTGGTCACCCTGATTGCGCTGGTCTGGCTGCAACTGAAAAATCCGCTGTATGCCCATGAACTGCACAACCTGGTGCTGGTGTTCATCGGGTTGATCGGCTGGATCATGGCCAACCTGCTGCAAGCGTTCCGTCCGTTGCAATGCTGGGCGGCACCGGCCTTCGGCAGTTTGCTGCTGATCGGCGTGTTGCCCGCCGGGCTGCCCGACTCGGTGGTGGCGAACAAGATGCCCGACCAGTTCATCCTCGAACACGCCGAGGAACTCGCGCAAACCGGCACGCTATTGAGCAACGACCTGGGCGCCGCGTCAGCCTTGGCCTGGCGCCTGAAACGCCCCGACGTGGCGTTGTACAACACGATAGGCGAATTGAAATATGGCCTCGCCTATCCTGACTCAATGAAGCAGCGAGTCGACCCGGACACGGTGCAACAGTGGATGCGCGAAGCCCGCCAGAGTGGTTCGGTCGGCGTGGTGATGCGGGTCAAGGGCGATGGCGAGCTGCAAGAAATCGAACGACTGCCCAAGGATGGCAAACGTTATGAACAAGGCAACCTGGTGATGCTGATCTTTCCTCAGGGGGCGTCATGAGCCTGCTGCTCGTATTGGCTGCCTGCCTGCTGACCTGCCTGGGCCAGATCGCCCAGAAGTACGCCGTGGAAAGTTGGCGCGGCAAAACGTCGAACTGGGGCGAAAAACTGCGCTCGCCGTGGCTGTGGCTGGCGTTCGCCTCTCTGGGATTGGGCTTGCTGGTCTGGCTGCTGGTGTTGCAGCGCCTTGAAGTCGGCGTCGCCTATCCCATGCTCAGCCTGAATTTCGTGTTGATCACACTGGTCGCCCGCTTCGTCTTTCACGAAACCATCGACCGCCGTCACTGGCTGGGCGTGGCGCTGGTGATCGCTGGCGTGGCGTTGCTGGGGCAACACGCATGAGCCTGCGTCGCGGAGTCGCCTTCGCCCTGGGCAGCGTGCTGCTGGGCAGCGCCGCGCAGTTGGGCATGCGTTGGAGCATGACCCGCTTGCCCCATCCCGAACAATGGTTACCCGCCTTGAGCAGCGGCAGCATCGATAGGTTCGCCGTGGCTGTCGTGCTGGCCGCCATCCTCGCCTATGCCGTATCGATGCTCACCTGGCTCGCCGCCCTGCGGGATTTGCCCCTCGCTCGGGCCTATTCGCTGCTGAGCATCAGCTACGCGCTGGTGTACGTGCTGGCCGCCAGCCTGCCGCTGTTCAACGAAACCTTCAGCCTCTCGAAAACCCTGGGGGTGGCGCTGGTCATCCTCGGTGTCATCACCATCAACTCTCGACCTGCTCACGCGCCCACTATCAGGAGAGCTCCATGAAAATCAGTGTATTTGGTAGCGGTTATGTTGGCCTGGTGCAAGCCGCCGTCCTGGCTGAAGTCGGCCACGACGTGGTGTGCATGGACATTGACGAGAAGAAAGTCGAGTTGCTGCAACAAGGCCACGTCAGCATCTTCGAACCGGGGCTGGCCAGCCTGGTGCGTGAAAGCCTGGAAGCCAAACGGCTGCAGTTCACCACCGACGAAAAATTCGCGGTGCAGCACGGCCAGGTGCTGTTCATTGCCGTCGGCACGCCGTCCCGGGACGATGGTTCGGCGGACCTGCGCTACGTGTTGTCGGTGGGCGAAGCGGTGGCGCGTCACCGTGAACAGCCGGTGATTCTGGTGGAGAAATCCACGGTGCCGGTGGGCACGGGCGATACCCTGCGCGCGCATATCGAAAAGTGCCTGCTCAAGGTCGGTCGGCTGCTGCAGTTCGATATCGTCTCCAATCCGGAGTTTCTCAAGGAAGGTTCGGCCGTGGCCGATTGCCGGCGCCCGGACCGCATTGTCATCGGCTGTGAACGCGATGACGTGCGCGACGTGATGCGCGACCTCTACGCCCCGTTCAACCGCAACCATGATCGCATCATGTTCATGGACCTGCGCAGCGCCGAGCTGACCAAATACGCCGCTAATTGCATGCTGGCGACCAAGATCAGTTTCATCAACCAGATCGCCGAGCTGGCTGAACACCTGGGCGCCGACATCGAATCGGTGCGGCTGGGCATCGGTGCCGATTCGCGCATCGGTTATCACTTCATCTATCCCGGCTGCGGTTACGGGGGCTCGTGTTTCCCCAAGGACATGCGCGCGCTGATTCACAGTGCCGAAGAGGCTCACTGCTCCAGCGACCTGCTGCAAGCGGTGGAAGCCATCAACCAGCGACAGAAACACAAACTGTTCGAGCGTATCAACGCCTTCTACAAGGGCGATTTGCGCGGCAGGACTTTCGCCGTGTGGGGCCTGGCGTTCAAGCCCAACACCGACGACATGCGCGATGCGCCGAGCCGGGTGCTGCTGGAATCGCTGTGGGCCGCTGGCGCCCATGTGCGGGCATTCGACCCGGAAGCCATGCAGGAAACCCAACACCTTTACCCGGACGAATCTAAACTGATGCTCATGGGCACACCAGAATCGGTTCTTACCGGGGCCGACGCGTTGATCATCTGCACCGAATGGCAGCAATTCAAGGCGCCGGACTTCAACCTGATCCAGCAACGGCTTCACGCGCCGGTGATCTTCGACGGGCGCAACCTGTACGACGCCGAGCGCCTGGCCCGCAGCGGTTTCCTGTACTTCCCGATGGGCCGCGGTGAATCGCGCAACCTGCCGATTCCCCATCAGCAATGGCCAGCGGCCTCGGTCGTCGCGTGAACACGGTATCGCCCGGCATTCGTCGGCAGTCCCTGGGGATTGGGCTGCTGGCGCTGATGCTGTTCATCGCCGGGGTTTATCAGCAAGCGGCGATCGGTTTCGACTCGCGGTTTGTGCTGTTCGCCCAAGAGATGCTGCGCCACGGGCCGTCGTTTTTCCCGACCACTTATGGCCAGCCCTATGCCGATTACTCAGCGCTTTCGACGCTGTTCATCTGGTTGTTGTCCCTGCCGTTCGGGCAGGTCAACAGCCTCAGCGCCTGGTTACCGAGCGCCATCGCCGCCGCCGTGATCGTCACATTGATGTACCGGTTGCTCGCGCCGTACTCCAAACGCTGGGCGCTGCTGAGCATCGCCTTGATGTTGCTGACCAGCACGTTTGTCACTGAAACCCGTGCCGTGTCCCAGGACTTGATGCTGGCGGCCGTCGCGTTTTCGGTGTTCTACCTGGGCTATGCCACCGATCATTTCGCGATGCCCCGTCGGTTGCCGTTACTTCTTGCCTTGTTGCTGCTGGGCTTCGGCATTCGCGGGCCGATCGGGCTGGTAATCCCCACCGGCATGCTGTGCAGCTATTACCTGCTCAATCGCCAATGGTCACGGTTGTTCGGTTTCGGTTTGCTGGCGACCGTGTTGCTGGCGATGTGTGTCGGCATGCTGCTGTGGCTGGCCGAAACCAGCGGCGGGCCGGCCTTCATGCAGGACGTGGTGCACATGCAGTTCTTGGGGCGCATGGATGGCAGCGAGGGAGCCAGCGGTTCGCTGTATTACTTCACCCGTTCGCTGGGTAACTATGCGCTCGCCTATCCGCTAGCGTTGCTGGTGTTGGCGGCGGTCTGGCTGACGAATCCACGGCAGGCCGGTCCGGCATTGCGTCTGTTGCAGTACTGCACGGCAGCCGGGTTGATCGTGATGATTGGCTTGTCGATTCCCCAGGCGAAAAAGGCCCGTTACCTGCTGCCGATGTTGCCCATGGCGGCGATCATCGCAGCCTATCCGTTTCAAGTGGCGCAGGGTCGGGTGTTCGGTTGGTTGCGGACCTTGATGCAAGGGCTGTGGTTGCTGATTCCGGGGCTGTTGATCATCGGATTGCTGATCGCGCAGCGGCGTCTGCCAACGCAACCGGCTGCCCTTGTGCCGGTCCTGATCGTGCTTGTCGCGTTGCAAATCATCGCGCTAGTGGTGTGGTTCCGATCTCGTTGGCGGGCCGAAATGCTGGCCGGTTGCGCAGTCCTGGCGCTGTGGTCGGTTTACATCCTGGTGTTCGAGCCGGTCGAACGTCAGCTTTACGACACGCAAACCTTCAGCCGGGCGGCATTCGCACAGGTTCAGAAAGATCCGGCGCCGCTGGTGCTGCACGGCATGGGCAAGGATGCCAAGGCGATCAAGTTCATGGTCAATATCGAGCAGGACCTGCAACCGGTGTTCACCGAATCGATTCAGGAACTGGAAGCGCTGCAGGGGCCGGCCTGGTTGATGATGGATCGGAACGACTACCACGCCCTGCAAGGCACTGCGCTGGGAGCCCAGGCGCCGATATTGAGCGGGCGTTTCGATAAAAACGATTACGTTCTCCTGCACGTCAATCCCTAGTAGCAGCAGCTACAGTGCCCGTATGAATTTCACTGTACGCCGTGCCCAATCTGCCGACGCCACCGCCCTCCCCGCCATCGAGCGTTCGGCGGCTGCGCTGTTTCGCTGCGACCCTTCATTGGCCTGGCTCGCCGACGCTGCGGTAGCCGATGCCGAACACCATCAAATGGCAATTGAGAACGAGCAGGTTTGGGTGGCGCAATCGGCCGACGGTGAACTTATGGGGTTTCTCAGGGCCGTTGAAGTCGACAGGGAACTGCATATTGAGGAACTGTCCGTCAGCCAACAGTTTCAGGGCCAGGGCGCTGGCCGTAAGTTGCTGTTAACGGCACTCGAACACGCACGCAAACGGAAACTCGACGGTCTGACTTTGACCACGTTCCGCGACTTGCCCTGGAATGAACCGTTTTATCGCAAACTCGACTTTGAAACATTGAGCCCGGCCGAAATAGGCTCGCGTTTAAGGACGGTGTTGAACAACGAAATCAACCACGGTCTGCCTGGGGAACGACGGTGCGCGATGCGCTTGAAGCTGCGTTAGCCTCAAACCGACGCCTTCAGATCCACACCCAGCGCCTGGGCAAATGCCTTCACCAGCGGACTGCGCACGGTGTTGTGGCGCAGGATCAGATTGAACGGCGTGACGATGTTGATCAGGTCCGGACGCACCGCTCGAAACTGCCCCTGAGCCACCAGGGTTGCCGCGTAATGCTCGGGTAGAAAACCCACAAAACGGCCGGTCTTGACCAGCAGCGCCACGGCTTCCACTTGAGTCGCCGACGCGGAAAAGCTGTCGTAGCGGGCAAAATTCAGTTTGTCCCGATGGATCGCGTAACGGTGGTTGATGCACTCGAAATCCAGCAGCACGTTGCTGCCCATGTCCGCCTCCGGCATCGCGAACAGTGGATGGCCAACGGCGCAATACACGTACGAGCGTTCTTCATAAAGCGGGAAGTAATCGAACTCTTCTCTTTTCTGATAAACCGGCACGATCCCGGCCACTAACCGCCCTTCGACTACGCCTCTTTCTACCTCATCTAACTGAGACGCCTGAAGTTGAAACCTTACTTTTGGTGACTCTTCGTTTATTTTTCTCAGCGCCGCAACTAACGGCGAATTAGCGTCCGTGATCGTATTATCAATAACACCCACTCCAAGGTCGCCAATAAGTTCGTTCTGAGCTGAACTAAGCCGGTCACGAAAGTTATCGACGGAGGCAAACAAATCGATTGACGCCTGGTACACCAGACGGCCTTCTTCGGTCAGGTGAAAACCTTCCCGCCCTCGGGTACACAGGCGCATGCCGATGCGAATCTCGAGGTCGGAGATCTGTTTGCTGATGGCCGCCAGGCCCACATTCAGCTCATTCTGCGCTGCACTGAAGCCGCCAGCCTCGACCACAGCCTTGAATACTTTGAGCAGTTTGAAGTCCAGACCGCTGAGGGCCAGCGGTGCCCGATGTACCGTTTTTGGCGGCGGGTTTCCGGAATTGGAAAGTGGGGTTTCCATAATGCTTATTTACCTCTGGCGCCCTATTCAACAATCTGTGTCCAACAACAAAAACAGTGCTGGCTAATAATAATGAACACAGAAAACAAGGCTTGGCAACCGTTAATAAATCCCGCAGATCAGTGCCAACACACTGATTTCGAACCATTAAAAACTGACACTTCGATCAGTTCTCGCCATTTAGCAACTGCGCTTTTCCCCTGCCCTTGAATATTGATTGAGCCGAACCACGCCCGAATGATTTTCGGCGGGTGTTCCGGGCTCGGCATACCGATTTCAATTCGCTTTACGACGAGGAAAACAACAATGTCTCAAACCACCGACCGTCTCTGGGGTGCCCGCTTCAAGAGCGGCCCGTCCGAAGCCCTGGCGGCCTTGTCCCGTTGCCCCGAGCGTTACTTTCGCCTCACCCCGTACGACCTCGCCGGCTCGAAGGCGCATGCCCGGGAATTGCAGCGCGCAGGGCTGTTGAGCGAGCAGGAAACCCAGACCATGCTCGACGCCCTGGAGCGTATCGGTGATGACTTCCGTGCCGGCAGCATCGCGCCGACGCTGGACGACGAAGACGTCCACACCTTCATCGAGCGCCTGCTGACCGAACGCCTCGGCGCACTGGGCGGCAAGCTGCGCGCCGGCCGTTCGCGCAACGACCAGACCGCCAATGACCTGCGGCTGTTCCTGCGTGATCACGTGCGCACCCTGGCCGTCGAAGTGCTGGCCTTGCAACAAGCGCTGGTGGATCAAGCCGAGCAACACATCGAGAGCATCTGCCCGGGCTTCACTCACTTGCAACAGGCGCAGCCGATCGTTTTCGCGCACCACTTGTTGGCCCACGCCCAATCGATGCTGCGTGACGTGCAACGCTTGGTGGACTGGGACGTGCGCACTTCGCTGTCGCCACTCGGTGCCGCAGCCATGGCTGGTTCTGCGATTGCTCGCTTGCCGCAGCAGTCGGCCAAGGAAATGGGCTACAGCGGTGTTTGCGAAAACTCCATCGACGCCGTGGCCAGCCGCGATCACGTCGCCGAGTTCCTGTTTATCGCCAGCATGCTCGGGATCAACATTTCCCGCCTTGCCGAAGAATTCTGTCTGTGGTCGTCGCGGCAATTTCGCTGGGTCGCACTGGACGATGCCTATGCCACCGGCAGTTCGATCATGCCGCAGAAGAAAAACCCGGACATCGCCGAACTGGCCCGGGGCAAGGCTGGCCGCTTGATCGGTAACCTGACTGGTTTGTTGTCGACGCTCAAATCCCTGCCGCTGTCGTACAACCGCGACCTCAGCGAAGACAAAAATGGCGTGCTCGACAGTGTCGACACCCTGCTGCTGGTGTTGCCGGCCATGGCCGGGATGGTCGCGACCATGAAGGTCAACGTTGAAGAATTGCGTCGTCAGGCACCGCTGGGCTTCACCCTCGCCACCGAAGTGGCCGACTGGCTGGCGGTGCGCGGTGTGCCGTTCAAGGAAGCTCATGAAATCACCGGCGCATTGGTCCAGGCCTGCGAGAAACATGACATCGAGTTGTGGGAAGCGTCCCCGGCGCTGCTGGCTGAGATCGATCCACGTCTCAAGCCTGAAGTGCGCGACAGCCTGACCCTCGAAGCCGCCATCGCCGCCCGCAGTGGCTGGGGCGGTACCGCGCCGCAACAAGTGCGCGAGCAGATCGGTCGACTGAAAACCGCCCTCGCCGCCCAGCAACAATGGACCGAGAACTATCAGGGTTTCCGTCTCTGAATCAACGCCACCAAACCTGTGGGAGCGGGCTTGCCCGCGATAGCGGAGTGTCAGCCAACATTGATGTTGAATGTAATGCCGCCATCGCGGGCAAGCCCGCTCCCACAGGGATTGTGTTGGAAATGAAAGACAACACGCGCCGTCTTGATTGAGCGCGGCGTACGGAGAAACAACATGAGCCAGACTCAGGCAGAACGACTCCAGGCGGAGCGCAAACTGGCGGAAAACCAGTTCGATATCACCCAGTACCAGCATGTGCCACGGCGCTATTACGGGCGGATTTTCTTCGCCACGGTAATCGTGATTGCGATTGTCGGCCTGGTGCGGGCCTTCGCCGAAGGCAAGATCGAATGGTCGTACATCGGCCAGTTCCTCACTTCTCAGGCAATCATGTGGGGCCTGCTCAACACCATCGTCATGGCGGTGCTGGCGATGGCGCTGGGCATCGTGTTCGGGGTGATCACCGCGATCATGCGCATGTCGGCCAACCCGATCCTGCGCTATGTGGCGCTGACCTACACCTGGCTGTTTCGCGGCACGCCGCTGATTCTGCAGCTGCTGCTGTGGTTCAACCTGGCGCTGATTTTCCCCACCATCGGCATCCCCGGTGTGTTCGAAATGGACACCGTGAGCCTGATGACGCCCTTCGTGGCCGCCCTCCTCGGCTTGAGCATCAACCAGGGCGCCTACACCGCCGAAGTGGTGCGTGCCGGCCTGCTCTCGGTCGACACCGGACAGTACGAAGCCGCCAAGTCGATCGGCATGCCGCGCCTGCAAGCCCTGCGCCGGATCATCCTGCCCCAGGCCATGCGGATCATCATTCCACCGGTGGGTAACGAGTTCATCGGCATGGTGAAAATGACCTCCCTGGCGAGCGTCATCCAGTACTCGGAACTGCTCTACAACGCCCAGAACATTTACTACGCCAACGCCCGCGTGATGGAGCTGCTGATCGTCGCCGGTATCTGGTACCTGGCCACCGTCACTGTTCTGTCCTTTGGTCAAAGCCGTCTGGAGCGTCGTTTCGCTCGCGGCGCCGGCAAGCGTTCTTGAGGAGCCCCACATGAGAAGCATCGTCAAGGCCGTGAGCCTGAACAAGTACTACGACCATTTCCACGCGCTCAAGGACATCAATATCGAGGTCGAGCAAGGCGAGGTGTTGTGCATCATCGGCCCGTCCGGCTCCGGCAAAAGCACCCTGCTGCGCTGCGTCAATCAGCTGGAAAAAATCGACAAGGGCGGCCTGTGGGTCGACGGCGAACTGGTGGGTTACCGCATCGCCGGCAACAAACTGCACGAACTCAACGAGTCGCAGATCGCCCGTCAGCGCCTGGCCACCGGCATGGTGTTCCAGCGCTTCAACCTGTTCCCGCACATGACTGTGCTGCAAAACATCATCGAAGGGCCGTGCCAGGTGCTCAAGCGTTCGCCCAAAGAAGCGCACGAAGAAGCCTTGGAATTGCTCGCTCGCGTCGGCCTGGCCGACAAGCGCAACAGCTACCCGATCGAACTGTCGGGCGGTCAGCAACAACGGGTGGCGATTGCCCGCGCGTTGGCCATGCGACCCAAGCTGATGCTGTTCGATGAACCCACTTCGGCACTCGACCCGGAACTGGTCGGTGAGGTGCTGTCGGTGATGCGCGATCTGGCGCAAACCGGCATGACCATGATCGTCGTCACTCATGAACTGGGCTTCGCTCGCGAGGTTTCCAACCGCATGGTGTTCATGGACGAAGGACAGATCGTGGAGGCTGGAAGCCCCGAAGAAATACTAATAAGTCCGCAAAACCCACGCACCCAAAGCTTCATTTCTGCCGTTCGAACCTAAGCGCCAGTCTCAGAAATCAAGAGCTGCGTAACAACACTCATAAGAGAACGACCATGAAGAACTTCGTTATTCCAGCAGTAATCGCAGGTGTTATGGCTTCCAGTTTCACCTGGGCCGCCGAGCTACCGGCCAGCATCAAGGACAAGGGCGAGGTCGTGGTAGCGATCATGCCGAACTACCCGCCGATGGATTTCAAGGACCCGGCCACCAACACCCTCACCGGGCTCGACGTTGACCTGGGCAACGCCCTGGCCGAGCGGCTGGGCGTGAAGATCAAATGGCAGGAAACCGGCTTCGAGCAAATGATCAATGCGCTGACCACCGACCGCGTGGACATGGTGATGTCGGGCATGACCGACACCGCCGAGCGCCAGGCCAGTGTGACCTTCGTCGACTACTTCACCAGCGGTCCGCAGTTCTACACCTTGCAGAAAAACAAGGACACCAACGAGATCATCGACCTGTGTGGCAAGAAAGTCGGTACCAGCCGACGTACGACCTTTCCGGCGGAAATCGCCGAGTGGAGCAAGGCCAACTGCGAAGCCGCCGGCAAGCCTGCGATCAACGTGATCGGCACCGAAGGCTCGGCCGACGCCCGCGCGCAACTGCGTCAAAGCCGTATCGACGCGGCCATGCAAGGCAGCGAAACCCTGCCGTACCTCAAGACCCAGGAAAAGGACATGTACAAAACCGTGGGCCTGCCGATTTCCAAGCAGTTCACCGGGTTGGGCGTGAGCAAGAAAAAGCCTGAGCTGAGCGAAGCGGTGAAAGTGGCGATGCAGAGCATGGTCGATGACGGCAGCTACCAGGCGATCTTGAAGAAGTGGGACCTGGAACTGGGCGCGATCAAGACGGTGACCATTAACGCCGGGAAATAATGCTAGCCCCGTAGGAGCGAGGCTTGCCCGCGAAAGCGATTTGACAGGCGACATAGATGTTGAATGTGCCGGCCTCCTCGCGAGCAAGCCCGCTCCCACACTAACTCTGGGTCGATCACAATTTTGTGGCCCACCGAAAAACCTGTGGGAGCGGGCTTGCCCGCGATGGCGGTCTGTCAGGCGACATAACTGTTGAATGTGCCGGCCCCTTCGCGGGCAAGCCCGCTCCCACAGGGTCTGGCGTTTACTTATAAATAGTTGGAGCACCACATGTCCTCCTCGCTACAACCCACCTGGCCCAATCAGCACGCAGCCTGCCTCGCCCTGGCCTTCGACCTCGATGGTCCCACCGGCGATGCCATGCTCAACGGCTCGATCTGGCGCAAGCCCGAGTACTTTGGTTTCGGTGGTTACGGCCCCTATCGGGCGCTGCCGCGGATTCTCGATGTGCTGGATGAGTTCCGGATCCCGACGACATTTTTCGTCCCGGCCTGGGTCGTGGAAAACTGGCCGAAACAGTGCCAGGCGATTGTCGAGCGCGGACATGAAGTGGCGTACCACGGCTACAAACACGAATCCTTTTACGCCCTGACGCTGGATCAGCAGAAGGACGTGATGCACAAATCCCGCGAGGTGTTCTGGAAACACCTGCACATCCGCGCCGAAGGTTTTCGCACCCCGTCCGGTGACTGGCGGGCCGAAACGCCGGCCATGCTGGTGGAAGCAGGCGTGACCTATTCCAGCAGCATGCGCGGCGATGATCGGCCGTATCTGGTCAGCGTGCCGGGCTTCGATACGCCGCTGGTGGAAATCCCCGGTCGTTGGGAAATGGACGACTACGCCTCCCTCGCCTACACCCGCGCGCCAGACTTTCCCTCGGGACTCGACCGCACCGCCAGCTACGCGCTGACCCTCGACAACTGGTGCCGCGAGTTCGACGGCGCCATGGATGAAGGGTTGTGCCTGACCACCCTGTTCCACCCCAAAATCACCGGCAAACCGGGGCGCATCCTGCTCCTGGAAAAACTCTTCGAACACATGCGCCAGCGCGATGACGTCTGGTTCGCCACCTGCCGCGACGTCGCCCACTGGTGGCTGAAGGAGCATCACCATGGCTGATTCCACTGTCTGGCCCAACGGCTACCGCTGTGCCGTGGTGCTGACCGTCGATTACAACGACATTCACGGCATCCTCACCCAGGCGCCGGAAGTCGCCGGACGCGACAAGACCTTATCGGTGTGGCGCTACGGTACCCAACGCGGTGTCGAGCGTTTGCTCGGTTTGTTCGAAGAACTGGGGGTTTCCAGCAGTTGGTGCATCCCCGGCATCGTCGCCGAGGAAAACCCGCAGCACGTCCGGGCGATCCAGGCCGGCGGGCATGAAATCGCCTGCGCCGGGTATCGCCATCAAAACTACGACAACCTGACGCTGGCCGAGCAAAGTGCCGAGGTCGCAAAAGGTTGCGCGGCCTTGAGCGCGCTGACCGGTCAGCGTCCGACAGGCTTTCGCATCCCCGCCGGCAACGGTGCGCCGGGCTTCATCGAGGCGTTAAGGGAGCATGGCATCCGCTGGGACTCGTCATGGCGCGGCGATGA